>JBNJCY010000186.1:0-4965 GCA_051744325.1 Actinomycetota bacterium
TTTTTCACCGACCTTTTCACCGACCTTTTCACCGACCTTTTCATACCAGAGCCGCCTCGGCCCGGCCCCCGCCCGGAGGGCAGCGGCCAGGGTCTCCGCGTCACGCGGCATCGCGGGCGGGCACTGCAGGAACGGCTCCGTGAGGCCGGCGGAGTCGAGGATGGCGCGGGCGGCGGCGACGTGGTCGTCGGCGCCGGAATGAGAGGCCGCCGCGATGGCGAGCGTCTCGTCCGCCAGGTCCGCGCCGGCGCGCAGACACGCGATCGCCTGGAAGGGCTTGGACGCGCTGCGGGGCAGGAGCAGCCGGGTGGGCTCGCCGAGTTCGAGCGCGGGGATGCCGTCCGGGCCGACGGCGGAGACGATCCCGAGGTGCCGGGACTCGGGGAAGCCGCTGCGCACCACCACGGCGAGCTCGGCGAAGTCGGCGGTGGTGGCAGGGACAGAGGGGTCTGTGGGGGCTGCGGGGGCTGCGGGCTCGGCGGACCCGGCGGGCTCGGCGGTGGCGGTCATGGCCCCAATGTAGCCAGTGTGGTGAAGGCCTGCCGGGCCGGGTGACCGAACCCCGCCGGGCCGGGTGCCCGAACCCCGCCGGGCGAGGTGCCCGAACCCCGCCGGGTCGCGAGTTTGGCGGTCGGGAGGGGCGTAGATTTGCGGCCATGGAATCGGTCATCGGCGTGGAGGGACTGGTCAAGTCCTACGGGAAGTTCACCGCCCTGCACGGCTTGGACCTGGAGGTGACCCGCGGGGAGGTGCACGGCTTCCTGGGTCCGAACGGCGCCGGGAAGTCCACGACCATCCGGGTGTTGCTGGGGCTGTTGCGAGCGGACGCCGGGCACGTGGAGGTGCTGGGCGGCGACCCGTGGCGCGACGTCGTCGCCCTGCACCGTCGCCTTGCCTACGTGCCGGGCGAGGTGAGTCTCTGGCCGGGCCTCACCGGCGGTGAGGCCATCGACCTCCTCGGCAACCTTCGCGGAGGCCTGGACGAGCAGCGGCGCGCGCACCTGGTCGAGCGGTTCGAGTTGGACCCCACCAAGCGCGGCCGCCAGTACTCCAAGGGCAACAAGCAGAAGGTGGCCCTGGTGGCTGCGCTCGCCTCCGACGTCGAGCTGCTCATCCTGGACGAGCCCACCTCCGGGCTCGACCCCCTCATGGAGATGGTGTTCCAGGAGGAGATTCTGGCCGAGAAGGTGAAAGGCCGCAGCGTCCTGCTGTCCAGCCACATCCTGTCCGAGGCCGAGGCGCTGGCGGACCGGGTTTCCATCATCCGCGACGGCGTGGTCGTGGAGACCGGCACCCTCGACGCCCTGCGCCACCGCACCCGCACCACGATCCGGGCGACCCTGCAGCGCCCACCGGTGGTCCCGACCGAACTCGTGCCCCTGGAGGACGTCCACCTCGACGGCGGCCACGTGCGCGGCGTCGTCGACGCCGAGCGGGTGGGGGAAGCACTGGCGGCGCTCGGCCGGTTCGGCATCGGCGCACTCACCGCCACCCCGCCGTCGCTGGAGGACCTGTTCCTCCGCCACTACGGCGACGACGCCACCCCCGGCCGAGCGCTCGACGACGCCGCTCCCCCGCCGTCGCCGTCGTCGCGCGCGAGCGCCGCGTCACGCCGCCGTCACGGCCGGCGGGCGAGGACCTGACGTGCGCGGCCGACTCACCGGGGTGCGTCACCTCCTTCCCGTGGCACTGCACCAGGACCGGAAGTCGATCGCGCCATGGATCGCTTTGATCTCGGTGCTCTCGGCGAGCTCGGTGCTCGTCTACGACTGGGTCTTCCCGGACCCGGAGGCCCAGCGGATCCTCCAACTGAACGTGACGGCCAACCCGGCGATGGCGCTGATCTTCGGCAGGCCGGTGGACCTCACCACCGCGGACGGGTTCAACGCGTGGCGTGCCGGGGCGCTCGGGGCGTTCTTCGCCGGGCTGATGGCCATCTTCATCGTGGTGCGCAACTCCCGTGCGGAGGAGGACTCCGGGCGGGCGGAGCTCGTGGCCTCCGCGGTCATCGGGCGCGAGGCGCGACCCGCGGTGGCGGTGGCCCTCGCGGCTCTCGCCTCGGTGCTGCTCGGGGTGGTCTCCTCGCTCGTGACCATCGCGTTCGGCGGCGGGGTGGTGAATTCGATCATGCTCTCCGCGACGTTCGCGGCCTCCGCGCTGCTGTTCGCGGGAGTTGGGGTTGTCGCCGCGCAGGTGGGCTCGGACGCCCGGTCCGCGAACACCCTCGCGGTCACCGTGCTCGGTGCACTCTTCGTGATCCGCGGCTACATCGACTCCTCCGGGGCCCCCGACTGGGCCACCTGGCTCACCCCGTTCGGCTGGCTCCAGGAGACGAGGCCCGCAGTGGACAACATCTGGTGGCCGTTGGCGCTGGTGCTGGGCCTCGCGGTGGCCCTCGTGGTGGTGGGTCTGGCCCTGCACGCCCGCCGGGACTTCGGCATGGGCCTCGTGGCGCCGCGGCCCGGACCCGCCCGGGCCGGGGCGGTGGGGAACCTCTGGGGCCTGGCGCTGCGGCTGCACCGGTCCGCGCTGGCCTCGTGGATGGTCGGGTTCGCGGTCATCGGGCTGCTGTTCGGGTTCCTCGCCAACACGGTCACCGACGTGTTCGCCGAGAACCCCGGCATCGCGCAGATCCTCGCCTCCGGCGCTGTGGCCCAGGAGGACCTCGTGGCCGAGTTCCTCCTCACCCTGATCCGTATCCTGGGCATCTACGCCGCGGTGCACGGGGTGCAGGTGGTCATGCGGTTGTACGCCGAGGAGCAGGAGTTCCGCGCCGACCCCCTGCTCGGCGGAGCCACCACCCGGCACGCCCACCTCGCCAGCCACGCGGTGATCGCGTTCCTGTCCACCGCGCTCGGCATGGTGGTGGCGGGCTCGGTGATGGGGTGGGTCGCCGACGCCACCGGGGACACCATCGGCTTCGCCGACGTGCTCGGCCAGTCGGTCGCGACCATCCCGGCGGTCTGGGTGCTGGTGGGACTGGCGCTCGCCGTCGTCGGGGCGAAGCCGTCCAAGCGGCTGGCCGGGTGGATGGGTGTGGTGGCCACGTTCGCGCTCACCCTCCTCGGCCCCATGTTCAACCTCGACGAGTGGGTCCTGGACATCAGCCCGCTCTGGCACGTTCCCAACATCCAGGCGGCGGACCCAGCCTGGTGGGGGCTCGCCGGGCTGGGGCTGGTGGCGACGGCGTTCACCGCCGTCGGGTTCGTCGGCTACCGACGGCGGGACATCGCCTGACGTCGCGACATCGCCTGACTGCGGGGCATCGTCAGACGCCCGCGACACCGCCTGACGACGGCGGCGCGCCCGTGCGGGGTCCCTGCGGTCGGACCGATCACGCCGCCCGGCTGGTCCCAGGACGCCCTGCGGGCACCACGGCGCGGGCCGGCACGTCGGCGTCGGCGCGCACCGCGGCCCGGGCCGTGACCACGGCCGCCTCCCCGAGACGGGCCCGCGGACCCACGGTGGCACGTTCCCCCACCACTGCCCCGGCACCCACGTGCGCACCCGAACCGATCACGGCGAGGCGACGCACGACGGCGTCGCGATCGATCCACGCACCAGTACCGACGCGAGCCTCCGCCTCCACGCGGGCGCCCGGGTCCACATACGCGGACGCGGCCACGTGCGCTGTCGGATCGACGACGGCGGAGACCTCCACCATCCCGCCACCCAGCTCGTGGCGACCGTAACGGCGTAGCGTACCGTCGTCATCCTCGAACTCCTCGAACTTCCGCATGTCACCTCATTCCTGCATCCAGGGCGCCCGGACACTCCGGACGTACACATGTCCAACGCAGGACGAGCGCAAAACCTTCCCGCTCACCATCCGGCGCACCGCACGGCAGGACCCCAGCGGAAAGTCGGGTTGTCGGGTGACGTCAGCCGGCGCCGTCGTTGAGATAGCGGGACGCCCAGGCGGCGAGGAGGTCGGCGACGTAAAGGGCATCCTCGCGGTCCGTGAGCAGGTGGTTGGCGCCGTCGAGGCTGATGAACGACTTGGGGTGGCGGGCGGCCATGAAGATCTCGGAGGCGTTGTCGATGTGGACGGTGCGGTCCTGCGGGGAGTGCATGACAAGGAGGGCGCGGTCCAGGTTGGCGATGCGCTCGCGCTGCGGCTGGGAGCGGATGTCCTCGAGGAACTCGCGGCGCAGTGTGAAGGCGCGGCCGCCGAGCTGGACCTCCACCTCATCGCTCTCGAGGATGTCCGGGGCCTGGCGACGGAGCAGGTCGGTGACATGGCCGGGGTCGGAGGGCGCGGCGATCGTGGCGACGGCCCGCACCTCCGGGATCTTCCCGGCTCCGGCGATGGCGGCGGCGCCGCCCAGCGAGTGGCCCACGAGGAGGCCCGGTGCCTGGCCGCGGTCCCGGAGCACGCCGGCGGCGACCACGAGGTCCGCCACGTCCATGCTGAACGTGGCCGCGCCGAACTCGCCCTCGGACTCCCCGAGGCCTGTGACGTCGAAACGCAGGACGGTGAAGCCGCGGTCGGTCAGCGCGCGGGCGATGCGGGCCGCCGCGATCGAGTCCTTGCCGCAGGAGAAGCAGTGCCCGAAGATCGCCGAGGCCCGCGACGGACCTTCCGGGACGTCGAGGAGGCCTGAGAGCCGTTGCCCGGCTGCGCCGTCGAACTCGAGACGTTCCGCCATTCTGTCCTCCTGTACCCGCTGCCGGTGCCTGTCTCCAGTGTGCCCCCGGCGACAGGAAAGGACCTCGGGAACGGGGAACGGTCCCGGGAAGGAGGAACTTAACCGGGAAGGAGGAACGGCCCGGGGGTCGCCTCGGGCCGTGGCGGTAGCGGCGGGATTCGAACCCGCGGTGGCTTGCACCACACAGCATTTCGAGTGCTGCACCTTCGGCCGCTCGGACACGCTACCGCCGAGCATCCTATCGGCCCGGTTCGGCGCGGCCCAAACCAGGGCGGGTGTGGGACCGGCCACGCTGGGCTCCTCGGCCCCGGCACGG
>JBNJCY010000187.1:0-4962 GCA_051744325.1 Actinomycetota bacterium
GGAGACGCATACGACACTACGGGGGCCCAGATGGGAGAGACAGCCGGCGGCGACACGATCGGGGCCGCCCAGATGGGAAAGACAGCCGGCGGCGACACGATCGGGGCCGCCCAGATGGGAAAGACAGCCGGCGGCGACGCCATGGGGTCGGGGGCGGTTGGGGACGGGCCGCCACGGTCCGTCCGCTAGGTTGCGTGTGTGAGCATCAGTGACTCCCCGCCGGACCCCGCCGTCACACCCGAGAGCTTCACGGGTTCCGCACTCGCCGCGAACGAGGGCGTGTCAAGGAAGAAGATCATCTCGTGGGCGATGTGGGACTGGGGGACCCAGCCGTTCAACACGGTGATCACCACCTTCGTGTTCTCCGTCTACATCACCTCGTCTGCCTTCGGCTCGGAGAACCACACCTCCCAGTCACTCGCCACCTCGACCACGATCGCCGGCCTGTTCATCGCAGTCCTCGCCCCCGTGCTCGGGCAGAACGCGGACCGACGCGGGGCGAAGCTGAAGTCGCTGCGATACCTGACATGGGCGCTCGCAGCGATCTCCGCCTCTCTCTACGTGGTGCGCCCGGACCCGTCCTACCTGTGGGTGGGGCTCATCCTGCTGGGCGTCGGCTCCGTGGTGGGCGAGATCGCGGGCGTGAGTTACAACGCCCTGCTCGACGACGTCGCCACCGAGAAGAACGTCGGGCGCGTCTCCGGCTTCGGCTGGGGGATGGGATACCTCGGCGGCATCCTCGTCCTCCTCCTGATCTACTTCCTTTTCATCCAGCCGGACGTGGGCCTGTTCGGGATCACCGGGGAGGACGGCATGGACATCCGGGTGTCCATGCTGGTGTGCGGCCTCTGGACGCTGATCTTCACCGTGCCGACCTTCCTCAACCTGAAGGAGCGCCCGCGCACCAACCTCTCGCCGGCCACCGGCGTGATGGACTCCTACAGGGAGCTTGGCCGGTCCGTGAAGCGGATCTGGAGAGCCTCCCCCCACACCATCTACTTCCTCTTCGCCTCCGCCCTCTTCCGCGACGGGCTCGCCGGCGTCTTCGCGTTCGGCGCAGTCATCGCCGCGGGCACCTTCGGCTTCACAGCCGGGGAGGTCATCATCTTCGGAGCCGCGGCGAACATCGTTGCCGGGCTCAGCACCATGGCATTCGGGATGCTGGACGACAAGATCGGTCCCAAGCGGGTCATCCTCATCTCGCTCGTGTCACTCGTGATCCTCGGCATCGCGATCTTCTTCCTGTACGACCAGGGGGCAATCGTCTTCTGGATCTGCGGCATGCTCATGACCGTGTTCGTGGGCCCTGCGCAGTCCGCGTCCCGCACCTTCCTCGCCCGCCTCATCCCGGTGGGGCGTGCCGGTGAGATCTTCGGCCTCTACGCCACCACCGGCCGGGTCGTGTCCTTCATGTCGCCAGCCGCGTTCGGTCTCATGATCGGGCTGGGTGCGCTGGTGACGGGCAAGGAGAACACGCAGTACTGGGGGATCCTCGGCATCGTGGTGGTGCTGCTGGCGGGCCTCATCGTCATGATCCCGGTCAAGCAGCAGCAGCGCCAGATCACCTGACAGTCCAGCAGCGCCAGATCACCTGACAGTCCGGCAGCGCCAGGCCTCTGAGTTCCAGGGCTTCCCGCACCACCAGGCCGTCCTTCTCGCCGCCCCGGCCGCCCGCACTCGCGAGAGTTGTTGTGGCGCCCGCCGCACCGGGGGAGACTTGAGGCATGGAGAGAACTGACAGGTTTGACCATGACATCGCGACCGGGATCCTTCAGGACCCTGCTCCCCCGTGCCTCTCGCTCTACCAGCCGACGCACCGGCGCGTGACCGAGATCGACCAGGATCCGATCCGCTTCCGCAACCTGGTGAAGGAGATCGAGGCCGGCTTGGCGGACCGCCTCCCAAAGGCCGAGATCCAGTCTCTGCTCGAGCCGTTCCACGACCTCGCCGCCGACCATGACTTCTGGAACCACAACCAGGACGGGATCGCCATCCTTGCGACGCAGGACCTCTTCCGCGTCTACCGCCTGCAGTACGCGGTGCCGGAGCGGGCGGTGGTGGCGGACAGCTTCCACGTGAAGCCGCTCCTGCGAACCCTGCAGGCGACCGACCGCTTCCAGGTGCTGGCCCTGACGCGGGAGGACGTACACCTCTACGAGGGCTCCGAATCCACGATGGACGAGATTCCCCTCCACCCGGACGTCCCCCGCACCATCACCGACGCACTGGGCGAGCAGCTCTCCGAGCCGCACCTGACGGTCGCGTCCTACGGCGGGGTCGGCGGCGGGAAGAACCCGATGCACCACGGGAAGGGCTCCAAGGAGGGTGAGGTCGATGTCGACACCGAGCGCTTCTTCCGCGCCGTTGACCGGGCGATCACCGAGCATCACAGCAAGCCATCCGGGCTGCCCCTGATCCTCGCTGCGCTACCCGAGCACCACCACCTGTTCCGCGAGGTCAGCCACAACCCGAACCTGTTGGAGGCGGCGCTCCCGGTTCACCCGGACGCCCTGGGCTCGCTCGACGAGCTCCGGGAGCGGGCGCTCGAACTGTTCGAACCACACCGCCGCGCCCGCCTCGCGGAGCTGTCCGAACGGTTCGGCAGCGCCCGGGCGAACGGCGGCGCCGACGACGACCCCGCGGCGATCGCCCGCGCCGCGGTTGCCGGCAGGGTCGACACCCTGCTCCTCGAGCAGGGCAGGGAGATGCCGGGCCGCGTGGACTCCGTCACTGGCAACGTCGACCCCCACGGCGCCGACGACGTCCTCGACGACCTCGGCCAGATCGTCCGCTCCATGGGCGGGACGGTCCTGTTGGTCCCGGCCGAGTCGATGCCCACCTCGTCCGGGGCGGCGGCGATCCACCGCTACTGAACGGGGTACACGAGCGCGGTGGCGACGGCGGCCAGGCCCTCGGCCCGTCCGGTGAAGCCGAGGCCGTCCGTCGTCGTCGCGCTCACGGACACGGGCGCGCCGAGCGCCGCACTCATCGCGACCCTGACCTCGTCCCGGCGCGGTCCGAGCCGGGGCCGCACGCCGATCACCTGCACGGCGGCGTTGCCGATCTCCCAGCCCGACTCCCGCACGAGGCGGGCGGCCTCGCGCAGCAGGGCAGTGCCGGCGGCGCCGGCCCACTCCGGCCGGGACGTCCCGAAGTTCGAGCCGATGTCCCCGAGGCCCGCGGCGGAGAGGACGGCGTCGACGACGGCGTGCGCCGCGACATCGCCATCGGAGTGCCCCTCGAGCCCGGTCTCGCCGGGCCACTCGACGCAGCCGAGCCACATCGTGCGTCCCGAGGCCGGGTCGGCGAACGCGTGGACGTCGGTGCCGATCCCGACACGCGGCGGGGCTCCGGTCATTCCCGCTCCTCCCGCACGGCGGTGACCCACCGCTGCGCGACCTCGAGGTCGCGGGCGGTGGTGATCTTCAGGGCGAACTCGCTCCCCGGAACCACCCAGACATCCTCGCCGAGCTCCTCGACGAGGCCGGCGTCGTCCGAGGCGCAGCCCTCGGGCGCCGCCGCGTGGGCGCGTTCCAGCAGCGCGCGGTCGAAGCCCTGCGGGGTCTGGACGGCGCGCAGCCTCGCCCGGTCGGGGGTGCCGAGCACGCGCTCAGGCGCACCGGCCGCGGCCGGCTCGACCTCCTTGACCGTGTCGACGACGGCGAGGGCCGGGACGACGGCGCCGAACCCCTTCCGTACCGCCTCCACCACGGCGCCGAACGACTCAGGCGGGGTCAGGGCACGGGCGGCGTCGTGGACGAGAACGACCTCGGCCCCGGCCGGGACAGCCGTCAGACCGGCGGCCACGGAGGCCTGCCTGGTCGCACCGCCGGCGACGACGACGGCGCCGAACGGCTCGGCGAGCGCGTGTGCGGCGGCGAGATGGCCGGGGGGTGCGGTCACGATGAGGTGGTCCGCCACGGACGACGCACCTCGCAACGCGTGGGCGAGCAGCGGTTCACCGGCGAGCGGCACGAAGGCCTTGGGCAGGGCGTGCCCGAGTCGCGTGCCCGAACCGGCAGCGGTCACGATGACCGCGACGGTCACGACGCGAGGACGGAGTTGATCCGCTCCTTGGCCTGCTCCTCGGAGGCGTTCTCCGCGAGAGCGATCTCGGACTCGAGGATCTGGCGGGCCTTGGCGAGCATGCGCTTCTCCCCGGCGGAGAGCCCACGGTTGGACTCGCGCCGCGACAGGTCACGGACGACCTCGGCCACCTTGATGACGTCCCCGGAGGCGATCTTCTCGACGTTCGCCTTGTAGCGGCGGGACCAGTTGGTGGGCTCCTCGGTGTACTCGGCGCGCAGCACCTCGAACACGCGCTCGAGGCCCTCCTTGCCGACCACGTCACGGACGCCCACGATATCCACGTTCTCAGCAGGGACCTCGATCGTCAGGTCCCCCTGTGCCACTCGGAGCCGAAGGTAGAGCTTCTCCTCGCCACGGATCTTGCGTGTGCGAATGTCCTCGATGAGGGCCGCCCCATGATGGGGATAGACGACGGTTTCTCCGACGGCAAAGGTCATGTGAGGCTTCTCCCTGGATGGTTGCGCAGAACACAATTCTAACATGGACCCTGCGGCCCCCATCAGGTAGGGTTCGCACTTCGGAACACCCACGGACTCCGGATGCCGCGGACGGGAGCCTCCGGTAGTGTGCGCATACGGACCGCCCGCCCCCTAGGAGAGCACATGCCCCGTCGCGCCGCCCGCCTCGGTGCCCTTGCCGCCGCAGCCGCCCTTTCGCTTGGCGCCTGCGGCTGGGCGAGCCCGATCCAGACCCAGGTCATCTACGCACCCTCCGACGGCGTCCGCCTCGACCTGTCCGACGGCGTCCGGGTCGAGAACCTCCTGGTGCTGACCGGGGGCAACTTCGACGACGGCTGGGTGCTCGGGTCGGTCGCGAACGACCGGAACACCGAGGTCACCGTGACCGTCGAGGTCGCTGGAGCATCCCAAGAGG
>JBNJCY010000188.1:0-4879 GCA_051744325.1 Actinomycetota bacterium
GTGTCCAAGGTGATCAACGGTCGCGACGGCGTCGCGAGAGCCACGCAGGACCGCGTCCGCGCGGTCGTCGCGCAGCTCGGCTTCGTCTCGAGCCTGGGCGCCCGATCGCTGCGCGCACAGCGCACCGGCGTGCTCGGGGTGCTCGTCAACGAGTTCGAGCCGTACAGCACCGAGATCCTCAAGGGTGCCTGGAGCGTCGTCCGCGACAGTCCCTACGAGCTCATGTCCTGGGCGGGCGGCACCCGGGGAGCGGACCACACCGGGTGGGAACGCCGGTCCCTCGCCCGGCTGGCCGGGACCCTCATCGACGGCGCCATCCTCGTCACCCCCAGCATCTCCGAGAGCCGCACCTCCTTCCCGCTCGTCTCGATCGACCCGCACACGGGTCCCGCCGAGATCCCGAGCGTCGACTCCGACAACCTCGGCGGTGCTGTCTCCGCGACCACCCACCTCGCCGAGTTGGGCCACCGGCGCATCGCGTTCCTCTGTGGCCGTCCCGACATCGGGTCCGCGCGGCTCCGTGAGCAGGGATTCCGGAAGGCCATGGCCGAGGCCGGCCTCGAGGTGGATCCCGGCCTCGTGGGTGTCGGGGAGCACGACCCGGAACGCACCGAGACGCCGATCCGCCAGATGCTGTCCTTGGCGGAGCGCCCGACCGCGGTGTTCGCGGCCAACGACCTCACGGCGATCCGAACGATGGAGATCGCCGCCGAACTCGGTTTGCGCGTCCCCGAGGACCTGGCAGTGGTGGGCTTCGACAACATTCCCGAATCCGCCCTGACCACGCCAGCGCTCACCACCGTCGCCCAGCCGCTCCACGAGGTCGGTGCGGCCGCAATGGGCATGCTGCTGGCCATCCTCGGCGGCGAGGACCTCCCCGGGCCCCACCAGCACCTCAGTACAACGCTCGTGATCCGCGAGACGACTGCGCCCGTCGCCCGCGGCAGCCGGTTGGCGGGCTGAGCGACCCGCCCGCCGGCGGCCACCTCGTGACGCCCGAATCAGCCACGCACCGTCACGACGCCGTCGTCGTCCGTCACGGTCGTGGTCGCGGCGAGCCACCACTGCTCCTGGACGAGGGCGCGCAGCGCGTCGTACGCCGGCTTCGGAGTGCCGTCCGCGCGGACGAGACCACCCTCACCTGGGGCGACCGTGTCGGTGTGCCCGTGCACACTGGGGTCATGACGAGGTCACGCCCCCGGTACTCCTGCAGCGAATGTGGCTGGACCGCCGCCAAATGGGTCGGGAGATGTGGCGAGTGCGAGGCGTGGGGCACCGTGGCCCAGGCGTCCGAGCCCGCCCCCCGGCTCGCCCCCGTGGCTCCGGCGACGGCGGCGCGCCCCATCGCCCAGGTCCCCGCCGAGTCCTCGCGGGCCCGGCCGACCGGGGTCGGCGAGCTCGACCGCGTGCTCGGCGGCGGCCTCGTCCCGGGTTCGGTGGTGCTGCTGGCGGGCGAGCCGGGAGTGGGGAAGTCGACGCTCGCGCTCGACGTGGCGGCGCGCGCCGCGCGCCTCGAGGGATCCACCGTGCTCTACCTGACCGGCGAGGAGTCGGCCTCCCAGGTACGGCTGCGGGCGGAGCGGATCGGGGCGGTGGAGGACACCCTCCTCCTCGCCGCGGAATCCGACCTCGGCCGCGTGCTGGGCCACCTGCGGGACACTCGGCCCTCCCTCGCCGTCATCGACTCCGTCCAGACCATGTCAACCGACCAGGTGGAGGGCACCCCGGGAGGCGTGTCACAGGTCAGGGCGGTGGCAGCAGGCCTCATCGCGCACGCCAAGGCCAACAACGTCCCGGTGATCCTGATCGGTCACGTCACCAAGGACGGCTCGATCGCCGGTCCTCGCGTGCTGGAGCACCTCGTCGACGTCGTGTGCCAGTTCGAGGGGGAGCTCCACTCCCGGCTGCGCCTCCTGCGGGCGATGAAGAACCGCTACGGCTCCACGGACGAGGTCGGCTGCTTCGACCTCACCGACCACGGAATCGTCGAGTTGCCGGACCCATCAGGGCTCTTCCTCGAGGGAACCGGCGAGTCGATCCCCGGAACGTGCGTGGGCATCTCCCTCGAGGGGCGCCGTCCGATGCCGGCCCAGGTGCAGGCACTCGTCGCGCCCTCGGCGCTGGCGAGCCCACGGCGGACGAACGCGGGGCTGGACTCCGCCCGCATCGCCATGACGCTGGCGGTGCTCCTGGCCCGCGCCGGGGTGAACGTGGCCCATCACGACGTGTACGTCTCCACCGTGGGAGGAGCCCGGGCGTACGAGCCCGCGATGGACCTCCCCATCGCGCTGGCGGTCGCGGCGGCGGCAGCGGGCACCTGCGTCGCGGCGGACACGGTGGCGTTCGGCGAGGTGGGGCTCACCGGCCAGGTCCGGGCGACCGCCGGCATCGACCGTCGTCTCGCCGAGGCAGCGCGGCTCGGGTTCACCAGGGCGATCATCCCCGAGCGGGGATCGGAGGGCGTCAGGGTCCCACCCTCCATGGGCGTCGTGCGGGTGGACACGCTCCTGGCCGCGATCGGGGCCGGTCACAACTCCAGTTGGCAGCCCACCCACCGCCCCCCGGGTCACAATCCGGATACGGCCCGGCTGAGAGTCGTCGCGGAACCCTAGGATGGGGATCGACGTGTGGGGGAATGGGGAGACGTGCGGGATCTTGACCTGCGATCGACGCTCGCGGCGGTTGCGCCCGGGACCGACCTGAGGGACGGGCTCGAGCGCATCCTGCGCGGCCGGACCGGGGCCATCGTCGTCCTCGGGCACGACGAGACGGTCGACTCGCTCTGCTCCGGCGGGTTCGAGCTCGACATCGAGTTCACGGCAGCCCGCCTCCGTGAGCTGGCCAAGATGGACGGCGCGGTCGTCGTGGACTTCGCCCACCGGCGCATCCGCCGCGCGAACGTCCAGCTCCTGCCGGACCCGACCATCGAGTCCCTCGAGACCGGGATGCGCCACCGCACCGCCGAGCGTGTCTCCCGCCAGACGGGGTATCCGGTCATCTCCGTATCCCAGTCGATGCGGATCATCGCCCTTTACGTGGGCGGGGTCCGCCACGTGCTGGAGGGCTCGGACCTGCTCCTGTCGAAGGCGAACCAGGCGCTGGCCACGCTCGAGCGCTACCAGCACCGCTTCGACGAGGTGCTGGCCACGCTCTCGGCACTCGAGATCGAGGACCTCGTCACGGTCCGGGACGTCGTGGCCGTCGCACAACGCATGGAGATGGTGATGCGCATCTGGTACGAGATCGACTCCTACGTCATCCAGCTCGGGACTGACGGCCGGCTGCTGCGCCTCCAGGTGGAGGAACTCGTCTCCGGGATCGGGCAGGACCGGGAGCTCCTCCTCGAGGACTACGGCACCCACGACGCGGCGGGACTCGCCGAACGGCTCGCCGCGCTCGAACCGCCCCAGCTCGCCAACCCCGTCGAGGTCGCGAGGGCGCTGCGGCTGATCGCGGGCAGCCAGGGCCTGGAGACCCCGTTGGCGGCCCGGGGCTACCGCCTGCTGTCGCGCATCCCCCGCCTGCCGCACGCCGTGGCCGTGGCGCTCGTGGAGCACGCCGGCTCGCTCCAGCGATTGCTGTCGGCAACCTCCGAGGAGCTCCAGCAGGTCGAGGGCGTGGGCCCGTTGCGGGCCCGAGCGATCCGGGAGGGGCTCTCCCGGCTCGCCGAGTCCTCCATCCTCGAGCAACGCTTCGTCTGACGGCTACCGGAGCGTGAACACCGCGGCGGCCCCGGGGACCTCCACCGTCGCGTAGTCCAGGCCCACCTGATAGGTGCCGGGCCGCACCGCGGCGGCGACGCTCCCGCACCCGGGAGCGCTCCGCGTCCCCGTCCACGTCACGGTTCGCGTGGTCGAGTCCTCCGGCCCCAACAGGAGAAGAACCGGATCGGATGAACCACAGTGGGCATTGGACCAGATCAGGTCCTCCCCCGAGACGACGGTCAGGACGAGCGTGCCCGCTCCCGCGTCCACAAGGCAGGCCTCACCCGAGATGTTCGTGACGGTGAGGGCGAAGCGCACGGCCGAGCCCGCACCGGAGGCGTCATGGGTCAGCTCCCAGGCAAGCCCGTCGGACGGGCAGGCGACGGGCTGGGCCGTGGAAATCCCGGTCGGCGTCGCCGCCGATTGCTGCTCGGAGACCGCCGCCGCCCAGGCATCGCCCAGGACGCCGAACAAGCGACTCATCCCCCAGACGACACCGACGCCGATGAGGGCCACCCCCACCAACACGAGGGCGCGGCGGCGCCAGTACATCGCCTTCGAGCGCGGCCGACGATGTCCCGGCTTGCCGGGTGCCGTGACGGCACGCGTACCGCGGCCCTGCTGTGCCATGCCATCTCCTCCCCCACCACGGTACGAGAGCATGCCCTCGCGACCGGCGGCGGCACGCCGCCGGTTCGCATCCGTGAGCCCCGCCACGCCACAATGACGGCGATGGAACTGCACCGGGACGTGCTCGACTGGTTCGCGGCCAACGAGCGGGACCTGCCCTGGCGGACCGGCACCACCCCGTGGGGAGTGCTCGTCTGCGAGGTGATGGGCCAGCAGACCCCGCTCTCGCGCGTGGTCCCCCGCTGGCGTGCCTGGATGGACCGCTGGCCGACCCCGTGCGACCTCGCCGCCGCCCCCCAGTCCGAGGTGCTGCGCGCCTGGGAGCGCATGGGCTACCCCCGGCGAGCACTGGCGCTGCACCGCTGTGCCGCCGACCTGTGTGCGCACCACGGCGGCCACCTCCCCACGGATGAGGCCGCTCTCCGCGAGCTGCCCGGGGTCGGCGCCTACACGGCTTCCGCCGTCGCGGCGTTCGCCTTCGGCGCCCGCACCACGGTGCTCGACACCAACGTCCGCCGGGTTCTCGCCCGCCTCCACGGCGATGC
>JBNJCY010000189.1:0-4870 GCA_051744325.1 Actinomycetota bacterium
CCGACCTCGGGAACCGCTGGCCGCGGGTTCACCGCGGTGTGATCGGCACCCTCGGTGGGCTGGACCCGCCAGAGGCTGAACCTGTAGTCGAGCACGCCAGTGGCGTTGGCCACGAGGTCGCCGCCCCGGAAGGTGTTGTCGAGCGTGAACTCCTCACCGTTGGGGTGGATCGCCGGGTCCGGGTTCTGGGAGCTCCGGCCGTCGTCCAGGGTGATGGCGTTGAGTGCGTTCGCCTCCGCGAGGTCGATCGCCTCGTCCGAGCCCGGCTCGTACACGGCGGTCGGCTGGTACTGCCGGTCCGTCCCGAGCCTGATCTCCCCGAAGCGGTCGAAGTTGTAGTACTCGAGGATTGCGAGCGACTGGGGCAGGGTGACGAGCATTCCCTCGAGCGGCTCGTACTCGTCGGGGGCCATGGGCAACATGACCTCTGTCGCCGGCGGAAGCGCGCCACCGGTGTCGCAGATGACGACTGCGGAGGCGGACACCTGGGTCATGCCCTGGTACTCACCAGCACTGCCGGCGACATGAACCACGTCTCCTTCGGCGACGTCGATGCCACCGGGAGCGTAGATGAAGATGCCGTCCGAGGTTGCGGTGTCACCGTCTCCGGAGGCGTCCTGGAGGAAGTAGCCGTTGAACCCACCGGACTGGAAGTCGCCCACGACGACGCCCTTGGTGGTGACGGGCCCGGTGATCGCGGCTGTGGCGCCATCACCCTGGATGTCGAAGATCGGGGTGTACTCGGCCTCGCAGACGTCTACCGCCTGCGTCTCGAAGGTGACCACGTGGTCCGCCACCATCGTGTCGGGCCCGTCGTCGGTGTCCTGGTCGCTGACCTGCTCCGCGACGATCGTGAGGGTGCAGGTCTCGCCGAGCGCGAGGTCTGCATCCGGGTTGATCGTCCAGGTGGTCGGCCCCCCGGTGACCGTCGCTGGGACGGTGCCGCTTGTGGTGCAGGAGAGCGTGAACCACGCACCCGTGACGTCGACAGGCTCGGAGAAGGTGACCGTGAGGTCCGCGTCAAGGGCGACGTCGGTCGCGCCGTTGGCGGGAACGGTCGAGGTGACCTCTGGTGCGGCGTCTCCTACGGGCGGTTCGTAGGCGACGTTCACGGTGCCGGGAGTGTTGACCGCCTCACCGAGGACAGGAGTGCCGGCGTAGCCGGGGATTCCGAAGAGGTCGAAGTCGTTGCGCATCCAGTCGGCGGCGGTATCAGTGTCAGTCCCGTCCGGGATGCGGGACGCACCACCGGGAGCATAGGCCAAACCGTCGTATGCCACCCCGAGGACGGGCACGCCGTACGTGAGATCGCCGGCGTCGCCGTCGTTGACCGCCACCGCGTCTGCGACCGCGGCCCACGGCGTGACATCGAGCGTCCCGTCGTCGTTCGTGTCGAGATCGTCGCCGAGCGCACCGGTGAAGCCCTCCACGAGGAGCAGCGTGATCGTACCGTTCTCGAGCGCGTTCGCGGCGAGGTCCTTGAGGTATCGGCCGTCCGCGTCAGCCGTCCCGAGCTCGACAACCTCGTCGATCGTGCCCTGTGGAGATCCGGAATCACCCTCGATCTCGAGCAGGCGGTAGTTGCTGAGGTCCGAGTTGGGCTCTCCCAGGACCTCCAAGTACTCAACGTCTGTTCCAGTCGTGCTTGCCGAGAACTCATTGATCACGGGTGAGATCGGCTCCGGGTCATTGCAGTTCGCGATGTGCGCACCGAGCCCATCGAAGGTGTCCTGCGCGAAGCCAACCCACTCAAGGGCGGGGTCGAACGGATCGGATCCGTCGGGGTCGCCCGCGCAGATCGACCCCAAGCGGCGGAGCGTGTTGTCGGCGGTGGATGTCAGGTCAGCGCCCCACTGCGAGCCGGGATCGAAGCCGACCTGGCCAATCACGTCGAGGACCGTGGTGTCCTTGCGCAACACAACGGCGTCGTCCCCGTTGAACCAACTCGAACCATTGAGCTGGTCCGCCGCGTCAAGGATGGCGGTGACGGCGGCCGACTGCGCCAGCACGAACACGTCCCCACTCGCGACAGAACCGGTCAGGTTGACTGTCGTCCCGGCGGTGGCGCTTCCGTTGAAGAACATCTGGACGTTGTATTCCCCGGCCGCGAGGTCCACCGCGGCACCGGTGCCGTTGTAGATCTCGAGTGCCTTGTTGTTGCTCGAACCCTCGATGTACTCACTGAAGAAAAGCTCGGTCGGGGAGGCGCTCACTGCTGGAGCTGCCACCACCGTCCCGAAAGCCGCCACGGCGGTGGCGGACACGAGCGCGGCGACCCTGCGCCGGGCACGCTGGACATGTTGCATGATTCCCTCTCCATTGACGGCCCCGTTTGTGACAGGTATCACGCACACTAACCGAAACAACCGGCTGGTTGCACAGAATGCGACCAGCATTCGGGCGTCGATCGCCCGACGACGTGGGAAATGTGTGCCGAGCGAGTGCTCACCCAGTTGCGACGGCGTCCCACACCATGGTCTGCAGGTGCAGGCGGCGGCCATCGAGTCGCGCCCCGGGGACAGCCGGAGTGGACCCGTGGCGCCTCAGCCCCATCCGTTCGAAGAAGCGGACGGCACGGGTGTTCTCCGCCAGCGTCTGGAGGTGGCAACCGGGCACCTGCAGCTCGCGCAACTGGTCGAACCACGCCCGCATGAGGCCGTCAGCAGCTCCGGTGCCGCGGGCCTCGGGAACAAGGTCGATGTGGAGGTGGGCGGGCCAGCGGGGGTCGTCGAGTCCGGCGGGGAGCTCCTCCCGCCGCAGCCGCGCGCGGGCAACATCCAGGAACGAGCGGCCGAAGAACACCCACGTGCTGGGACGCAGGCGAAGTCGATACGTCCGCATGGCGGCCGCCCTGCGGTCGTCCTCGCTCGGCAGCAGGGCCGGGTCGGGACAGCCGGCGAGGTACCCTCCCAACGCGCCATCCACAACCGCGACGAACAACGAGCCCGGTACGAGGTCCATGTACGGGGTGAGGTAGATGGCCGCAACGGACTCGGAATGACCCCACAGCTCCGAGCCGGGCGCACCCGCGCCGGCCCGCTCGAACAGCGCAAGCAGTCCCTCGCGATCGGATTCCTCGAAGGTGCGGATCAGGACGTCAGGCATGCTCGCTCCTCGTCGTCGAAAGTTGTCCGGCCCCAGCTTCTCGTGTCCAGCGAGCTTGTGCCCGAGCCAAGGCCACGCTCGGGGGATCGTGTCAGTGGTCGCTCATACACTTGTTCGTATGGAGATGGTGGTGGAGAGGTGTCCGTGGGACACCTCCACGGGCCCCGCTGGGGTGCAGGTGGCGAGCAGGGTTGGCGATGCCCTGCAGGTACGCCTGCTCCAGACCCTGACCCCGGAATCCGCGCTCGGAAGGCTCTCGGAGTGGGAGCCCCGGGAGTGGGGGGTGGAGGCCACCCTGGAGTCGATGTGCTGGGCGCAGCGGGCGGCTTCGAGGGCGGCGTGGCTGCAGGCACGGCACGCAGCCAGGCTCGCTGCGAACGACCTGTTCCGGGCCGAGGACGCCCACGGGGAGGTCAACACGGTCTGCGAGGAGATCTCGCTGGCGCTCGGTGTCTCCCGCACGCACGCGGAGCGGCTGGTCCGGGTCGGGCAGGCCACCACCACCGGCCCACTCCTCGACACCGGCACGGCCCTCCACGCCGGGGACATCACCTTCGAGGTGGCGTGGGAGTTCGTCCGTGCCCTCACCCCGGTAGCCCTGCAGGTGGCGCTCGCGGTGGAGGCGGCGGTGCTGCCCGAGGCGCCCGGCCACACCCTTGGCGAGGTGCGCGCCGCCATCGCCCGCGCCCTCGTCGAGATGGATCCGGACGACGCCGATGCCCGCCACGCCCGCGCCCGCACCACCCGTGGGGTCACGCGGCCCCAGGTGCTGCCGGACGGAATGGCCCGGGTCTCCGCCTTCCTCCCCGCCGACGACGCCACCGCCCTCGACGTCGCGCTGGATGCGGCCGCCGTCGCCGCCCGCGCAGGTGGAGACCACCGCACCTCCGGGCAGCTACGTGCCGACACCCTTGCCACATGGGCAGCCACCGCGCTGCGCCACGGCACAGAGGTCACCCTGGACACCGGGGCGACCGTGCACTCGCACCCGGCGAAGGTCGCGGTGACCGTTCCCCTCGAGGTCATGCTCCGCGCCCTGCCCGGCTTCACCCCGCCGCCGAGCGTCGGGGAGGTGCTGGCTGCGGACATCAGCGGGGAGGTCATCGCCGCTGCCGAACTCCCCAGCGGACCGCTCGCCGGGCACCGCACCGAAGCGGCGTTGCTCGAGGGCTACGGCCCCATCGCACCCGTCATCGCCCAGCTGCTCGCCGCTGGCGGCACGTGGCAGCGCATCGTCACCGACACCTTCACGGGCCGCCCTCTCGATGTCGGGCGGGCGCGGTACCTCCCACCCGCGGACATCGCCACCGCTTTGCGGGTGAGGGACCGGCACTGCACCCGTCCGGGCTGCACCATCCCCGCGTGGAGATGTGACCGTGACCACGTCCACGGGTGGGCCGACGGCGGAGAGACCTCCGCGACCAACCTCACCCATTTCTGCCGCTACCACCATCGGGTGAAGTCCCTGCGCCTGGCCCGTCCCGGTCCCCTCGACGACGTCGGGCAGCGCTCCTGGACCACGATCACCGGCCGCACCTACCGCCCCATGCGTGCTCGCCCACCGAGAGAGCGAAGCGGATCACCGCCGGATCCCGGCCAGTTCGAAGGACCGCCTCCGTTCTGAGCCTCCTTGCGCTTGTGCAACTCCCACCTGTGCCTGCGCAGCAGTTGTCCATGGCCGTGGGTTGTCTGGAGCAGCCTGTGGCAGGAGTGTCTCGAGAGGAAGTGTCTTGAGAAGGACGAGCCGGGGTGGCACGATCGCGCA
>JBNJCY010000190.1:0-4817 GCA_051744325.1 Actinomycetota bacterium
CCCGCCTGCTCGGCATCTTCTTCGGGTCGGTGGCCGCGGCGATCGTGGTCATCGGCCTCACGTTCAACGCCTTCGCCTGACGGCGCCGTATCCCACCAGCCCCAGACCAGCCAGTCCCAGACCCACCAGCCCCAGACCAGTACAACGAAAGGCCAACCATGCACATCAAGATCCTCGGCACCGGCTGCAAGAACTGCGTCGCCCTCGAGCGGAACACGCGCGAGGCCCTCGCGGACATGGACCTCCAGGCTGAGGTCACCAAGGTGACCGACCACCCGGGCATCGCCTCCTACGGGATCATGAAGACCCCGGGGCTCGTGGTGGACGAGAAGGTCATCGTCTCCGGCCGGGTCCCCAAGCCCGCCGAGATCAGGGAGCTCCTCGCCGCGCGGACCTGATCCCGTCAGTCCGCTGAGCGCCCCACCTCGTCGGCTGGCCGCGCGCCCTGCACACCCTCCGGCCAAGCCAGGCGACGGCGGAGCCACAGTGCCACGTACACCAGCCCCACGAGGATGGGGACCTCGACGAGCGGCCCGACGACGCCGGCCAGTGCCTGCCCACTCGTCACCCCGAAGGTGCCGATCGCCACGGCGATCGCGAGTTCGAAGTTGTTGCCCGCGGCGGTGAAAGCCAGCGTGGTGGTGCGCGGGTAGGTCATCCCCAGCGCCCGGCCGAACCAGACGCTGCCACCCCACATGAGGGCGAAGTACGCCACCAGCGGTAGTGCGATGCGGGCGACGTCGAAGGGGCGGTCCGTGATCTGCTCACCCTGGAGGGCGAACAGGAACACGATCGTGAACAGCAGCCCGTACAGCGCCCACGGGCCCACCCGCGGCAGGAAGCGGGACTCGTACCAGGCCCGGCCCTTCGTGCGCTCCCCCATCAGGCGCGAGAGGTACCCGGCGAGCAGCGGGATCCCGAGGAAGATCAGGACTGACTTGGCGATCTCCCACGGGGAGACGTCCAGCGATCCCTGCTGCAGGCCCAGCCACCCCGGGAGGATCGACAGGTAGAACCAGCCCAGCCCGGCGAAGGCGATCACCTGGAAGATCGAGTTCAGCGCCACCAGGACCGCGGCGGCCTCCCGGTCCCCGCAGGCCAGGTCGTTCCAGATGATCACCATCGCGATGCACCGAGCCAGGCCGACGATGATCAGCCCGGTGCGGTACTCCGGCAGGTCCGGCAGCAGCAGCCACGCGAGGGCGAACATCAGCGCCGGGCCCACCACCCAGTTGAGCACCAGGGACGCCACCAGCATCGTGCGGTCCGAGGTCACGGTGTCCAGCCGGTCGTAGCGCACCTTGGCCAGCACCGGGTACATCATCACGAGCAGCCCGATCGCGATCGGCAGGGAGACACCGTCCACCTCCACGGCGGACAGGGTCGCGTCCAGGCCTGGGATGAACCGGCCCAGGAGCAATCCGGCCACCATCGCGGCGCCGATCCACAGGGGCAGGTAGCGGTCGAGGGTGGACAGTCGCGCCGCGACGTGGTGCTCATCCAGGGCGGCCGGTCCGGTCGAGGGAAGCTGGGGTGTGGCGGAGGCCATGGGCCGCTCGATTCTCAAGGGGAGGAACCAGTCTCAAGTGGAGGAACAAGGGGCTGTATTGAAACCTGTCTATGCATGAGGCTAGGGTGCGGAGGCCCACCGCGTCAAAGCCCGCACGTTGAGCTCTACGGCCGGTTCAGGACGTCGCCCACGCCAAGCTCGTCGAGCATCTCCGGGACCAGCCGGTAGTGCACCCAGGTGCCACGGCGCTCGCTCGTGACCAGCCCGGCCTCGCGGAGCACGCGGAGGTGGTGCGAGATCGTCGGCTGGCTGAGTGCCAGCGGGGCGGTGAGGTCGCAGACGCAGGCGGTCCCGCCGTCGTGCGCGGCGATCATGGAGAGGAGCTGCAGCCGGGTGGGGTCGGACAGTGCCCGGAAGCCACGGCTGAGGCGCGCGGCACGCTCCGCCGAGAGGCCGGGAGCGACCGAGGACGGCGAGCAGGCGAGGCTCTCAGCAGCAGTGCGGGTCTCGGCGGTCACCGGACCAGTATCCCCAGCGCCGGCGGGCGTGCCAACCTTCCACCCACGCCTACGCCACCAGGTCCCAGATCATCTTCGCGGCGATGAGCCAGAGCAGGACTCCGATGACCACCTTCAGGTGGGCGCTGGAGAGCCTCATGGTCATCAGCCGCGACCCCACCGTCGAGCCGGCGGCGGCCGCCGCCGCCATCATCCCGGCGAATGCCGGGTCCAACCCGCCCATGGTGGCGTGTCCGAGGAACCCGGACAGGGAAGCGAACACCACCACGAACGACGTCGTCCCCGCCGCGACCTTCGCGTCGAATCCCATCCAGTTCAGCGCGGGCAGCACGAAGTTCCCGCCCCCCACCCCGAGCATGCCGCCGAGGAACCCAGCGACCCCACCGACTCCCACCCCGGCGGTGACCTCCGTCCTGCGGGACATCGGCTCGGTGCGCTTCTTCGCCCGATGGAACAGCATCATCGCTCCGGCGAACACGAGGAACGCGGCGAACAGGGCGAGCAGGAGGGGGGTGTTGACCAGCGCCGTCGTGCGCGCCCCCAACGGGGACAGGACCACCGCGACCAGCATCATCGGCAGGCCGATCCGCACGTTCACCAGGCCGGCCCGCCAGTACGTCACCACCGCGACCACCAGGCTGACCACGTTCAGCAGCAACGCCACCGGGGTGGCCTCCGCCAGCGGCACCCCGAGGTAGTAGAAGAGCGGGACGAACAGGAAGGCCGCCCCGATCCCCGCCATCGCCATCACCCCGGAGAAGGTGAAGACCAGGACGGCCGAGAGCGCGAGCAGGAGAGGACTCATGAGGCCTTCATCCAGCCGCTCAACAGGCCGGACGCCTCACGCTCAGCGGTCGTAGCCGGAACAGGGGATGCACATCCTCCGCTCCCCCACCACGCGCACGTAGGCCATGGCCGCCAGCTCCCCGCAGGACTCGCACTTCAGGAAGCCCATCACCTCGGGCAACCAGTCCGTGGGGTCCTCGAAGACCTCCCCGATCGTCAGCACGTCCTCCTCCGGCGCGTCCCACACGAGCCGGACCAGGGCGAGCTGGTCCTCCTCGGGGATCTCGTCCGGCTGGACGCCATCGGCCCGCTGCCGCATGAACGCCGAGTCCGCGATCTGCTGCTGCAACGTGGGCCTGTAGGCCACCCGCACCGCGCGCCCGGTCGCCTTGTCCGTCACCGTCACCGTGAGCTTGCCCAGCGGGTCCTTGCGCAGGTTGCCCTTCCCGAAAGTGCACCCCGTGGCGTACTGCACCCCGTCCCCGAAGCACATTCCGCCGTGCTCCTCGCCGATCTCCACGACGGCGAACAGTTGCGACCCGCCCGAGCGCGGCACTCCCAGCACGCGCCGGGCGGCCAGGCCGGCCCGCACCCCCGCCACGCTCGCCCAGCAGCGGTGGCCGTGGAACTCAAGGGCTCTGGTGAGGGATTCGTTGTCATCCATACGCCCACTGTTGCACTCCGGCCCGGAAGGTGGGCGCGATCAGGTTCGCGACATGCCGTCGCTCGCCGCGCGTGCCTTCCCCCCCGCGCGGGTGGCGTCAGGCCCAGGGCTCTCCCGCCACCCGGACGTCGGTCCCGGTTCGCGCGGACTCCACGATCGCCAGCCCGACGGCGTGGTCCTGACACGCGTCCGCCAGCGGGTAGGGACCGGGGGCCTCGTCGCGCGCCCAGGCGCCGGCGTCGGCGAGGATCGCGGCCACGCCGAGGTCGTCCTCCGAGAGCCGTGAGCCCACGAACGGGTTGCGCCACACCACGCGGCCGTCGAAGGACACGTGCACCACGTCGTTGCCCTCGAGGTTCATGTCCACCCCGGTGCGACGGTAGGCGAGCGGGGACGCGACGGGACCGTCGTCCGTCCAGCGCGTCACGGCGTCGTCGACCACCTCGCCCCGCGACCCCCGCACCACGATCCGGCGCGCCCTCAGCGGGTTGTGCCACTGGTTGTCCACGAAGTCATAGAGGCCGTGGCGGCCGTCCCCGAAGTCGAGGGTCGCGAGGGTGGTGCCGCGCGGCTCCTCGCGCGGCTCGGCCACCCAGCCGTCCCGATTCAGCGGGTCCAGCAGCGGCGCGGTGAACGTCCGGGCGTTCACGACGACGTCGCCGCGCCCCAGGCCAAGGAGGTTCCGTACCAGCGACACGGCGTGGTACAGGTGCGTGGAGGACACCTCCACCGAGGTGGGCGTCCCGATCGCGCCGTCCCGCACCACCGCGAGCCGCGCGGCGTGGCCGGGCATGCGGGGGTACTGCTCCGCGACGTGGACGAGGCCGGTGTGTCCGACGTCGTGCCACAGCGACCGCAGCCCATCCAGGTCCGGGGCGGGCGGGGTCTCGGCGAGGACCTTCACGCCCGCCTCCACGAGGTCCCGCACCACGCCGGGCATCGCCGGCCACGACACCGCCGGGACCACGAACTCGCCGTCAAGGGCGAGCAGCTCATCGAGGGTGGTGACGGCGCGGACGCCCCACGTCTCGCGCAGCCGCTGGGCCTCCGACTCGCGCCGGGCCAGGACGCCTGCCACGGCCAGCTTGTCCGGGGCCGCCTGGGCCACGCGGAGGAAGAACTCCGCTCGCCACGCGCTGCCGATCACCGAGAACACCACAGGGTTGGGCATCGTCGCCACCTTCCACCAGTCACCTGTCGCGATCGGCACTCCTCGCTCGCCTGCGGGAGCACCGAAACGCACTCGAAAACCTTTGACACCCGATCATAGCGTGGCTATGCTGACTGTTCGTTCAGTCAGTGCGAGTGTGAGGGCAGCAGGGAGGCGATGTGTCCAGCG
>JBNJCY010000191.1:0-4810 GCA_051744325.1 Actinomycetota bacterium
GATTGTCCTCGGCGTGCTGGTGGTGGCCGTGATCCTCTGGTTCATCGCCACCTACAACGCCTTCGTCCGGCTGCGGAACCTGGTGGAGGAGGCGTGGCGTCAGGTGGACGTCGAACTGCACCGCCGCCATGACCTCATCCCCAACCTGGTGGAGACCGTCAAGGGGTACGCCAGCCACGAGCGCGGCGTGTTCGAGGAGGTCACCCGGGCGCGCGCGGCCGCAGCCCAGCCCGCCGCCACGCGCGAGCAGCAGGCCATGAACGAGAACGCGCTGACCGCCGCGATCGGACGCCTGTTCGCGGTGGCCGAGGCCTACCCGTCCCTGAAGGCGGACGCCAACTTCCAGGCACTGCAGGCCGAGCTCACCAACACCGAGGACCGCATCGCCGGCGGCCGCCGGTACTACAACGCGAATGTGCGGCAGTTCAACACGAAGCTCGAGACGTTCCCCGCCTCGGTCGTGGGCTCCATGACCGGCTTCCGCCGCGCCACGTACTTCGAGGCGGAGGGTTCGACCCGCGACGTGCCGCGGGTCAACTTCAGGCAGGGGGGCGGCTCGCAGCTGGGCCCGGCTGCGGGGGGCCCCACCCGGTGAAGTACCTGATCGTCGTCCTGCTGGTCCTCCTGCTCGTGGCCCTGATGGCGGTGTCCCGGTGGTCGCGGATCCGCGCTCACGAGCAGGCCGCGCGGCGGTCCGGACCCGACTCGCCGAGCGGTCCGCAGCCCGGCCCGTGACGCGCGAGGGTGGGGTGGCTCAGGGCGGAGTCCCGGAGGGCGAGGCTCCGTCGGCGATCCCCGGGCAGGGAGTCGGCCCTTGGCCCGGCGGGCACGAGAACTGGCCCGAGGGTGACCACTGGGACACGGAGTTGCTGGCCGAGGGAGACGCACGCAACGTCGTCGACCGGTATCGGTACTGGCGGCTCGAGGCGATCGTCGCGGACATCGACCAGCGGCGGCACCGGCTGCATGTGGCGATCGAGAACGTGGTACACGACGCGAACATCGGCTCCGTGGTCCGCACCGCCAACGCGTTCGCCGTGGCCGAGGTGCACATCGTGGGTCGACGGCGGTGGAACCGTCGCGGCGCCATGGTCACCGACCGCTATCAGCACCTGCGCCACCATGAGTCGGTGGCCGACTTCCTCTCGTGGGCGCGGGAGGCCGGCCTGCACGTCCTGGGTGTGGACAACCTGCCGGGCTCGGTGCCGCTCGAAGGGGCCGTGCTGGAGGAGGACGCGGTTCTCGTGTTCGGTCAGGAGTCCACGGGCCTGACGGTCGAGATGGTCGCAGGGTGCGAGCGGATCCTGCACATCACCCAGTACGGCTCCACGCGGTCCATCAACGTCGGCGCTGCGGCGGCTGTGGCCATGTGGGCGTGGGTGGTGCAGCACGGGGGTGGGGCGGCGCCTGCGTGAGTGGGAGGCACCGAGGGGAGTCCTGGAGGGGGTGGTGTTTCGGTGACGGGGAGGTTGTGCGGGGAGAGGGCGCCGGGTTCGGCGCGCCGTGGCCGGGGAACCTCCCCTTCAGCGCGGAACATCTCCGTTGAGATCGCGCCGATTACCGACGAATGTCCCTCCCCTGCCGGCGTGGTGGGTGGAATGATGGGGAACGTACTGATCCCAACCCATGGAGGCAGACAATGCCGATTGCAACCCCAGAGGTCTACGTAGAGCTTCTCGACCGCGCCAAGCAGGGCAAGTTCGCGTATCCCGCATTCAACGTGACGTCCTCCCAGACCCTGACCGCGGCCCTCCAGGGGTTCGCCGAGGCAGAGTCGGACGGCATCATCCAGGTCTCCGTCGGTGGCGCCGAATACGCATCCGGGTCCACCATCAAGGACCGCGTCGCGGGCTCACTGGGCCTTGCCGCCTACGCCCGTGAGGTCGCGAAGAACTACCCGGTGACCGTGGCGCTGCACACGGACCACTGCGTCAAGGGGAACATCGACTCCTGGATCCGCCCGCTCCTCGAGATCGAGGCCGCGCAGGTGGCCCGCGGTGAGGACCCCACCTTCCAGTCCCACATGTATGACGGCTCCAATGTCCCGCTCGACGAGAACCTGTCCATCTCCCAGGAGATGCTTGAGCTCTCGCAGAAGGCGCGCACGATCCTCGAGGTCGAGATCGGCGTCGTCGGTGGCGAGGAGGACGGCCACGCCGCCGAGATCAACGAGAAGCTCTACACCACCCCGGAGGACGGCATCGCCACCATCGAGGCCCTCGGTCTTGGTGAGAAGGGGCGTTACATGACGGCCCTGACGTTCGGCAACGTGCACGGCGTGTACAAGCCGGGCGCGGTGAAGCTCCGTCCCGAGATCCTCGGCGAGATCCAGAGGATCGTCGGCGAGAAGTTCGGCCTGGAGAACCCGTTCGACCTGGTGTTCCACGGCGGTTCCGGGTCGACGGCCGAGGAGATCGCCATGGCCGTGTCCTTCGGCGTCATCAAGATGAACGTGGACACGGACACCCAGTACGCGTTCACCCGCCCGGTCGTGGACTACATGTTCCGCAACTACGACGGCGTCCTCAAGGTCGACGGCGATGTCGGCAACAAGAAGATCTACGACCCGCGTGCGTGGGGCAAGTCGGCGGAGGCCGGCATGGCCGCCCGCGTGGTCGAGGCCTGCCAGCAGCTCGGGTCCGCCGGCAGGAAGATGTCCTGACCTCTCACCCCTCGAGGGCCGTCGCACCCACGGTGCGGCGGCCCTCGTCGTCGTCACGGAAGTGGGCGCGGGCCCGGCGTGACTACGCCGAGCGCCACTCCTCCGGGAATTCCTGGGCCACGTCGGTGAACACCCCGGTGACCCCCCAGCCGAACAGCTCCTGCGCCAGGGCCACCGAGTTCACGGTCCACACGTTCACGTCCCGGCCGGAATCGCGGATCTTCCGCACCCGCTTGGCGGTGAGCCCCTTCAGCTTCGGGTGGATCGCGGCCGCATCGAGGAGGTCCGCGATCGACCGCCACATCCCCGCCCACCAGCGGTCCTCGAACAGGCACGCCACCGGCCACTGGGGGGCGAGCCGGTGGAACTCCCCCAACAGGACAGGGCTGAAGCTGGAGACGAGCACCTCCCTCTCCGGGGAGAGCTCCTCCAGGTCGCGAACGACGGCGTCGACCAGCCGGCGGGCGTGGGCGGCACCGGCGTTGGATGACTTGATCTCGAGGTTGGCGTCGAGCCCGAGTTCGTTCATCAGCGCGATGACCTGGGGAAGGGTGGGCAGGCGCTCGCCGGCGAACTCGCCGCTGAACCAGGATCCGGCGTCGATCCCCTCGAGGCCCGCCGCGGTGAGGGTGCGGTAGCCGCCAGACGCGTCGGTGGTGCGGTCGAGTGTCGAGTCGTGCAGCACCACCACCGTGTCGTCCGCGAGCAGGTCGCAGTCGAACTCGAACCAGCGCACACCGTGCTCGGCGCACAGCCGGAAGGCTGCGAGGGTGTTCTCCGGGGCCAGCGAGGACATCCCCCGGTGGGCGATGACCCGGGGAGGTCGGCGCAGGGCGGGCACGTGTCCCAGACTACGCGGGCCTGTAGCGTTGGGGGTGGCGCCGATCGGTGCCGGACGCGAATGGAGGGGGCGCTCATGCCTGCCGTGGTGGTGCTCGGAGCCCAGTGGGGCGATGAGGGCAAGGGGAAGGCAACCGACCAGCTCGGGGCCTCCACCGACTACGTCGTGAAGTTCAACGGCGGCAACAACGCGGGCCACACGGTGGTGATCGGGGACGAGAAGTACGCCCTCCACCTGCTGCCCAGCGGCATCCTCACCCCGGGGGTCACGCCGATCATCGGCAATGGCGTGGTGGTGGACCTGGAGGTCCTCTTCCACGAGTTGCAGAACCTGTCCGCCCGGGGCGTGGACGTCTCGAAGCTGCGCATCAGTGCGAACGCGCACCTGATCCCCTCCTACAACCGCACCATGGACCGCGTGGCGGAGCGCTTCCTCGGCAAGCGGCAGATCGGCACCACCGGTCGCGGCATCGGCCCCACCTACGCGGACAAGATGAACCGGGTGGGCATCCGCATCCAGGACCTCTTCGATGCCTCCATCCTGCGGCAGAAGGTCGAGGGTGCCCTCCTGCAGAAGAACGCCCTGCTCGTGAAGGTCTACAACCGGCGGGAGGCGGACGTGGACGCGGTCACCGCGGAGCTGCTCTCCTATGCGGACAGGGTCCGCCCCATGCTCATCGACTGCTCGCTCGAGCTGAACAACGCGCTCGACGAGGGCAGGACGGTCGTCTTCGAGGCCGGTCAGGCAACGATGCTCGACGTCGACCACGGCACCTATCCGTTCGTCACCTCCTCCTCGTGCACCGCCGGCGGCGCCTGCACGGGCTCCGGAGTCGGCCCCACCCGGCTCGACCGTATCGTCGGCGTCGCGAAGGCCTACATCACGCGTGTCGGCGAGGGCCCGTTCCCCACCGAGCTCTTCGACGACGACGGCGACCGCATCCGCGAGGTCGGCGGCGAGTACGGGACCACCACGGGACGGCCGCGCCGCTGTGGCTGGTACGACGCCGTCGTCGCCCGGTACGCATCCCGCGTCAACTCCCTGACCGACCTCGTCATCACGAAGCTCGACGTCCTCACCGGGTTCCCGAGGATCCCCGTGTGCGTGGCGTACGAGGTCGGCGGCGTGCGGTACGACGAGATGCCCTACGACCAGTCCGCCGTCCACCACGCCACGCCCGTCTACGAGTACCTTGACGGCTGGACGGAGGACATCACGAGAGCCCGGACCTTCGAGGAGCTCCCCGCCAACGCCCAGCGGTACCTCGAGTATCTGGAGTCGGTGTCCGGGTGCCGGATCTCGTCGGT
>JBNJCY010000192.1:0-4769 GCA_051744325.1 Actinomycetota bacterium
CGCAGGGTCTGGCGTCGGTGCTCGGCGGCCGTGTGTTCGGGAAGCTCGCCGATCGCTCGAGCCGATCTGTGATGGTCGCAGGCGCGCTGGCGGCCTCGACGGTGATCCTCGTCGTCGTCCTCGTCGTCTCTCTTGTTGAGACAGGCACGGCCGGGTGGGTGCTGACGGTGGCGTACTTCATCATCAGCCTCATCCACGTCGGCGTGCGCGTGTCCCGCAAGGCGTACGTCGTCGACATGGCGGAGGGCGACCAGCGCACTCGCCACGTGGCGGTCGCCAACACGGCGATGGGCGTGATCCTGCTGGTCACGGGCGCGGTCAGCGCTGGGATCGCCATGTTCGGCGAGGTGGCTGCGCTCATCTTCCTGGCCGTCCTCGGCCTGGTGGGAGCGGCGGTCGGCCGCACCCTGCCCGAGGTCTCCAAGGGCGCGTGACACTTCTCACGTTGTTGAATATATGCAGGGGCTCGCATAAGTTGCATCGTTGCGCGTAGTCTCGTGCGCATGGCAAAGGTCCTCTCCTCCCTCCCCGTCGGCGAACGGGTGGGCATCGCGTTCTCCGGCGGCCTCGACACCTCGGTGGCCGTCGCCTGGATGCGCGAGAAGGGCGCGATCCCGTGCACCTACACCGCCGACCTCGGACAGTACGACGAACCCGACATCGACTCGGTGCCCGGCCGCGCGCTTCAGTACGGCGCCGATCTCTCGCGCCTCGTGGACTGCCGGCCCGCCCTCGTGGAGGAGGGGCTGGTCGCGCTGCAGTGCGGGGCGTTCCACATCCGCACCGCCGGAAAGGCGTACTTCAACACCACCCCGATCGGCCGGGCCGTCACCGGGACCCTCCTCGTGCGTGCCATGGCGGAGGACGGTGTCGAGATCTGGGGCGACGGCTCCACCTACAAGGGCAACGACATCGAGCGCTTCTACCGCTACGGGCTGCTCGCCAACCCGCGGCTGCGGGTCTACAAGCCGTGGCTGGACACGGACTTCGTCGAGGAGCTCGGCGGCCGTCAGGAGATGTCCGAGTGGCTGGCGCAGCGGGGCCTGCCATACCGCGACTCGACGGAGAAGGCCTACTCCACGGACGCGAACATCTGGGGCGCCACCCACGAGGCGAAACTGCTGGAGCATCTGGACAACGGGGTCGAGATCGTCGAGCCGATCATGGGCGTGGCCTCGTGGCGGGAGGACGTCGAGATCGTCCCTGAGACGGTGACGATCACCTTTGACGCGGGCCGTCCCGTGGCCATCGGCGGCGAGGTCTTCGACGACGCCGTCGCCCTGGTCCACGCCGCGAACACCATCGGGGGCCGGCACGGACTCGGCGTGAGCGACCAGATCGAGAACAGGATCATCGAGGCCAAGTCGCGCGGCATCTATGAGGCGCCCGGCATGGCGCTGCTCCACATCGCCTACGAGCGGCTGCTGACCGCCATCCACAACGAGGACACGATCGCGAACTACCACGCCGAAGGCCGGCGCCTCGGCCGGCTCATGTACGAGGGCCGCTGGCTGGATCCCCAGTCGCTGATGCTCCGCGAGTCCATCCAGCGCTGGGTGGGGTCCGCCGTGACGGGGGAGGTGACGCTCCGGCTGCGCCGCGGCGACGACTACTCGATCCTCGGCACCTCCGGACCCTCGCTCAGCTACCACCCCGACAGGCTGTCGATGGAGCGGGTGGACGAGGCCGCCTTCGGTCCCGCCGACCGGATCGGGCAGCTCACCATGCGCAACCTCGACATCCAGGACTCCCGGTCCCGGCTCGAGCTGTACGCGATGCAGGGCGTGGTCGGTGGGGACACCGCCCAGTTGGTCGGTGGCCTGGGCGTGGGCGACGCCCAGGCGATCTCCCGCGGCGACGCACCCGAAGAGGCCGAGTCGGTCCTCGACCGGGTGGCGATGGAGGCCGGAGTCGACTGACCGCCGCTGGTCGCTGGGCCACACGGAGGACGGGATCGTGGCGACCCACGAGCTGTTGACGAGCTTCGACGTCGTCGTCAACTGCGTGTTCCAGGGTGACCCACTGCGGCGTGGACCACAGCCCCACCTACCTGTGGAACAGTGCCGGGCGACGCACCACCCGCACCCGCCCCTGTGATCACCCCACCCGGCCCTCGGGTAGTCTCGACGGGTCGTCGAGGAGGGTGAGGATGTTCGGATACGACATCTCTGAATGGGCCACGTGGGCGGGCCTGATCGTCAGCGGACTGGTGCTCGGCTGGTTGCTGGGGTGGTTCGCGCGCACTGCATTGCGGTCACCGAAGCTCCGGTGGAGTGGTTTCCCGGCGGTCGCCGAGGGGCTCGGCCGTCACCCCGTCCTCTGGGGCGGGATCGTCGGTGGATTCGCGGCCCTCGAGACCGCGGTGTGGAGCGACCGCCTGGAGGACTTGATCCGCACCTCGCTCATCGTCCTGCTGGGCGCGTCGCTCACGTTCGCGGCCGTACGGTTCGCCGGTGCCTTGGCGCGGGTGTACTCCGCATCGCTGGAGGGCGGCGCCGCCTCGGCCAGCATCTTCCTCAACCTCATCCGGCTCGCTGTCCTCGTCATCGGACTGCTCGCCGTGCTCAGCACCCTGGGGATCTCGATCACCCCCATGTTGACCGCGTTGGGCGTCGGCGGCCTCGCGGTGGCTCTGGCACTGCAGGACACGCTCAGCAATCTGTTCGCCGGCCTCCAGATCATCTCCAGCAGGATGGTACGGGCCGGTGACTACGTGGAGCTCTCCTCTGGCGAAGCTGGTTTCGTCGAGGACGTCAACTGGCGGTACACGACGATCCGGCAGCTCGCGCGGAACATGGTGGTGGTGCCGAACGCCACGCTTGCGAGCACGATCTTCACCAACCACAAGTTGCCAGCGGAGGATTTTGGGCTCTACATGGCCGTGGGAGTCGCCTACGACTCCGACCTCGACCTCGCCGAGCGGATCGCCAAGGAGGTGGCCTCCGAGGTGATCGCCGAGTTCTCGCCCACGGTCCGCGACTTCGAGCCCTCCGCACGCTTCCACACCTTCGGCGACTCGTCGATCGACATGACGATCGTCCTGCGGGCCGGCCAGTTCGACGACCAGTGGGAGATGCGGCACCAGTTCGTCAAGCGACTGAAGAAACGCTTCGACGACGCAGGGATCGAAATCCCGTTCCCGCAGCGCACTGTACACATGGCGTGAGCGTCTCGGTGGGCGAAGGTCCCACCCGCCCCGGAGGCGTCTCGGGCTAGAATGTCCACGGTCCAGAGACGGACGAGCGATTCGAGGCGAGGCATGGCAAGGCACCTGTATCTGTCCCTCATTCCTGAGGCGTTGATCGCCTCGATGCTGGAGCCGGAGGCGTTCGGCAGCTACTACGCGGTCGGCATGCAGGCCCACGTGAGGGGCGAGGCCATCTTCTTCGAACTCGACCCGGACTACCGCTCCGAGGAGTTCCCGTTCCACCTCGTCGACGAGCGCCTCGTGGTCCAGCCGAACGGCGCGCCGAAGCGATCGCTCTACCTTTCCATCCACCAGGTTCTGTCCCGGATCCCGGTGTCCGCGCTCGGTCACCTCTACCTGGTCACCACCGACGGCCGCACCCTGGAGCTGCAGCGCTCGGATTACGCCCCCGAGCCCGAGCCGCGGCTGCACCTCTACCAGGAGTTCTGCCCGATCAACCCGATGGTGGTCAGCAAGCTCGACCCGCACGACTTCTGCCGGGCAATCACGGACCCGACCAACCCGATCCACGTCCCGCGCATCGTCTTCTCCGAACTCCACCTCGGCGAACTCGCGACCGACCCCCTCCGCGGGGCGGCCCACGACCTGCCCTACTCGAACCTCGCGCACCTGCGCGACGTCCTGGTCGAGATGAAGGGCAACGAGACCAAGGCGGCCAAGCTGGTCCTGAAGCAGGTCAAGGAGGGCGTCCTCTACCGCATGGTGCAGGGCGGCTTCTACGTGGGCGACCAGACCGACTTCGCCTTCTACCGCTTCCCCAGCCGCGACGAGCTCGAGAACCAGCACCGCGGGTGGTGGCGGTCCGCGCAGGTCATGTCGCTGGAGTGATCCGAAAGACCCGGTACGCCGGCACCCGCCCAAGGACCGCTCGCGCGTCGAGTCCCGTCTGTCCACGCAACCCCTTGGAGTAACAAATGAACGAGCCGGTCTTCTGGATCGCGCCGATTGCGGCACTGCTGGCCCTTGCCTTCGCCCTGGTCTTCTATCGGGGCATGGTCTCCCAGGACCAGGGCACCGACCGCATGATCGAGATCGGCGACCACGTGCGCACCGGCGCCATGGCCTACCTGCGCCAGCAGTACAAGGTCATGGGGATCGCGTTCGCGGGCCTCGCCGTGGTCTTCGCGATCCTCGCGTGGGGCCTGAACGCCCAGAGCGACTGGCTGCCCTTCACGTTCCTCGCGGGAGGCCTGTTCTCGGCCCTCGCCGGTTTCTTCGGCATGCAGACCGCGACCCGAGCCTCCACGCGCACGGCCGCGGCGGCCCGGTCCTCCCTGCCGAACGCGCTGAAGGTCGCCTTCCGCAGCGGTGCCGTCATGGGCCTCGTCGTCGTCGGCCTCGGACTCGGCAACATCGTCCTGTGGTTCCTGCTCGCCAACGCGTTCATCCCGGAGGGCAGCGACGGCGAGGGCGTCCGGATGGTCCTCATCACGACGACGGTGCTCACCTTCGGCGTCGGGGCCTCCATGCAGGCCATGTTCGCCCGCGTGGGCGGCGGCATCTTCACCAAGGCCGCGGACGTCGGCGCGGACCTCGTCGGCAAGGTCGAGTCCGGTATCCC
>JBNJCY010000193.1:0-4761 GCA_051744325.1 Actinomycetota bacterium
TGACCCAACCCCCTCAAGGAGAAAACGATGCTGCAGGGCTTCAAGGAATTCATCACGCGCGGCAACGCCATCGACCTCGCGGTCGGTGTGATCATCGGTGGCGCCTTCGCCCCTATCGTCGCCGCGGTCACCGCCGTCATCATGGGCATCATCGGCGGCCTCTTCGGTCAGCCGAACTTCGACCAGGTCGGCTCGTTCTTCGTGAACGAAGCCGAGATCCTGCCCGGCGCCATCGTCACCGCGCTCATCAACTTCCTGATCGTCGCGGCCGCGATCTACTTCTTCGTGGTCGTTCCGGTCAACAGGCTGGCCGCCAGCCGCAAGGAGGAGCACACCGAGCCCGAGGCTCCCGCAGAGGATGTCAGGGTCCTCACCGAGATCCGCGACCTGCTCGCAGCTCGCTGACACTCCCGCGCGGGAAGGGCCGGCCCACCAGGGCCGGCCCCTCCTGCGTTCTCGCACCTGCGTTCTCGCATCACGCTCCCCGCACATCACCTGCACAAACCCGAACCACGCATGACACAGAACCGTCACCGAAGTCCTGCGAGATAACAACCTCGCATGCGCGGTAAGCATTCGAGCCCGTGGTGAGGCGTGGTGAGGCGCACACCCCACACCACCGGCACCAACCCCCTCCAACTCACGTCCGGCTCATCTGACTGACTTGTGGGCGCTGCTCGCGGAACGCCTCCGCCGTCAGCCCTGTCACCGGAACCTCCCGGGTTCACGCTACTCGCGTGCACGATGCCCTTCACAGGACGCGAGCGTCCGAGCCGGTCCCTGAGTGGGGGGTTGTGAGCACCTGGTAGTGCATGCGCTACTCAGCGCTCACAACGCGGTGTCGAGGGCCATCGGTTCCTGTCCGGAGGCTCTCCTGACTGGTCCGTGGCGTAGGCTCCTGCTCAAACGCCAACCAACGACTGTTTGGCGAGGCTTCGAGTCGATGGTGAGCTGTGGGAGCCTCACCCCGGGTTCGGATCCTCGCCAAACACACGTTGGTGAGGGTTCGGAACACCGTTCGGAACACCGCGCCGGTCTGGATAACACCGCGCCGGTCTGGACCCGGCCGGTCTGGATAACACCGCGCCGGTCTGGACCCGGCCGGTCTGGATAACACCGCGCCGGTCTGGACCCGGCCGGGAACGGCCGAAACGTGAGGTCCGCCATCCCAATGCGCGTGGACTGCAAGGCCGTACTCACGCATGACCGTGACACTCCCCGAACAGCGGCGGTCAGCGCTCCCCTCCTCACCAGTGTGGGGGGACGTCGTCCAGGAGCCTGGCGTCGTTGGAGTCGGGGGCATCTCCCCAGACGGAGTCACAGTCCTCGGCCGCATGGTTGGGGATGACGGGAACGTCGGGCGGGGATGCTGCAGGCGGGGACGCTGCAGGCAGGGACGCTGCAGGCGGAGACGCTGCAGGCAGGGACGCTGCGACGCCGGGCTTGTCCTGTTTGTCCTGCCCGCCGGCGGAGTCGTCCTCCACCAAACGCCGCATCACGCGCCTGTGCCCTCGTCCCACCGGGTCAGTCCTCCCGCTCGCCAGCCGGAGCGTTGGCTGGAGGCCCATCCTCCCGGTTCGGATTCTCCCCGGCCAGGTGCCGAGCAGCAGCCGCACGGAACGCCTCGTCCACCCGGGCCCCGCGCCGCGTGACCCCGAGCCACGTGCGCATGGAGGTGGCCAGCTCGTCGACCGTGCGCTCCGCGCCGTCGGAACTGACCCAGGCCGCCAGTTCGTCGAACTCGTCGTCGGTGTACTCGCGGATGTCACGGCCCGGAGCCACGGGCAGGGGCTCGGCACGATCGCCGCGGGCCATCGTCCCGCCGGCCTCATCCTGTGGGGATTCCCCACCTCCAGGCGACCCGTCGGCCTCGGCAACCTCGGTGACCTCAGGCGCCTCGGTGACATCGGGCGCCTCGGTGACCTCAGGAATCCCCAGGGGACCAGGTCGCTCTCCGACCTCCGCTGACCCTCCTTCCGTCGGGCCGGATTCCCTCGCCGACTCCGACTCGGCCGGACCCGTCCGCACCCCGGCAGCCTGTCCGGCCGCGGGCTCGTCGGTGTCCTCGTCCGCAGTCCACGCCCCCGCCCCGATGACCTTCGGCCGCGGCGTCGCGGCCATCGCCCCGGTCACCTTGGCTGCGATCGCGGTCGCCTCCCGCTGCGGATCGAGGAACACCGCGGTGGAGAAGGCCATGTGCGGCGTCCAGCCATGGTGCTCGAGGCGCTCCACCCACAGCCGGTCCCGCCGCCGGAGGGACGGCTCCGCCACGTAGGCGGCGTCGTCGGTCAGGACCCCGACGAACAGCTCGCCCGGACGGTCCGGGTGACCGACGGCGAGCGGCAGCCGGACCCCGCCCTCGAAGCCGTACCGCGGGACCACGGTGAGGCCGATGCGGCGGAGGCGGCCGGTGAGATCGTGCAGGAGGAGGTCGGGATCGCCTTCGGCGGGCTGGCTCCGCGCCTTCGACGAGCCCGGCTCCGCCGGGGAATCCGAGGCGAGGTCGAGCAGGTCGGCGAGCAGGTGCGCACCCGCGTGCCCGAGCCGGTCCCGCTCCAGGTCCTCGGGGGCGAGGCAGGAGACGATGTGGAGGTTGTGCCGCACCGAGTCGAGGAGGTCGACCATCAGGGACAGTCCCTCGGGGGTGGACACCGGTCCGAAGCGGTGCAGGACACGCCCGTGCGGTGTCTTGGCGAATCCCACGGAAAGGAGGACCGTGTCGTACCGCAGGCCGCCGACATCCTCGACGTCCGTCACCGTGAACCGCTCTGGGTCCTCGAGCAGGCGGGCGAGCGCCACGTCCTGGCGGATCGCCGAGCGGATCCGCTGCGCAGTGACGGCAGACAGCGAGACGACCGCGAGGCTCCCTTCCGGCCGTTCGGCGTGCTCACGCACGAGCTCAAGCACGCGGGAGACCTCGGTGGCGACTCCCTCCACCGCCACCGCTCCGACGGCCGGCATCCCGAATCCCTCCACGAGGTGCAGTCGGAGCGTCGACGGGGTGGGACGGGCCGGGACCGAGTCCACGACGCCGTCGTAGCCGTGCCCCGCCAGGAACGCGGCGAGGTGCTCCTCGCGCTGCGCCCGGTCGGTGGGCAGGACGACGGCTGGCAGCGTCCCGGTGAGCTCGTCGACGATCCCGGGACCCTCCCGGGAGGAGTCGCCCACGAGGACCACCTGACCGGCCCTTGCGATCGCGGCGACCACATTGGCGGTCGGCAGGTGCTGTGCGCCGTCCACCACGAGGAGGTCGACATCGGTGCGCGGCGGCAGCGCCTGTCCCACCAGCATCGGCGGTACCACCCACACCGGGCGGACCGCGGCGAGCAGGTCCGGGAAGCGCGCGCGGAGCGAGCGCACATTGGTGAGGTGGGGCCGCGAGAGCTCGCGCCACAACTCCTGCGCCGCCGTCTTGTCGGAGGCGATGACCCGGCCCAGCCTGCGCCCCACGGCGCGGCGCACCGGTCCGGGCAGCGACTTCACCTGGGCGCGGTCGAGCGCCCGGAAGTGGTCCGCGAGCCTGTTCAGGGTGGCGCCGTCATACCCCGAGAGGGCACCGTCCGACCGGAGGATGGAATCCAGGACGGACGCCCACCACGCGAGTTCGAGTTCAGCGGCGGCCACGTCCGGATCCAGCCGCCGCTCGCGCAGGTCCTCAATGAGTTGGCCGAGGCCACGCTCCCTGAGGCTGGAGTTGAGCACGTTGATCTCGGGGAGGTACCGCAGCGCGGAGGGGTCACGGCCGAGCTCGAGGAGCCGGTCCCGCAGCCGTTCGAGACCCATGCCGAGAAGGTCGTCGTCGAAGATCGGCGTGAGTCCGGCGACCTGTTCGCGCGCCTGGTTCGCCGTGCGTTCCAGGTCCCCGAGGCCTTGCGGAACCCTGGGCCAGCCACCTGCGGGGCAGTGGCGCCGCCACACCTCGCGCTGCTTCTGGACCCGGGCGAGCGCGGCGTGCAGGTCGTCCACGGGGCGGCCCGGTCGTACGAGGTCGCGCGCCTGCCTCGTCAGCCGTCGGCGGGTCGAGGAGGGCATCTCCGCGCCGTGCTCCCGGCGCCACTGCGGGGTCGCGGTCGCGATCACCATGTCGGCAGCGGAGCGCTCGAAGACCACCGGGGTGAACACGTCGAGGGACTCCCGGATCCCCTTGAGCATCTCGATCTGCTCCAGCCAGGCGGACAGGGAGTCAGCGCGCTCGAGCCCGGTCTCGCGTGTCACGCGACCCACGTCCGAGATGACCTGCGGCAGCGTCATCTCGGAGAGCACCTGGGTCAGCTCGAGGGCGTGGGTGGCCTCCTTCGCCGAGGAGACGTGAGCGCCGAACCACGGGGTGTCGTGGCGGCGCACCGAGAATCCCCCGAGGACGGCGAGGCGGGTGAGGTCCTCCGCCGCCGTGGCACGGGCAGGCGGGTCGAGGCGCGCGATCGTGGCGCCGTCGAGCCTGACCTGGGTACTCGGACCGGAGGCCGAGGCGGTGAGGTCGGCGAGGTGCTGGAGAGCGTCGTAGGCGGAGATCCCCCACGGGTCCCGCTGGCGGTGGAGCGCGGCGGTGTAGCTCTCGAGGCGGGAGCGGACGTCGAGGAGGGTGGCGCGCAGGCGACGGACGGCGTCGTCGTCGAGGTGGTCCTCCCACGGCTGGAGGCCGGAGCGCAGGCGCTCCGCCGCTGTCGCCCGCCACTGCGACTCCTGCAGGTCCAGCACAAGGTCTCCGAGCCCGGCATCGGTGAGAACGCGGATCGTGGCACGTCCGGTGCGCCTGCTGCC
>JBNJCY010000194.1:0-4744 GCA_051744325.1 Actinomycetota bacterium
ATCCCCAGGGCCGAACTCACCTCAACCCCAACCCCAACCCCGGACCCATCCCCCACCCCAAACCCGGACCTTACCCCCAACCCCACCCCCAACCCCACCCCCAACCCCACTCCCAAGGGGCGGCAAAGCCCCGCCCGTGTCACATTGGAAACATGACAACCTCCGTGCGTGTCCGTGCGCCGGGGAAGATCAACCTCTACCTGGCGGTGGGGCCACGGCAGCCGGACGGCTACCACCCTCTTGCCACGCTCTTCCAGGCCGTCGACGTCCACGAGGACATCACCGCCACAGCCTCGCCCACCCTGAGCCTCACCCTCAGCGGCCGCGGTGAGGACCTCCCCACCGACCACTCCAACCTCGCCATCCGCGCCGCCCACCTCCTCGCGGACCACGCCGGCGTCTCCGCTCGCGCCCATCTCACCATCCACAAGCGCATCCCCGTCGCTGGTGGCATGGCGGGCGGTTCCGCGGACGCCGCCGGCACCCTCGTCGCCCTGAACCGGCTGTGGAACCTTCGCCTCGACCCCACCACCCTCCAGTCCCTCGGCGCCCGGCTCGGCGCCGACGTCCCCTTCTGCCTCATGGGCGGCACCGCCATGGGCCTCGGCCGCGGGGACGTGCTCACTTCGGTCGTCTCCCGCGGCAGCTACACGTGGCTGATCGTCACCCAGCACGAGGGTCTCTCCACGCCCCGCGTGTTCGCCGAGTTCGACTCCACCCCGTCCAGATTCCCCCACCGCCCCATGATCGACGAGCGCTTCGTTCGCGCAATCGCCCAGGGTGACACCGCCTACGTCGCCATGAACGCCTGCAACGACCTCGCCACCCCCGCCCTCTCCCTCCACGACGGCGCCCGCCAGGTCTACGAGGCCGCCCGCGCCCATCTCGCGCTCCCCACGATCGTCTCCGGTTCCGGCCCCACCATCGCCGTCCTCTGCCCCGACGACGACACCGCCACCTCCCTCGGCGAGTACATCTGCGAGCACACCGTGGCAGAATCGGCGTTCGTGGCGCACGGCCCGGTGCCCGGCGCCCACGTCGTCGACGAGAGCTGATCCATGGCACACCTCCTGGGCGCTGAGGCGCTCGACATCGTCGTGGGCTCGCGTCCCCTCTTCCGCGGGCTCACCCTCGGCCTCGACGACGGCGCCCGCGTCGGCGTCGTCGGTCAGAACGGGGCGGGCAAGACCACCCTGTTGGCCGCGCTGGCGGGCCGGCGGCGTGCCGACGGCGGCCGGGTCACCCGCACGGGCGGCGTCCGGGTGGAGTTCGTGTCCCAGTTCGACGAGCTGGACCCCGCCGCCACGGTGCGGCACGCCATCCACGGGGACGTCGCGGACCACGAGTGGGCCTCGCAGTCCCACATCCGGGACGTGCACCGGGGGCTGCTGCCGGACCTGGACCTCGAGGTCCCGGTGGGGCAGCTCTCCGGCGGCCAGCGTCGCCGGGTGGCGCTCGCCGCGGCGCTCACCGATCCGTTCGAGGTGCTCGTGCTGGACGAGCCCACGAACCACCTGGACGTGGAGGCCGTCGCGTGGCTGGCCCGGCACCTGAACGGCCGATTCGCCGGCGGGAAGGGCGCGCTCGTCGTCGTCACCCACGACCGCTGGTTCCTCGACGCGGTGTGCACCCGGATGTGGGAGGTTGTCCCCGGCCGCCGGGACGACTCCACCCCCGGCCACGTCGACACCTACGAGGGTGGGTACGCCGCATGGATCCTGGCCCGCGCGGAGCGGGAACGGCTGGCGACCCAGAGCGCACAGAAGCGCGAGAACGTGCTGCGCAAGGAACTCGCGTGGCTGCGCCGCGGCCCGCCGGCGCGCACGACGAAGCCCCGCTTCCGCCTCGACGCCGCGGCCGCCCTCATCGCGAACGAGCCGCCCCCGCGGGACGAGGTGTCCCTCACGAAGCTCGCCACGGCGCGCTTGGGCAAGGACGTCATCGATGTCGAGGACATGTCCTTCCGCTACGACGACGCCGCACCCCTCCTCTTCGACGACGTCACCTGGCGCCTCGCGCCCGGCGAGCGGGTGGGCATCGTCGGCGTGAACGGGTCAGGGAAGTCAACCCTCCTGCAGCTGCTCGCGAAGGAACTGAAGCCCACCGCCGGCCGCGTGAAGCACGGCAAGACCGTGGTGGTGGCCTCGCTCTCGCAGGACACCGCGGAGCTGGACAAGATCTCGGACCTGCGGGTGGTGGAGGCGGTGGCGCAGGTGCGCGAGCGCGTGGAGGTGGGGGACAAGGAGATGACCGCGAGCCAGCTGACCGAGCGGCTGGGCTTCTCCCACGAAAGGGCATGGACGCAGGTGGGGGAGTTGTCCGGCGGGGAGCGGCGCCGGCTCCAGCTCATGCGGATCCTCGTGGGCGAGCCGAACGTACTGCTCCTCGACGAGCCGACCAACGACCTGGACACGGACACCCTCGCCAACATCGAGGACCTCCTCGACATGTGGCCGGGCACCCTCGTGGTGGTCTCCCACGACCGCTACCTGCTCGAACGCGTCACCGACCACCAGGTCGCGCTGCTCGGGGACGGGAGTGTCCGCGGGCTTCCCGGTGGGGTGGAGGAGTACCTGGCCCTCCGGGAGGGCGCCACGGCGGCTGCGGCCCAACCGCAATCGGCTGCCAGCTCACCGGGCTCCGACAACGCTGCCCAGACCACTGCCACCGACGCCGCCCAGCAGCGCTCCCGCCGCAAGGAGATGCAGCGCCTGGAGCGGCAGCTCAAGCAGCTCGCGAAGCAGATCGCGGCGAAGGAGGCCGAACTGGCCAACCTCGCCGGCAGCTCCGATGACTACGAACGCATGGCCATCGTTGGGGAGGAGACGGCCCGGCTGCGCGCCCAGCACGACGAGTACGAGACTCGCTGGCTCGAGCTGTTGGAGGAGCTGGACTGACTGCTCGTGGGGTGGAATGGTCATGCCCCGTGACAGATCCACCCCACGAGAAGCAGGGCGGACGCTGATCAGCCCAGCACCGTCCCGTCCGGCACCAGTTCCGGCTGCCCGGTGTCCTCGAGCTCGACGTCGCCCACAACGCGCACGCCGGAACCGAAGGTCCAGTCGCCCTCCACGCTGAGCCGCCGCGCCTCCTTCAGCGATGGCGCCCCGCCGGGGAAGCGGGCCTCGAAGTCACCGATCTTCTTGTGGAACGAGCCCAGGCTCACCACGGGCGAGGACTCGGTGACCATCGCGATCGTGCCGTCCGGTGCCACCTCGTAGACGTCCGAGCGGAGCAGCAGCAGCTCGTTGGTGGTCTTGACGGGCAGGAAGCGCCCGCGCGGCACGGCGATGGCCTTGGCGCCCTCGAACACCTCGACGGCCGCGCCCATGGCGGTTTCGATCTGGTAGACCTCCGGGGTGGAGGGGTCCGTCGGGTCCGCGTTCTTCACGTTGCGGATCAGGGGCAGGCCCAGCACCCCGCGCCGCGACCGGAGCAGGTTACGCAACGCCACCAGGTCGAACCACAGGTTGTTGGTGTGGAAGTACGGATGGTGGAACTCGTCGGTGAAGAAGTGCATCTCCTCCGGGGCGGTCTGCGCGGTGTCGCGCAGGATGAGCCGCCCGTCGGACTTCCGCACCGCGAGGTGCCCGCCCTTCCGGTCCATGGCGGTGCGCACGCACACCTCGGCCGCGTAGGGCGCGCCGGAGGCCGCGAACCACGCCGCGAGGGCCGCGTTCGGCGCCGCGCCCAGGTTGTCCGAGTTCGAGACGTTCGCGTACCGGAACCCGCGCTCGATGAACTGGTCCAGGATGCCGCTGTCCAGCAGCGTGGGGTAGAGGTCGCCGTGGCCGGGCGGGCACCACTCGAGCCGCGGGTCGGAGGGCACCTCCACCGGCGTGAGGTCATCCACCCGCAGCTTGGGCTCCTGGCTCTGCAGCATGTCCAGCGGCAGGCCCTCCACCGCCAGGTCGGGGTACGCCGCCAACGCGGCCAGGGTGTCCTCCCGCGTGTTGAAGCTGTCCAGCAACAGCATCGGCAGCCGCACCCCCCAGCGCTCGCGGGCGGCGAGCACCTGCTGGACCGCGATGTCGAGGAAGGTCTTGCCATCCCGCACCTCGAGCAGTGACTTCGCCTTGTCCATCCCCATCGACGTGCCGAGCCCGCCGTTCAGCTTCAGCATCACGGTGGCGTCCAGCGCCTCGCGGGCCGCCGCCTCATCGAACTCCACGTCCGCCAGTGAGGGCGGGTCCGTCAGCGGCAGGATCGAGCTCTCGTGGATGATCCCGGTGACGCCTTCCTCGAGCTGCCGGTAGTAGTGCGTGAACACCTCGATCGCCGTGGCGTTGACCCCGGCGTCGGCCATCTTCTCCTGCGCCAGGCGGAGCCCGTTCTCACTCATGCCCTTGACCCTATCGAGTGGCTCCGACATGACGCTGAGTTGTTCGCCGAAATCGGGTTCGGTGACCCTGTGTGTCTCGTGGTGGTATGTCGGCGGTGCAGGGCGGCCTGGATTGATCAACGAGCCGTCTCAGGCTGCATAGATCTCGCGCCCGCTCTCCTGAACCGACGCCGCGAAGTAAGGATTCTCGAGGGCAACAGGAGAAACCAGATCCACCGGACGACCGAGGAGGGTTTCGAGAGTCTCCTTGAGCCCGAAGTACGCGTCGAAGCGGTTCACGACGTCCTCACGGAACTCGACCAGGAAGTCAACATCGCTTGTCGAATCATCGAAACGATCAGTGACGGCGGAGCCGAAGATGACAAGACGCTTGACGCCGTACCGCTGACACGCAGCAAGAAT
>JBNJCY010000195.1:0-4700 GCA_051744325.1 Actinomycetota bacterium
CGACTCCCACCTCCATGCCTTCGAGACGCCGTCCGGCGAATACGGTGTCCCGGACCCCGAATGGGGGCTCGACCTTCGATCCGAACAGGGCGTGCGGCTCACAAAGGTGGCGGCTGTCGGGGAGAAGCTGACCTACGTCTACGACTTCGGGGACGACTGGCAGCACGTGGTGCTGGTGGAGAAGGTCGCCCCGTCGCAGGAGGGCGTGGCCTACCCGCGCTGCACGGGCGGGCGCCGCGCCGCGCCGCAGGAGGACTCCGGTGGCATCTGGGGCTACGAGGAGATCCTTGACGAGCTGCCCGATCCCGCGTTCTTCCGCGCCCAGGACGTGACCGACGCCCTTACGGCCCTGACCCGCTGACTCCGTCCCATGCCCGGGGTGGCAAACCGATACACTCCCGAAGTTGCCGTGGCAGGTTGTATCGGCAGTCGTCGGAATGCTGCCCCGAGCGGCCGGAATGGCCCCGATTGGCGATACGCCGCGATCTGGGCGTATCGCAAACCGTCGTATCGCCATCCAGTGCCAAAGGCCGCGCACGAGGCTCCGCGCGGCCCGCCCCACGCCCCCCTCAGCCGCGCCGGTTCGTCCGCGCCGTCGCGGGCGCTGTCCACGGGTCCTCGGGCCAGGGATGCTTGGGATACCGACCCCGCATCTCGGCCCGCACCTGCGCATACGGCCCCGACCAGAACGACGCCAGGTCATCCGTCACCGCCAGCGGCCGCCCCGCTGGGGAGAGCAGGTGGAACACCACCGGCACCCGCCCGTCCACGAGCCGCGGCGTCTCCGCCCAGCCGAAGCACTCCTGCAGCTTGACCGCGACAACCGGCCGCGCCTCCCCGTCCGCGGCAACCGCCGGATACTCGATCCGCACCCGCGACCCGCTCGGCACCTCAAGCCGCTCGGGCACCAACTCCCCCAACCGCGACGCCTCCGGCCACGGCAACAACCGGCGCAGCGGCTCGGCAAGATCCACGCCGCGTACCAACTCACCCGCCGAGAGCGCACCCAACTCCGGCCCGAGCCACTCCTCCAGCCGGGCGAGCAGTGCCGCCTCGGACACGTCGGGCCACGGCTCCCCCAGTTCCCGCCGCACCACTGCGAGCCGACGCCGCAGCGCGTCCGCCGCCGTCGACCACCCGATCACGCCCAGACCCCCCTCCGCGAGCGCCCGCGCGACGGCGGCTCTCCCCTCCTCCCGGGCCGGCCGCACCGGCGTGGAACTGAGCGTGATGGCCCCCAGCCGGCGCTCCCGCCGCGCCAGCACGCGACCACCCTCGAACCGTGCCTCGACACGGTCGGTGAGCAGCTGCGCGGCCGCCTTCGCCGCGCTCTCCCCATCCAGCGCCGCGGCGGAGCGGATCACCGCCCCAGTCCCTGCGGCATTCCGCCCGGCGGCGCGCGTCACCTCCGCGACCGCGAGCCACTCGTGCCCCGCCAGCGGACTTCCAGCGGGGAGGCCAGCGGCCGTCCCGGACGCGAGCAGGTAGCTCGACCCACCCAGAACTCGCCGGGCCACCCTGTCCGGGTACGCCAGCGCCACGACGTACCCGAGGGCGTCGACGACGCCGCCGCTCGTCTCCACGCTCCGGCTGCCCCGCCCGCGCCGGCCACCTTTCCCGCGTGAGCCCTCAGGGCGTCCGAGCTCCACCCGGGCGATTCCCTCCAGCCGATGGACCTCCTCACGCCAGCGCCGCGTACCCGGATCGCGTCCGGAGCGCAGCTCGGCCAGGAGCCGCCCGAGGTCCGCGTCCGGTGCACGCCAGTCCCCCGCCACCAGCGCAACGACCTCCGCCGCGGTCCGCATCCCGACGGCGTCGGACCCGTCCAGCAGCGCGCGGGCCAGGCGCGGATCGGCCGGGACCCGGGCCAGGGTGCGGCCGAGGGGGCTGGCGAGGCCGTCGTCGTCGACGGCACCGAGGTCCCGCAGCACCTCGACGGCGTCCGCGAGCGCGCGGGGCGGCGGTGGGTCCGGCAGGGCGAGCCCACGGCCACCGGGGGCACCCCAGCAGGCCAGCACGAGCGCGGCGCCGGTCAGGTCCGCGACCGCGATCTCCGGCATCGCGTGAGCGGGGGCCGCGGCGTAGGTGCGCTGGTCGTAGCAGCGGACCACGGTGCCGGGGCCGAGCCGGGCCGCGCGGCCGGCCCGCTGGTCCGCCGAGGCCCGCGAGGCGGAGACCGTGACGAGGCCGCTCATGCCGCGCACCGAGTCCCGGCGGGGTTCGCGGGCCAGGCCGGAGTCCACCACGAGCCGCACGCCCGGCACCGTGAGTGAGGACTCCGCGAGCGCGGTGGACACCACGATCCGAGGCGGCCCGCCAGGCTCGCGACCGGACACCGCCCGGTCCTGGGAGGCCGCGTCCACCTGGCCGTGGAGTTCGAGGACCTCGATGCCCGGGTCGGTGGTGGCCCGCAGCCGCGCGGCCACGTCGGCCACCTCCCTCGCTCCGGGGACGAACACGAGGGCGTCCACGCTCGAATCCGCGGCCAGTGCGCGGGCATGCACCGCGCCTGCCGTGTCCGCCACGTGCACGAGGAACTTCCGGGTCACCCCGCGCTCGTCGAGGCGCGGTCCGGGCGCGGGAGCCCACCGGACCTCTAACGGGTGAAGGGCGGCGGGGCAGTCGACGACGGTGGCCGGGGCGCCGTCGTCGCCCAGCAACGCGGCGAAGCGGTGGGCGTCCACGGTGGCGGACATGGCGACCAGGCGCAGATCCCCGCGCAACTCGCGCACCTCGGCGAGCATGCCGACCAGCAGGTCCGTCTCGAGGCCGCGCTCGTGCACCTCGTCGAGGATGACGGTGGCGACGCCGGGCAGGGCCGGATCGCCGAGCAGGCGGCGCAGCAGGATCCCGGGCGTGACGAACTCGACCATCGTCCCCGGCCCGGCCGTGCACTCCCCGCGCACGGTGTGCCCCACGCGCTCGCCGAGCCGGCTGCCGTCGAGGAAGGTGAGGCGCCGGGCGGCCGCACGCGCCGCGACCCGGCGAGGTTGGGTGACCACGACCCGGCGGGGTTGGGTGACCACGACCCGCCGCGGCTGGGTGACCACGATTCGCCGCGGCTGGGTGACCACGACCCGGCGGGGTTGGGTGACCACGATTCGCCCGGGCCGCTCCCCTCCCCGGATGCTGCCACCCTCCACCGCACCAAGGTTGGCGAGCAGCGGCGGGACGAGGGTGGTCTTGCCCGTGCCCGGCGGTGCCTGGACGACGGCGGCGGATCCGGCGGCGTCGAGCGCGGCGGCGAGGGCGTCCAACGACTCCGCGAACACGAGCCCGCGGCCGATCGTGCTCAGGTCGAAGGGCTGGGCCTGCACATGCTCAGAGCCGCGCAGAGGAGTCATCTGCCCATTCTCACTGTTCCGCGGCTGATGACCGAGCCTCCCGCATTCCGGGCGTTCACCGCATGGCAACCGATACGCTCCCTCGGTTGCCACGGGTCGTTGTATGCAAAGGCGGCGCCATTCGTCCCGGATGACTTCGAATGGGGCCGGAAGGATATACACGGCCCATTCGGTGGATATCTTCCCGGTGCATCACAACTCGGCGAATACGGCGTGGGGTGAGTCAGCTCTCGCGCAATCCCGCCAGCAGGCGCATCCCCGCCCCGTCCACGGACACGGACCGGGCAGACAGCACCACTGCCGCGGTCCCCGCGTCACGGTCCATGCCCATCCAGCTGCGGAAGCCGCCAGTTCCGCCGTTGTGCCACGTCACCGTGCGGCCCTTGACCTCCACCACGAGCCACGCCGCCCCGATGCGAACACCCTGCCCGAACTTCGACACCGGTTCCAAGGCCTGCGCTCCCGGAGCCGTGCCGTCCAGCAGCGCGGACGCGAGCGCCGCCATGTCACCCACGGACGAGCGGATCCCACCCGCGGGACCCACACCCTCCCCGGTGAACGCCTCCCGCGGCCCGCCCCGGCGTGAGCGCCCGGGCAGCGCCGTCGGCCGCAGCTCCACCGGCGACGCCGCCACGTAGAACGTCCCCAACCCCAGCGGCCCCGCGATCCGGTCCTGCACCAGCGCGGCATGGGACGTGCCGGCCGCCGCGGCCAGCGCGTGCCCGAGCAACTCGAACCCGAGGTTGGAGTAACGCGCTTTCGGTGCACCGAGCGGTACGCCGCGCGCCTGCTGCAGCAGCTCCGGCAGCGTCTCGCGGAACGGGTTGGTACCGTGCCGCAACATCTCCCATGACCGCCGCCACGGCTGCGCGGCCTTCTGCATCCGCGGCAGCCCGGAGCGGTGAACTGCGAGCGCCGCCAGCGTCACCCCCGCAACGGGCGAATCCGCGAGGGGGAGCAGCTCGCCCAGCTTCGTCGACGGCGTGACCTCCCCCCGCTCCAGGGCCAGGTGGTAGAGCGTTCCGGTGACCCCCTTCGAGATCGAGCCGATCTCGAAGTCGCGGTCCAGCGTGGTGCCGAGCGCGGCTGTGCGCGTGCCGTCCGGCGTGACCGCGGCGACGCCGACGACGTCGTGCTGCTTCCCCAGTACCGCCTGCGCCTCGGCAGCCAGCGCCTCGTCCCCGTCGATGGTGTACATCCGGCCAGATTACGAGCCGGCCGGGTCCACCGACCACACCCCACCGACCCCACCCCCATGAAACGGAGCCTCCGGACAACTCCGGAGGCCCAGAACCTGAAGGCTCCGTTTCATGGAAGGAAGGGTGTGGAAGGAAGGGTGTGGAAGGAGGGTGTGGA
>JBNJCY010000196.1:0-4678 GCA_051744325.1 Actinomycetota bacterium
TGAGGCGGAGGTCCGGGGAGCGGAACGGCGTCGTCGACCGGGTGCGGAGCACGGCCATGACGGGGAGGAGGGAGAGCGCGCCGAGGGCGAAGCGCGCGGCGTTGAACGAGAACGCGCCCACGTACTGCGCGCCCTCGCGCTGCGCGACGAACGCGAACCCCCAGATGGCCGCCGTGAGCACGAGGAGGAGGTTGGTCTTCGCGGTGCTCACCGGGTCAGGGTAGTGGACGGGGGCCCACCCAGACCCAGGTGAGCCCCCGCGAGGTGCCGTCAGATCTCGGCGCTCACCTTGGCCTCGATGGCGGCGCCGACGGTGGCGTCGATCGACTTCCAGTACCAGAGGGCGCGCTCGCGGACCTCGTCGGAGACGCCGTCCGACAGGAGCCCGGAAACGGTCTCGACGAGGCGGTCGCGCTCCTCCTGGCTGAACACGTCGCGGACGAGGGCGCCGGCCTGGCCGAAGTCGTCATCCTCGGGGTGGAGGACGTACGCCTGCCGGACCATCTCGCCGTCGGCCTCCCAGCCGTCGTCGACCCGGCCCTCGAAGTCCGAGTACGGCCGGCGCGCGCTGTTGGGGGCGTAGACGGCGGCCGCACCGGTGTGGTGGTAGGTCATGGCGCCGTCGGAGTGGTAGGTGTTCGTCCCGACGATCGGCTGGTTGACGGGCAGCTGGTCGAAGTTCGTGCCGATGCGGGCACGGTGGGCGTCCGCGTAGGCGAACACGCGGCCGAGCAGCATCTTGTCCGGGGAGAACCCAATGCCGGGCACGATGTTCGACGGCGCGAACCCGGCCTGCTCGATCTGCGCGAAGAAGTTCGCGGGGTTCTCGTTCAGCGTCATGACGCCGACCTCGTGCAGCGGGTAGTCCTCGTGCGGCCACACCTTGGTGAGGTCGAACGGGTTGTAGCGGTAGGTCCTCGCGTCCTCGTAGGGCATGACCTGGACCGAGAGGCGCCACTGCGGAAAGTCGCCGGCCTTGATGGCGTTGAAGAGGTCGCGGCGGTGGAAGTCGGCGTCCGCGCCGGCGATCCTCTCGGCCTCCTCAGCGGAGAGGTTCTCGACGCCCTGCAGGCTGTGGAAGTGGTACTTGACCCAGGAGCGTTCGCCGGAGGCATTGATCCACATGTAGGTGTGGGAGCTGTAGCCGTTCATGTTCCGCCACGTCTTCGGCAGGCCGCGGTCGCCCATGAGGTACGTGACCTGGTGCGCCGACTCCGGGTTGAGCGTCCAGAAGTCCCACTGCATGTTGTTGTCCCGGAGCCCGGAGTCCGGCAGGCGCTTCTGGGAGCGGATGAAGTGGGGGAACTTCATGGGGTCGCGGACGAAGAAGACCGGGGTGTTGTTCCCGACCATGTCGTAGTTGCCCTCGGTCGTGTAGAACTTCAGCGAGAAGCCCCGCACGTCGCGCCAGGTGTCGGGGGAGCCGAGCTCACCGGCCACGGTGGAGAAGCGGGCCAGCATGCGGGTCTTGACGCCGGGCTGGAACAGAGCGGCCTTCGTCCACCGGGTGACATCCGCCGTGGTGACGAACTCGCCGAACGCGCCGGCTCCCTTGGCGTGCGGGCGGCGCTCCGGGACGTTCTCGCGGTTGAAGTGGGCGAGCGTGTCCACCAGGTGCACGTCGTGCAACAGGAGGGGGCCGTTGGGAGAGAGGGACAGGGAGTTCCTGTCACTGGCGGCGGGGGCGCCGTGGGCCTGGGTGGAACCTGAGGTGTCCACGGTGGGAGTGGGCATGTCACTCATCGTGCGTCTCCTTCGTGAGCGGGCCGGATGTGAGCGGGCCGGATGTCTGTGTGCCACTTCCACGGTACCCGTACGCTGGTCGCGCCGCTTCCGGACGTGCCAGCATTGGCGCCGGGGGTGGTGAAGGGTGGGATGGCAATGGAATCGACACGGCCGCGGCCCGTTGTGACGATCTGGGAGACCTACGGCGCGGGCATGGAGGAAGTCGGCCGGCTGGTGGCCGAGGAGCTCGGCGTGGAACTGCACAGCAAGGCGTACACGCCCGCGGAGGTGGCGGCGGCGGGCCGGTCCGGGCGGATCGGGGACGGCGACGACGAGATCTGGTTCCTCGTGGGGCCGCGTGGCTCCTCCCTGCAGGGGTACCACCGCAGCGACATGCTCCGTGGGATCCATGAGCAGCACCAGCGGATTGCCGCCCAGTTGACGGAGGACGTGGAGGCGGAGGCCTCCCGCGGCGCCGTGCTCCTGGGCCGGAACGCGACGTACATCCTGCGGGACTGGCCCAACGTCCTGCATGTGAAGCTGGACGGGCCGGTGAAGGACAGGATCGCGCGGGCGGCCGCTGCTCAGGGGATCTCGCTGGAGGAGGCCGCGGAACAGGAGCAGTGGCACGACGAGGTGCGCTCGCAGGTCTGCCTCGAGCTGTTCGACTGGAATCCGCTGGAGTACACGTACTACGACATGGTGTTCAACACGTCCCACCTGCCGTTCGAGACCTGCGCGGCCCTCATCGCCGATGCCGCATGGGCGAAGGCCGCCGCAGCCGAACCCAGTGGCCCGTCAGAGGCGGACGGGGCAGAATCGATCTGAACAAACCTTGGCAACTCCGACCAACCCAGCAGTGAGGACGACCCCATGACATACGGCCGCGAGGTGCTCGACGAGATCCGCGAACCCGCCATCCAGCTCCGCAAGCTCATCCCCGACGTCTACCAGGGCTTCTCCGCCACGGGGAAGGGCGCTCTGACCTCCGGCGCCCTCGACACCAAGACGAAGGAACTGATCGCGCTCGCGCTCGGCGTCAGCCAGAAGTGCGACGGCTGCATCGCCACCCACGCCCGCGGCGCCGCCCGTGCGGGTGCCACCGAGGAGGAGGTCGCCGAGGCCCTCGGCGTTTGCATCCTTCTCGACGGCGGCCCCGGCACCGTGTACGGCCCGCGCGCCTTCGCGGCGTTCAAGGAGTTCGAGGAGTACTTCGCCTCGCGGAAGTAGGGTTTTTCAGCCCGCCCGGAGTTCCCGGCGCAGGTTGGCGTACTGGAGGTCGACGACGGCGGCGAGGTGCTCCTCGACCGCGCCCTCGGGTGGCTGGATGGGGCCGTCCGGCGGGTGGGCGGGACCTTCCGGCGGACGGGCGCGCGCCGTCGTCGGTCCCCGCACCTGCTCGTCCCTCACCCGGCCGCGGACGAGCGGCGGCGAGGACGCCGTGTAGGCGTGGCCGGTGGGCGTGGTCACGGTGAGGTGGTCCGCCGTGGCACGGTGGCGCCAGCCGAGCGCCTCCTTGTCGAGGTTGCAGCGGGCGCAGAGACCGGAGCCGTTGCCGTAGCTGGTGGCGCCGCCGTCGGCGTGGGGGTGGGCGTGGTCGGCGTGGCGGATGGGGGCATCGCACCACGGGGTGCGGCACCTGTCATCCCGGAGCATGAGCATGCGGCGCAGGTTCCCGCCGAACTCCCTCCGGCTGGACTCCATGGCGACGAGCTGCCCGCTCTCCGGGTGCTCGTAGAGGCGGCGGAGCCAGACGCGGATGCCCTCTGGACTGTCCGGGCCGTGGCCGTCGCGCCGGGGGTCGAGGAGCTCGCGGGCTGCTCCGGCGGGGATCGGGCCGTGGCCGACGAGCCGTGCGGAGGTCGCGTCGTCGTCTCCGCCGAGGAGGGCCTGGTCCGTCATGACGAGGTGGACCTCCACGGGCACGGCGCTCGCGGTGGCCTGCCCGGTGAGCCGCTCGACGAACGTGTCCGCCATGACCTGACTGCGGGTGCGGTCACCCGCCTCACCGGTGCCGATCATGGTGCGGGCGGCCCGGTCGAGGCTGGCCCACGCGGCCACGCCCTGGGCCATCGGCAGGAGGGCGGTCACGTACACCATCGAGTCCGGGGCGGGACGGGTGGAGACGTGACGTTCCCGCTCGGCGCGGGCGAGGTGCCGGACGGCTTCCGCCGGGTCGAGCGACTGGGCGAGGGCACGGGCCTTGGCGGCGAGGGCCTTGTCGCCGAGGGTGAGAAGGAAGGGGGCGAGGAGTTCGTCCACGCGCGTGCGCGACTCGGTGGGGAGCCAGGCGGTCTCCCGGCACACGATGGTTGCCCGCCACTCGGAGATGGCGCCCTTCCGGAGGGCGGACATGGTGTGGGGCAGTTCGCGCACGAGGGCGTGTGCCAAGCCGAGGTGGCGTGAACCGTGCCACGGGCCGTCCCGGCGGGCGAGCGCGATCTCGTTCGCGACGCCCTTGCCACGCTTCGCGGCGGGGATGCTGCGTGCGGCCTCGTCGGCGCGGCGGGACTCGTCCATTGCGGTATCCACAAGCCGTGGTCGCGCGTGGTGATCGAGAAACCCTTCGGCCGCGACCGCGAGAGTTCGGACGAGCTGGTGCGCGAGATGGGCAAGGTCTTCCGCGAGGCGCAGACCTTCCGGATCGACCATTATCTTGGCAAGGAGGTGATCCAGAACCTGATGGTGCTGCGTTTCGCCAACCGGGTCTTCGAGCCGGTCTGGAACCGCGAGTACATCGACAGCGTCCAGATCTCCTGGAAGGAGGATCTGAGCGTCGAGGGGCGCGGCGGCTATTTCGACCACTACGGCATCGTGCGCGACGTGATGCAGAATCATCTGCTGCAGATCCTGGCGTTGGTGGCGATGGAGCCGGCAACGCGGCTGGATGCCGGGCACATCTGCAACGAGAAGATCCGCGTGTTGCGCTGCATTGCCCCGCTGGCGCTCGCGG
>JBNJCY010000197.1:0-4645 GCA_051744325.1 Actinomycetota bacterium
CTGGCCCGCCCGGGTGACCTCGGCGTGGTGGAGGCTGACGGCGGGTCCGACGATGCGCCGCACCACGTCCTCGACGGCGGCGAGATCGGCCCCGGCGTAGGCACAGGCCCCGAGCAACATGTCGCCCGCCACTCCGGCGGAGACGTCGAGCCACGCGTGTCGGGTCATGGCCTCCATTCTGGCCCCCGCGAAGCACAGTTGTGCAACTTTCTGGCAACTTGGCATTAGGCTGGCGGTGTGGCAGAGCGGCAGGCAGAGCAGCAGCAGCAGCAGCCGCAACCGCAGCCGCAACCGCCGCGGCGGACCAAGGCGGTGACCATCTACGACATCGCCGAGGCGGCGGGGGTCGCGGCCTCCACGGTGTCACGGGCCCTGACGAAGCCGGGCCGGGTCAGCCCGGAGACCGCGGACCGCATCCGCGAGACCGCGGAGCGCCTCGGCTATCGCGGGCGTGCCGCACGAGACACGGAGCCGGAGGAGCGCTCCCGGTCGAAGGTCCTCCTGGTGAGCGTGACCAGCCTCGCCAATCTCTTCTTCGTGGACACGCTGAGCGGCATCCAGGACGAGGCCTCGGCATCGGGCTACACGGTGCTCCTCAGCGACGGCCGCCAGAATCCCCACGTGGAGAAGCTCGCGATCGACCGCACCCTCGAGCTCGCCGACGGTATCATCCTCATCTCGCCACGCATGCCGGACGCCGTGATCCAGCAGTACGCGCGGGACAAGCCCGTGGTGGTGGTCAACCGGGTGGTCCGTGACGTCTCCTCGGTCGTGCAGAACTTCACCGACGGCATGACCCAGGTGGTGGAGCACCTCGCAGAACTCGGCCACCGGACCGTCACCTTCATCTCCGGCCCCTCACAGGCGTGGATCGGGTCCGTCCGGAGGCAGGCTCTCGAGAAGGCCTGCCGGGAGCGCGGGATGTCGATGGGGCGGATCGGACCCGTCGAGGCCACCATCCGGGGTGGGGTTGGTGCAGCGGCGGAGTGGATGCAGCACCGCACCACCGCCGTCGTCGCGTTCAACGACGACATTGCGCTCGGCTTCTCCTACGCCGTCCGGGAACGGGGGCTCCGGGTGCCGGACGACGTCTCGGTGGTCGGCATCGACAACACCCAGAGCACCTCGGTCTTCGCCCCACCGCTGACCTCCCTGGCCGTCGCGGGACACGGGCAGGGCGCGGTGGCGGCACGGCGCGTCCTCGCCGAGCTGCGCGGCGGGCCCACCACCACCCACACAACCGTGGTCCCGATGAAGCTGATAGAGCGCGTCTCGACCGGCCCCGCACCGGGGCGGAACTGAGGCACCGGGGCGGGAGTGTGCTCAGCCCTCGCCGAGCTCGCTCCTCAGCCGGTGCAGCACCTCGCCGGCGTTGCGGACCACGAGGGTGTCCGGGTCCGCCTCCATCGCGGCGATGTCGACGTCCGCGGGATCCATGTACCCCAGGTTGTGGGCCTCCACCACGTCCCTCGGGATCGACGTGGCGAGCGTGACGGTGACGCGGTTCCACTCGCCCTCCACCTCGTCGAACGTCCCCAGACCGCGCAGGTGGGTGGAGTGGGCCAGCTCGCCCCACGGGTGGTCCTTGAACCTCTCCCACTGCTTCACGTAGTAGTCGCGGTTGTGGTAGCCGATCTTCGCCAGGCCGGGGTGCATGACGGAGACCTCGGTGATGTGCGGCGCGTAGATGATGAGCTCGCCGCCCTCCGCGACCACGGGCTCCATCTTGTAGAAGCCCTTCGCCCCGGTCCAGATGTCGTCATACATCGTGGGCAGGATCGACAGGACCCGCTTGTACGGGCGGTCAAGGTAGGTGATGTGGCTCGCCGCGGCGATGGGCGAGGCGGCTGCCCAGGCGGAGACCGTGGTGCCCACCGACACCGAGTGCAGCTCCGGGGCACCTGCTTCGGTGACGACCGCGATGCACAGCTTCTCGCTCGGGATCCGGTCCGCGGCGGCATTGATGAGCTCGCGCACCGGCGTGATCCCGAGGGTGCCGATGATCTCGAAGGAGGAGATCAGGGCACCGACCCAGTGCGACAGGTCGATGACGTCGTGGCCGGACAGGCCGGGGAAGAAGTACTTGTTGCCGCCGGACATCCCCACCACCTCGTGGGGCAGGACCGGGCCCACGACCAGGGCGATGTCGTTCTCCACGACGTGCCGGTTGACCAGCACGTGCATGGGGACGTCGTGCAGCCGCCCGCCGGAGTACTCGGTGACCTCCTCCGCGGGGATCGTGCCGAGGTCCGCGAAGCAGTTCTCCTCGTCCCACCACTCGTGGTTGAGGACGCTCCACCCGGGGTAGGTGCCCTCGATGTCGCCCGCCTCGTAGCCGAGGAAGTCCGCGATCTGGTCCTCGGACATCGCGGCGTGCGTCCCGAGCGCGATGAGGACCGTCACCGACGTCGCCCGTCCGGTGAGCGCCTCGTGGACCGCGGGAAGGAGCTTGTCCATGGGGACGGCGCGGGTGGCGTCCGGGACGATGAGTGCCACCGACCTGCCGTCGAAGTCCATGGTCGCGAGGGAGGCGACGATGTGGTCGTGGATCGCCTGCTCCGTGAGGACTCCCTCGGGTCCTCCGATCGTCATCGACCCGGCGGCGAGTTCTTCGAGCAGCTTCGGTGCATCGGTCATGGGCCAACTGTTCACCCCGCGCCCGGCGGCGGCAAGGTCGAACCGCAACATTGGCAACTCGCGTTCCCGGTGGCAACCTGCGTTCCCGATGGCAACTTGCAACCTCGCCGGGGGTGCTCTCCTAGGCTGGGCCCATGGCCAACGCGATGAAGCTCAACGTCAACCCCGATCGGCTGCTACCACCAGAACCCGCACTGCGTGAGATCGCCCGCGAGCTCTACCACTCGGTCAAGGACCTGCCGATCATCTCCCCGCACGGGCACGTGCCCCCGCAGTGGTTCTCCGAGAACCCCAACTTCAAGAACCCCACGGACCTGCTGCTCACTCCGGACCACTACATCAACCGCATGCTGCACGCGGTGGGCGTGGACCTCGCCGACATGGGCGTCGGCCAGCAGGACTTCTCCGATGAGCAGGCCCGGGGCGCCTTCCGCACCTTCTGCGCGAACTGGAAGGTCTACCGCGGCACCCCGATGAAGTTCTGGTTCGAGTCCGAGCTCGCCGACGTGTTCGGGATCGACCTGGTTCCCTCGGCGGAAACCGCGGACGAGATCTACGACCGCATCGACTCCGCTCTGAGGACGGACGAGTTCCGCCCCCGCGAGCTGTTCGACCGCTTCCGGATCGAGTTCATCGCCACCACGGACGACCCGTGCGACGACCTGGCCCACCACCAGGCCATCGCCTCGAGCGACGAGTGGAGCCGCGCCGTCGTCCCGACCTTCCGACCGGACAAGTACCTCGAGCCGCTGAAGCCCACGTGGAACGCGGACGTCGACCGGCTCGGCGAGGTCTCCGGCGTCGACACCAGCTTCTACAAGGGCTACCTCGCCGCCATGGAGAACCGCCGCGCATACTTCAAGGACAATGGCGCGATCTCGACCGACCACTCCCACGCGGACGCCGGCGCCGAGAAGCTCACCCCGGTCGAGGCGGAGCGCCTGTATGCCGCGGCCCGCGCCGGCATCATTTCGGCCGCCGACGCCGTCCGGCTGCGCCGCGACTTCGTCTTCGAGCAGGCCCGCATGGCATCCGAGGATGGACTCGTCATGACGATCCACCCGGCCGTGGCCCGCAACCACCACGAGCCGACCCTCGCGAAGTTCGGGGCCGACGTGGGCTGCGACTTCCCGATCCACGTGGAGTTCGTCAACGCGCTGAAGCCCATGCTGAACGCCTTCGGCACCAACCCGAACTTCCAGCTCGTGGTCTTCACGATGGACGAGACGGTCTACTCCCGCGAGCTCGGCCCCATGGCCAGCTTCTACCCGAGCGTGTACGTCGGCGCCCCATGGTGGTTCATCGACACGCCCGACGCCGTCATGCGCTACCGCCGGGCCGTCACCGAGTCCTGCGGCTTCGGCAAGACCTCCGGCATGATCGACGACACCCGCGCGCTCCTCTCGATTCCGGCCCGTCACGACATGGCCCGCCGGGTCGACTCCGCCTACCTCGCCGGCCTCGTCGGCGACCACCGGCTCACCATGGACGAGGCCATGGACACCGCCTACGACCTCGTCGTCACCAACCCGAAGAAAGCGTTCCGAGTCAGATGAGCCCCCGCCTCTCCCGCGACGGCTTCGGCCGTCCCGCCGCCCCCGTGAAGATGGTCCACCTCGGGATCGGGAACTTCACCCGCGCCCACCAGGCCTGGTACACCGAGCACGCGCCGGACGCCTCCGAGTGGGGGATCGCCGCGTTCACCGGCCGTCGGCCCGACACCGCCGAGGCGCTCGCGCCGCAGGACGGCCTCTACACCCTCATCACCCGTGAGGCCGACGGCGACCGGTTCGAGGTCATCTCCTCGCTCTCGAAGGTGCACGCGTCCACCGAGAACGACGCCTTCCTCGGCTACCTGTCCGCCGCGGAGACCGCCGTCATCACCTCCACGGTGACCGAGGCCGGTTACATGCGCGCACCCGATGGCCACCTGGACGTGGCGAACGGGCGCGTGACCGCGGACATCGAGGCCCTCAAGGCCGACCCGCGTGCGGCCTGCACGACGACG
>JBNJCY010000198.1:0-4645 GCA_051744325.1 Actinomycetota bacterium
CTGCAGGAACTCTCCGCCGAGGAGAGTTCCTGCAGGTCGCTGCCTCCTGCGGACGCGAACAACGGCTGGGAGAGGAGTGCGAGGGCGACCGCGGCGGTCGCGGCAGCGGGGACGGCCCATGGGGAGCGGAGGAGGGACGGGCGGGTGGCCACGGCTGTGTTCATGTTTCCTACGGTAGGCGCTGCCGCCTGAGAGCGGGCTGAGAGGCAGGCCGCTGGCATGATGGGAGCGTGCGCGTGCTGGTGGTCGACGACGAGCGGGGCCTGACCCGCGCCCTCCAGCGCGGACTGGCCGCGGAGGGCTTCGCGGTGGACACCGCCCACGACGGCGAGACGGGTCTCGCGCTCGCCACCCACGGCGACTACGACGTGATCGTGCTGGACGTGATGCTGCCCCGCCGGAGCGGCTACGACGTCGTCGCCGCGCTGCGGGAGCGAAAGGTGTGGACCCCGGTGCTCATGCTCAGCGCGAAGGACGGCGAGTACGACGTCGCCGACGGGCTCGACCTCGGGGCCGACGACTACCTCACGAAGCCGTTCTCCTTCGTGGTGCTCGTGGCGAGGCTGCGGGCGCTGGTGCGGCGTCCCGCGGAGCCCCGTCCCGCGGTGCTGGCGGTGGGCGAGCTGGTCCTGGACCCCGCCGCGCGCACGGTCACCAGGGGTGGCGTTCCCATCGAGCTGACCACGCGGGAGTTCGCGCTCCTGGAGTACCTCATGCGGCACCCGGACCGGGTGGTCGGGAAGGTGGAGCTACGCGACCACGTCTGGGACAGCACCGGGGAGGACCTGAACGTGGTGGAGGTCTACGTGGGCTACCTGCGGCGCAAACTCGGGCGCGAAGCGGTGGCCACGGTGCGCGGCGCGGGCTACCGCGTGGCCGGGTGAGTTCGTCCAGGGCGCTGTCGTTGCGGCTGCGCCTCACGCTCATCACCTCCGGACTGCTGTGCCTGGCCCTCGTGGCGGGGGCGGTCGCGCTCACCCTCGTGGTCTCCGGCAGCCGCGTGGACGCCCTCGACGGGATGGCGCGGGAGCGGGCGGCGACACTGGTACGGCTCGTCGAGGACGACCGGGTCCCGGACACTTTGCCCGTGTCCGGGCCCGGCGAGATTGCCCAGGTGCTCGACGCCGCCGGCCGGGTGGTGGCGACGTCGCCGAACGCCAGCCGCACCCTGCCGGTCCTCCCCGCCGACGTCCTGGCCCGCCTGCGGGCGGAGGGCGGCGCCGACGGCGTGGTGCGGGGAACCGCGTCCAGCCCCTACGACCCGCGGACGCGCGTGGCCGTCCTGCCCACCACCCATCGTGGCGAGCCGGTCACGGTGGTGGTGACGGTGCCGCTGCGGGAGGTCGAGGGCGTCCTCCAGGCGCTGCGCGTCTCGCTGGTGGGGGTGGTCCCCACCCTGACCCTGCTGCTGGCGGCCGCCATCTGGCTCGCGCTCGGGCGTGCGCTCCATCCCGTCGACCAGTTGCGGCGCGCGGCCGCCCAGGTGGCGCGCGAGGGCGGACCGGGCGCGTTGCCGGTGCCCCGCGCCGATGATGAACTGGGCGCCCTCGCCCGCACCCTGAACGAGATGCTCGACCGGCTGGAGAACGCTGCCGCCCGGCAGCGGTCCTTCGTGGCAGACGCCGCCCACGAACTGCGTTCCCCGATCTCCGCGCTGCGTGCGACAGCCGAGGCGGCCCTCGCCCACCCCGCCGCCTGGACGAGTGCCGAGCTGGCCGAGGACCTCGAGCCGGAGGTGCTGCGCATGCAGGCCCTCGTGGACGACCTCCTCCTGCTCGCGCGCGTTGGTGGCGCCCCCGCGGCTCGGGACCGGGGCGACCTCGCGGCGATCGTCCGCGACGCCGTCGCGGGGGTGCGTGCCGACGGCGTCGCGGTCACCGTCTCGGGATCGGGCGAGGCGTGGGTGGACGGTCCCGCCGTCGGCCGGGTGGTGCGGAACCTCGTCCAGAACGCGGTCCGCCACGCTCGCGGTGGCGTGCGGATCACCGTCGCCGACGGCCGAGTCGATGTCGAGGACGACGGAGCCGGGGTGCCCGAGGCGGACCGGGAGCGGGTGTTCGAGCGCTTCGTCCGCCTCGACGAGGCGCGGGAGCGGGAGGCGGGTGGCAGCGGGCTTGGCCTCGCGATCGCCCGTGAGATCGCGAGGGACCACGGGGGCGACGTGGTTCTGGGTGAGTCCGGTCTCGGTGGGCTCCGGGCGATCCTCACCGTGCCGGTGGCGCCTCCGGCGGAGTGAGGCCAGCTACGGGCGCATCGCGAAGCGCTCGAGGAGGGTGGTGTCCCCGGAGACGATCAGCAGGTCGTCGGCATTGATGCGGGTGGCCCCGGTGGCGTACTCGAACGGCTCTCCGGGCGGCTTCACGCCGATCACGGTGATCCCGTACTTCTTGCGGATGTCCGACTCGCCCACCGTGAACCCGTGGGTCTCGCGCGGCGGGCGCATCTTGACGATGGTGAAGCCCTCGTCCATCTCGATGTAGTCGAGCATCCGGCCGGAGACCATGTGGGCCACGCGCTGTCCGGCGTCCGCCTCGGGGTACACCACGTGGTGGGCGCCGATGCGGCGCAGGATGCGGCCGTGCTCGGCCGATATGGCCTTGGCCCAGATCTGCTCGGTGCCGAGGTCGACGAGGTTGCCGGTGATGAGCACGGAGGCCTCCAGCGAGGTGGCCACCCCCACCACCGCGGTGTGGAACTCCGCAGCCCCGAGTTGCTCGAGGGCCTCGGGGTTCGCGGCGTCGGCCTCCACGATGGGGATGCGGCCGGACCACTGCTCCACGAGCCGCGGGTCGGACTCGACGGCCATCACCTCCCGCCCGATCCTGTCCAGGGTGATCGCGACGGCGGAGCCGAACCGGCCCAGCCCGATCACCAGCGTTGAGTGCATCACACGTCGTTCTGCCATTGGTCCTATCCGATCGAGGGTCGTTCTTCGGGCATGCGGATGACCCTGCGAGAGGATCGTAGTGCGAGCGCGGCGGCCACGGTCATCGTGCCCGTGCGCCCGGCGAACATGAGCGCCACCAGGAGGTACTTGCCGGGGTCGGGCAGGTGCGGGGTGATCCCCGTGGACAGTCCCACGGTCGCGAACGCGGAGATGACCTCGAAGAGGATCACGTCGAGGCTCAGGTCGGTGATATAGAGGAGCGCGAGGGTGGACAGTCCGACGAGGCTGGAACCGATGAAGGCCACCGCCACCGCGAGGCGCACCGTATCGGATGGGATGCGGCGCCGGAACACCTCGATGTCCCGGTCACCGCGGGCCTCGGAGATGATCGCGAGGACGAGCACCGCGAGAGTGGTCACCTTGATCCCGCCGGCGGTGGACGCGACTCCGCCTCCCACGAACATGAGGGCGTCCTGCAGGAACCAGGTGGACTCCCGCATGTCCGAGATGGGGACGGTGGAGAGCCCGGAGGAGCGCGCGTTCACGGAGTTCACCAGTGCGGCGAGGATCTTCTCGTCGAGCGGGAGGGGGCCGAAGGTGCGCGGGTTGCTCCACTCGAAGGCGGGGAGGAGGATGAAGGTGCCCATGCTGAGCGCGGTGTAGGTGGTCAGGGTCAGCTTCGTGTGCAGGGTCCACCGGCGGGGGGTGCGCCACGCGTGCCGGACGTTGAGCAGCACCGGGAAGCCGACGGCGCCGAGGAAGGTGCCGATCACGATCGGCAATCCCATCCACCAGTCGCCGATGTAGGGGACGAGGCCCTCCTCGAGCACCACGAAGCCGGCGTTGTTGAAGATCGAGAGGGCCATGAAGATCCCGTGCCAGACCGCGGTCCAGAACGACTCGCCCTGGGTGAGGAAGCGCGGGATGAGGACGAGCGCTATGGCGCCCTCGAACAGCACCGAGGTGGCGATGACCGTCCGCACGAGGGACCCCACCTGGCCGAGCTTCGTCCTGGTCTCGGTCGCGGTCAGCATCCGCTGCGTGAGGCCGATGTGCCGGGAGACGGCGAGCGCGAGGATCGAGGCGAGCGTCATGACCCCGAGACCGCCGATCGCGATGCCCACGAGGATCACGGACTGGCCGAAGAAGGACCAGTACACCGCTGTGTCGACCGTGACCAGGCCGGTGACGCACACGGCGGACGTCGCCGTGAAGAGGGCGTCGGCGAACGGGGCCCGCTCCCCGGACGCCGTCGCGATCGGCAGCGAGAGCAGCGCCGTGACGACGGTGATGATCGAGGCGAACACGAGGAGGGCCAGCCGTGCCGGGGACTTCTCCGCGATCTCGTCGATGCGGTCCCGCAGCCGTTGCAGCGGCGACCCAGGCTCCATGGCCCTCCTTCGCGCGCGACAGCTGACAGGACTCCAATCTACCCAGCCGGGCGATGGGCGAGCGCGCCCCGCGCAGGCGAGGGGGCCGGGGGCTCCGGTCGATGCCCCCGGCCCATGGTCCGGATCAGCCCACGTGGGCGACCACGCGGCGCCGGTCGCCCACCGTGACCGGATGCGGCTCGCCGGTCACGGCGACCACCGATCGCGGCGTCGCGCTCCCGGGCAGCTCCCTGCGCGCCTCGGCACGCTCATTGACGATCACGTGCGGCAGCGCCACCGGCCCACCGGGAGGCGTCCGGACGGCGTGACCCGGCCGGAGACGATCCCCGCCACAGTGCCGTTGCCCCTCCTCAGCCGGGAAGAACGC
>JBNJCY010000199.1:0-4610 GCA_051744325.1 Actinomycetota bacterium
GCGCTCTCACCGAAAAACCTCCCCCTCACCGCAGGACCTCGCAGTCACGCCCGACCCGGCATCAGTACCACCTACCGGCATCAGTACCACCAACCGGCCTCACCACTATGACGGCGTCGTCTCAATCTCGCTCCGGTCGCCCGACCAGAGGGTGTGGAAGACACCCTCCTTGTCCACGCGCTTGTAGGTGTGCGCACCGAAGAAGTCGCGCTGCCCCTGGATCAGGGAGGCGGGCAGGCGCTCGGCGCGCAGGCCGTCGAAGTAGGACAGGGAGGAGCCGAACGCCGGCAGCGGGATGCCCGCCTGGGCGCCCATGACCACCACGCGCCGCCACGCGGGCACGCACGCGTTGATCCTGGAGGCGAAGGCCTCGTCCGCCATGAGCAGTGGCAGGGACTCGTTGCGGGCGTAGGCCTTGGTGATGTCGTTCAGGAAGCCGGCGCGGATGATGCAGCCGCCACGCCAGATCTTGGCCAGCCCACCGAGGTCGATCTCCCAGCCGTACTCCTTGCCGGCGGCCTCGATCTGCACGAAGCCCTGGCTGTACGCCACGATCTTCGAGGCATACAGGGCCTGCCGCACATCCTCGATGAAGGCCTCGCGGTCCTCGATCGACAGCTCCTCCGAGTGGCCCTCGAGCGGACCGGACGCGTCGCGCTGCTCCACCCCGGAGGACAGTGCGCGGGCGAACACGGCCTCGGTTATGCCGGTCAGCGGCACGCCGAGCTCCAGTGCGTTCTGCGCGGTCCAGGTGCCGGTGCCCTTCTGGCCGGCGCGGTCCAGGATGACGTCCACGAGCGGCTTGCCGGTCTCGGCATGCACCTGCTTCAGCACCTCGGCGGTGATCTCGATCAGGTACGATTCGAGGTCCGTCTCATTCCACTTCACGAAGATCTCCGAGATCTCCTGCGGGGTGGCGCCCAGGCCCTTGCGCAGCAGGTCGTACGCCTCGGCGATGAGCTGCATGTCCGCGTACTCGATGCCGTTGTGCACCATCTTCACGTAGTGGCCGGCACCGTCGGGGCCGATGTGCATGCAGCAGGGCTCGCCGTCCACGTGCGCCGAGATGGCCTCCAGCATGGGGCCGAGACGCGAATAGGACTCCGCCGTCCCGCCGGGCATGATCGACGGGCCGTTGAGCGCACCCTCCTCACCGCCGGACACGCCGGTCCCCACGAAGTGCATCCCGCGGGCGCGGATCGCGGCCTCGCGGCTGCGGGTGTCGTGGAAGTTCGCGTTGCCGGCGTCCACGATGATGTCGCCCTCGTCCATGGCGTCCGCGAGCTGGTCGATCACGGCGTCGGTGCCGCGCCCCGCCTTGACCATGATGATGGCCACCCGAGGCTTCGCGAGCGAGGCCACGAAGCCCTCGATGGTCTCGGACGGGACGAAGTCACCCTCGTCGCCGTGCTCGTCCATCATCGTCTCGGTGCGGGCGTACGTGCGGTTGTACAGCGCGACCGTGTGGCCGTTCCGGGCGAAGTTCCGGGCCAGGTTGGATCCCATGACCGCGAGGCCGACGACGCCGATGTCGGCCTTTCCTCTGGTGTCGGGTGACGTCATTTGGTGTTCTCCTCATCTGTCGTTCCCCGGTGGGGACTTGTCGGTTGTCCGTCGGCGCCCCGTCGGGGAGCCGTGATCTGTGCGGCGAGGTGTGCCCCGCCGTAGCCGTTGTCGATGTTCACCACGCCAACCCCGGGCGCGCAGGCGTTCAGCATCGCGAGCAGGGGCGCGATCCCACCGAAGGCCGCGCCGTACCCGATCGACGTCGGCACCGCCACCACGGGCACGCGCACGAGGCCCGCCACCACGGAGGGCAGCGCCCCGTCCATCCCTGCCACGACGACGACGGCGCCCGCCTCCCGCAGCACGTCCAGCCGGGCGAGCGTGCGGTGGATGCCCGCGACGCCGACGTCGACGAGCAGTTTCGTGGGCCGGCCCAGGTAGCGGGCGGTCAGCTCCGCCTCGCGGGCGACCGGGAGGTCGGACGTGCCGGCGCAGGCGACCACCACGAGCTCGCCAACCGGCTGCGGCGGCTCCGGCGGCCAGGCCACGAGCCGTGCCTCCCCGTCGTGCAGCGCATCCGGGAACTCAAGGAGGATCGCCGCGGCGCCCTCCGCACCCACCCGGGTGAACAGGGTCGGCTGGGTCGCGTGCCCGGCGGCGGCGTCCTCCTGCGCGAACTGGCGCACCCGTGCCGCGATGTGGGTGAGCTGGGCGGGCGACTTCCCTTCGCAGTACACCGCCTCGGGGTAGCCGCGGCGGGAGGCGCGGTCGTGGTCCAGCCAGGCGACGGCGTCGGAGTAGACGGTCTGGTCAGGCACGGCGGGCGAGCACCTCCAGTGTGAAGGCGCCGGACCTGATGCCGGCCAGGTCCACGGTCACGTGCCGGAAGCCGGCGTCCCGCAGCGCGCGCACGGCCGTCGCGCGCACCTCGTCATCCGCGAACCGCCCGATCTGCCCGGTCGGCACCTCGATGCGCGCGATGTCCCCGTGGTGGCGCACGCGGGAGTCGCTGAATCCGAGGCCTCGCAGCGCGCGCTCGCCGGCCTCCACCTGGGCGAGCTTCTCCGGGGTGACCTCCTCGCCGTGCGGGATGCGCGAGGCGAGGCAGGGGGCGGCGGGCTTGTCCGCGCAGGGCAGGTCCAGCGCCCGTGCGATCGCCCGCACCCGCGCCTTCGTCAGGCCGGCCTCGGCGAGGGGTCGGCGCACGGCGTGGTTCGTGGCGGCCTGGGCGCCGGGGCGATCGGGGCGGAGCGCGTCGTCGGCGTTCTCCCCGTAGGCGACGGTGGCCAGGGCATGCTCGGCCGCCACGTCCGCGGAGATCCGGGTGAAGAGCTCGTCCTTGCAGTGGAAGCAGCGGTCCACGTCGTTGGCGCGGTAGGCCGGGTTCTCGCCCTCGAAGGTGGCGAACTCCACGAGGGTCGCGCCGATGTGCGTCGCGACGGCGTGGGCCTCGCCGCGTTCGTCCGCCGCCAGTGACGGCGAGACCCCCATCAGCGCCACCACGCCCTCGTGTCCGAGCGCCCGGACAGCGAGCGCGAGGAGCACCGCCGAGTCCACGCCACCGGAGTAGGCGACGCCGAGTGGCGCCGTTCCCTCCAGCAGGCGGGTGACGGCGTCGGCATCGGCGAGGGCCTGACCGAAGAGCGGCTGGCCGGTGGGGGCGTGGCCAGCAAGTGGCTGGCCGGTGGGGGCGTGGCCGGTGAGTGGTGCCGTCATGGCAGCTCCGGCGGGTCGGGGCGCACCTCGGCACCCAGTGGCGCTCCGGCCACGAGGCCGGCGGCGGCCAGCGCGGCGGTCGCGCTGGTCAGGGCGTCCAGCTCGCTCGCGCCCAAGCGGGCCGCGAGGCCGCGGACCTGGTCGAACTCGGCGGCGGCGTGCACCACCACGCCGTCCCGGTGCCCCACCTTCACGGTCACCGGCAGCCCCTCCACCTCGACGACAGCGAAGCCCCGCTCCAGCACCGTGCGCTCCATGGGGGTGGACCGCACCCCGAGGGTGGTGGTGTGGCGCAGCACCGCGTCCGTGACGGCGGGGGCGAGCGACTCGTCGGCCAGCGCGTGGAGGCAGTGGGCGGGCCGGCCCTTCTTCATGAGGATCGGGCTGAGCCAGGCGTCCACGGCGCCCGCCGCGAGGAGGCCCTCAAGGACGCCGGGCCACAGCCGCGGGTCCATGTCGTCCACGTTGGCGCGCAGTTCGAGGATCCGGTCCAGTATCCGGCCAGGCACCCCGTCGCCCGGGTCGCCGGCGGGCGCGGCGTCGGTACGGGTCCCGATGAGGATGCGCACCACGTTGGGGTGCGTTCCCGGATCCCGGCCGCCGGCCCCCACACCCACGGCGTCCAGCGTCATCGGGGGGAGTGGCTCGCAGGCGCTCGCGAGCGAGCGGACCAGCGCCATGCCCGTCGGGGTGGCGAGCTCGCCGATCCGGCCCGGAGTCGTGACGACGGCGGGGCCCTCGTGGGTACCGGCGTCACCGTGGTCACCGTGGTCACCGTGGTCCCCGTGACCGTGGAGGTCGTGGTCGTCGTGGGAATGGTGCGCGTTGGACTGGTGGGCGTTGGACTGGTGGGCGTGCGTGTGGGGGTGCGCGGCGCCGTCGTCGCGGCCGGGGACTGAGTGGACCTGCCAGCCGAGCGCGAGCTGGGCGACCGCCGGGACGGGCACCGGGATGTCACCGTGGGCCGCGCGGATGCGGCCTTCGCCCAGGGCGACCGGGCCGGCCGAGACGGAGGTGACGCCGAGCTGGCGCAGGGCCTCGCAGGTGCCGACGACGTCGGCGATCGAGTCCAGCGCGCCGGCCTCGTGGAAGTGGACGTCCTCGGGGTCGGTGCCGTGGACGCGGCCCTCGGCGCCGGCGAGGGTGGCGAAGGCGGCCAGCGCCGTGGCCCGCGTCTCCTCCGGGATCGGTGCGCCCTCCAGGTCGGCGCGGATGGACCGCCACGTCCGGTGCGGAACGTCCTCCCCCTGCAGCTGGACCAGCACCCTCGTGGCACGCTGGCCCGCCCGGGTGACCTCGGCGTGGTGGAGGCTGACGGCGGGTCCGACGATGCGCCGCACCACGTCCTCGACGGCGGCGAGATCGGCCCCGGCGTCGGCACAGGCCCC
>JBNJCY010000200.1:0-4608 GCA_051744325.1 Actinomycetota bacterium
GCCGGGCGGTCATGGAGATCGATGCCCCCCACGCCTGCTCGGCCTCGGCGGCGAGCGCGGACTCCTCCGCGCGGACGGCCGTGGCGCGAGCGTCCAGCGAGTCGGGGTCCTCCCCGCGGTGCGGTTGTGCCGGGGTACCGAGGTGGCGGCACCGCTCGGAGGCGAGGGTGTGCAACGAGGTGAAGCGCTCTCGGAGCGAGCGGAACGCGTAGTGGGTGTCGGTGGCGTCGCGCACCTGGGGGGCGAGCGCAGCGGCGGCCGATTCCTCTGTGGCCAGCGCTGTCCGCAATGACTGCGCCGCCCCCTCGGCCGCCGCGAGGCGAGCCCGCAGATCCTCCTCGTCCCGGAGGTCGGAGGCGAGACGGGCCTGTGCCTGGACGAGGTCGTCGGCAAGCAACCGGGCGCGGGCGTCCCGGACGTCCGACTGGATCACCGCGGCCCGGCGGGCCACGTCCGCCTGGCGGGCCAGGGGGCCGAGCTGGCGCCGGATCTCGGTGGACAGGTCGGTCACGCGCTGCAGGTTGGCGGCCATCGCCTCCAGCTTGCGCAGCGCCTTCTCCTTGCGGCGGCGGTGCTTGAGGACGCCCGCGGCCTCCTCGATGAAGCCGCGGCGGTCGTCGGCGGTGGCGGTGAGGACGGCGTCGAGCTGACCCTGTCCGACGATCACGTGCATCTCGCGGCCCATGCCGGTGTCGGAGAGGAGTTCCTGGATGTCCAGGAGGCGGCACGGTGAGCCGTTGATGGCGTACTCGGAACCGCCGTTGCGGAACAGGGTCCGGGAGATGGTGACCTCGGAGTACGCGATCGCCAGCGCCCCGTCGGAGTTGTCGATGGTGAGGGAGACCTCGGCGCGTCCAAGGGGCGGCCGGATGGAGGTGCCCGCGAAGATCACGTCGGCCATCGCGCCGCCGCGCAGCGACTTCGCGCCCTGCTCCCCCATCACCCAGGCGAGGGCGTCGACCACGTTGGACTTCCCCGAGCCGTTGGGGCCGACCACGCAGGTGATGCCGGGCTCGAAGTGCAGGGTGGTCGCCGACGCGAAGGACTTGAATCCACGCAGCGTCAGCGTCCGGAGGTGCACTCCCTCACAATACCGGCACGCCCGGCCCCATCCTCGGAGGCGCCGGTGTGGTCGGCCGAGTTCGGGGAACCTCAGCCGAGTTCGGGGAACCAGATGGCGATCTCGCGGGCGGCGGACGGAAGGGAGTCCGAGCCGTGCACCAGGTTCTGGATCACTGCCGTCCCCCAGTCGCGGCCCAGGTCGCCGCGGATGCTTCCCGGAGCGGCGGCGGTGGGATCGGTGGGCCCGGCGAGGGACCGGAATCCTTCGACGGCGCGCTCGCCCTCCACCACGAGGGCCACGAGCGGTCCCGAGGACATGTAGCCCACGACCCCGGCGAAGAACGGCTTGGCGGCGTGTTCGGCGTAGTGGATGGCGAGGTCGTCCTCGGTGGCCCGGACCATGCTGAGCGCGGCGATGCCGTACCCCTTCGCCTCGATCCGCCGCAGGATCTCGCCGATGAGTCCCCGGCCAACGGCATCGGGCTTGATGAGGACGAGGGTACGTTCCGTTGTCACGGCTCCACACTACCGGCCGACTCGAGCCGCTCCCGGCGTTCCCGGTCGACCCGGCCACCGACTCGCTGCGCGATCACCCACAGCACGGCGAACACCGCGGCGAGGACGAGCATCGTGGGAACCGCGACCGACACCGCCAGCAGCGCCACCTGGACGAGCCACCCGAGGGGGTACCCCACCCGCGTGCGCAGCGTCCCGGCGGCCACCACGGTGAGGGCCATCAGCACTCCGGCGACCATCCAGGTGAGCCCGGTGGGGGCGAGACGCAGCCCGATCGCCACGAGCGCGGCGAAGAACACCACGAGGACCTCGCTCACCAGGATCGACATGCTGAAGAGCCGGCGGGCGGAGGAGGGGGGCCGGGGCTGGTCGGTCATGGGGAACAGGGTGCCACATCAGGCGAAGCCGGAGTCCACCAGCGCCGCGACGGCCCCGACGGCCTCGGTCGCTTCGGGTCCGGTCGCGGAGATCTCCACCTCGGCGCCCATCCCGAGGTCGAGCAGGAGGAGGTCCGTCACCGAGGTGGCGTCCGCTCCGTTCACAGTGACCTCGGCGTCGAAGCGGGCCGCGAGGTTCGCCAGCATCGCCGCCGGCCGGGCGTGCAACCCGATGTCGTTCACGAGCGTCGCCACGCGGGTCACCGCTCCGGTGGCGGGCGCCGCCGCGGGGTGTGGTGGCGCGCCCGCGCCCTCCGCGGCGGCCACCACCTCGTCGAGCGGCCGGCCGATCTGCGCGGCGACCGCGGCCGCCACGGCGCCCTCCACGAGGGGTGCGTCGGCGAGCCGTGCTGGAGCGCCGTCGCGCTGGGACTCCAGAGCAGCCGCCGCTGTCATGGTGGCGGAGCCCAGGTCCGTCAGGACGACCACGGGATGTCCGTCCTCGAGGAGCTCCCCGACGGCGCGTGCGACCCTGTCGAAGGATGTGCCCACGCCGCCGGCGTCAGTACCGCCGGCGGCCCGAAGCTGGACGTCCGGGGCCATCTGGGTGGCGACCTCCACCACGCCCTCGGCGAGCCGTGCGGAGTGGGCCACCACCACGAGCGCCACCCTCACCGGGCCTCCTCCGCCGCGGCGGCGGCCGCCTGAAGGAGCAGCGCGGTGGACTGGGCTCCGGGATCGCGGTGGCCGGCGGACCGCTCGCCGAGGTAGGACGCGCGGCCCTTCCGCGCCACCAGCGGCTCGGTTGCCAGGGCTCCGGCGGCGGCCGCGTCCGCGGCGGCCCGCAGGGTGGCGGCCGGCCCGGCCCCTGCCCCGGCGGCCGCCCGCGCGGCATCCACCGCCGGCGACCACGCGTCGACCATCGTCTTGTCCCCGACCTCCGCCTTCCCGCGGGCCACGATCCCGCCCAGCCCCGCGGCCAGGATGTCCGCCACGGCGTGGGCGTCGAGCTGGCCGGGGGCGACTCCGGCGGCCCGGAGGAAGGCGGTCCCGTACAGTGGTCCGGCCGCGCCGCCGACGGTGGAGATGAGGGTGGCGGCGGTGACCTTCAGCGCGGCGGGCACGTCCGCGGGCGGCGGGTCGAGGCGCGCGACGACGGCGGTGAAGCCGCGGTCCATGTTCTCGCCATGGTCCCCATCGCCGATCGCGCGGTCCAGTTCGATGAGGTCGATGCGCGCGTCCGCCATGGCTTGTCCCGCGCGCCGCAGGAAGTCCAGCGCCCAGTCGAGTCCGAGTGTCTCCATGTCTCCCCCTACAGCCCGTGCCGCAGGGCCGCGGTGTGGACGGGGGCATCCCACAGCTCGAGGAGAGTCTCGTCGAGCCGGAGCAAGGTGAGAGAGGCTCCCTGCATCTCGAGGGAGGTGACGTGGTTGCCGACCAGCGAGCGGGCCACGACGACTCCGGCGTCCTCGAGGCGGCGGCGGGCGTGCCCGTAGACGATGTACAGCTCGGAGGCGGGGGTCCCGCCCATCCCGTTGACGAGGAGGAGGACGCGTTCGCCCGTTTCGATCCCCAGGTCCGCGACGACGGCGTCGAGCAGCCGGTCCGTGACGTGGTCCGCGCTCTCGAGCGGGATCCGGTGGCGGCCCGGCTCCCCGTGGATGCCGATGCCGATCTCGATCTCGTCCTCCCCGAGATCGAAGGATGGCTTCCCGGCGTGCGGAACCGTGCAGGCGCTCAGCGCCACCCCCATGGAGCGCACGTTCGCCACCGCGTGCCGCGCGACCGCGGCGACGGCCTCCAGGTCGTCCCCCCGTTCGGCGGCCGCCCCGGCGACCTTCTCCACGAGCACGGTGCCGGCGACGCCCCGCCGCCCGGCGGTGTACAGCGAGTCCTCGACCGCGACGTCGTCGTTCACGAGCACGGAGCGCACCTCGATGCCCTCGAGGGTGGCGAGCTCGGCGGCGGTCTCGAAGTTGAGGACGTCCCCGGTGTAGTTCTTCACGATGTGCAGCACGCCGGCGCCGCCGTCGACCGCGCGCGTCGCGGCGAGGATCGGGTCGGGGGTGGGCGAGGTGAACACGGCGCCCGGGACGGCGGCGTCGAGCATCCCGACCCCGACGTAACCCGCGTGCAGCGGTTCGTGTCCCGAACCCCCGCCAGAGACCATCCCCACCTTCCCGGCGACGGGGGCGTCCCGGCGGACCAGGAACGTGGGGTCGAACCGCGCGCGCACGAGGTCCTCGTGGGCGGCGGCGAACCCGGCGACAGATTCGGCGACCACGTCGCCCGGGGCGTTGATGAGCTTCTTCACGGCTGTCCCCTTCGACACCCCTACTCTGCCCCGTCCGGACGCCGCTGGGGAAGGGATCGGGGGCTCAGGCCTCGGTGCGCCCGAGGAGCGCGCGAGCCTCCGCGGCCAGCATCACCGAGCCGATGACGAGCACGCCGGTGGTTCCTGCCGGGCCGCCGCCCGCCTCGGCGAGGCCGGCGGCCCGGTCGAGGGCGTCGGCGAGAGAGGGCGCGAGGTGGGCGCGGTCCTGGTCGAAGACGCCGCGGGCGATGTCGTACAGGTCGCTGACGTCCATGGCCCGCGAGGAGTGCATCCGCGTGATGACCACCTCGTCGAGGAGCGGCTCCAGCTCGGACAGCA
>JBNJCY010000201.1:0-4574 GCA_051744325.1 Actinomycetota bacterium
GGCGCCCTCGGTGTCACCGGACTGGCGCATTTCCTCGGCTTTCGAGGCAGCCGCGGCGGCCTTGTTCCCCCAGTCGGTGGCCTCGGCGACGTCCTCGGCGTGATCACGCTCCGCCAGCCTGAGGTTCCCGATCGTGACGGCAACCGCCTCCTCGGCCTCGGAGATCGAGGACGTGTAGTCGCGGATCAGCTGGTCGAGCATCTTCTCCGGGTCCTCCGCGCGGTCGAGGAGGGCGTTGATGTTCGCGCGGGTCAGCTGGGTGATGCGACCCAGGATGGACTGCTTCTCGGTCATGTTGTTCCTCTCGATGGGTACTGGATGATTGTTGCCCAAATCACGTCACTCGGCATGTCGTTGGAAGTCGTGGGCTCAGAACCGGCCACCGAAGCCGCCGCTGCGACCACCGCCGCCGAATCCGCCGCCAAAACCCCCGCCGCGCGAGCCGCCGAAGCCACCCCCGCCGAATCCGCCGCCGAACGAACCCCGCGATCCGCCCCAGGACCCGCCCCGCGACCCGCCGCGCATCGCGCCGCTGAGGATCCCGCCGAGGATCAGCGAGCCGATGTCGACGCCGCCCCGGCCACCCCCGCGTGGTGTGTTCCACGGGAAGTTGTCGCGTTGCTGGTTGGCCAGCGCGACCGCCTGGTCGGCGAGGCGTTCGGCCTCGTCCACGGCCCGCAGTGCCGTTTCGGGGTTCGACGACGCCGCGGCCTTCGCCTGGTCGAGCAGGCGGCGGGCCTCGGAGAGCCGAGTGCGCGGGGTCGAGTCCATGGCCCCCCGGTTGGAGGAGATGAACGAGTCGGCGCTCGCGATCTTCCCCTCGACCCGTGGGATCCGCTCGGCGACCAGCCCGGCGTACCGCCTCAGCGTGTCCTCCTGCTCGCGGTAAGGGGCGAGCACGGCGTCGAGGGCGGTCTCCGCCTTCTCCAGCCGGGCGAGTGCTGCGAGGGGGTCGCCGCCCCTGCGTGCGTTGTGCCCGTCTGAGATCGCCTTCTGGGCCTCGTCGCGCGCGTGGGTGACTCCGGGATCGGACGTTCCGAGCCGGTTCGCGTCCTTCACGTCGGCGGACAGGGATGCGATGCGCTTCTCGAGCTTCGGACCTGACTCCGCCAGCGCGGTGTTGGCCCCTGCCACGGCTGCGAGCAGCCGGTCGGCCTGGCCGATGGCCCGCTCGGCGATCCGGGCGTTGCCGACGGCGGCGGCCCTGTCGTCGGCGGCGAGCCGCTCCCGTCCCGCGGCGATGGCGGCGTCGGCCGAGGCCAGCAGCTCACGGGCCTGGTCGGGGTTCCTCGAGATGGACGCCAGCGCGCCCGCCGAGTACGTGTTCGCGAGGGACGCGAGGATCGAGCGGGCTCCCTCGATGCGACGGGCCACCTCCCGGGACCGTGTCCCCATCTCGTCGAGCACCTGGCCGGCTCGGGACTCCATGGCACGCAGTTCGTCGAAGGACTCCTTCTCGGTCCGCAGGGCGTCGATGACGGAGTCGGAGATCTGCAGGATCGAGGTGAGCATGCTGCGCCGCTCGGGCTCGGTCTCCGGGATGTGGTCGTCGAGCCGACGGCGCAGCTCGAACGCCTTCGTCACCTCGCCCTTCGCGTGGTCGAGCGCGCGGGAGTAGGAGTCGGTGGCCTGCAGGCCGAACTGGGCTCGCGCGAAGCCGAGTTCCTCCTCGGAGGAGCGGATCAAGTCGTCCACCTCGATGAGTGCGGTCCCCGCGCGCGCCTCCAACTGCTCGAGGGTGAGGTGTTGCGGGTCGCGTGCTGCCCCCGTCGTCCCCTTCTTCCGCCGCCGGGCCACGAGCACCCCGCCCCCGACGACCGCGGCACCGCCGAGGGCGATCCAGCCCAAGGGGATTCCGCCGCCGGACGCCGCGCCGTCGTCGGCGGTGCCGAGCTGGTCCGCTCGCAGGCCGTCGGCGAACGCGATCGCGGCCCCCGCCCAGTCGTCGCGCGAGAGGGCCGGCTCGACGTCGTTCCGGAGCACGGTCTGGATGGTCTCGGCGCTGACCACGCCGTCGGTGTCGATGGAGACGTCGTAGTTCCGGTCCTGCACGGCCACCGCGAAGAGGACGTCGTTGACTCCGAGGTCCGAGGCTGTGGCGGCCTCGTTCACCCACTCGGTGGAGCCCATGCCGTCGAAGGTCTCGACGAACACTACGAAGAGATCGACCGGGGTGTCGGCGGAGAGCCTGTCGAGGGCCTCTCGGACGGCGGCGGCGTCATCGCCCAGGATTCCGGCGGTGTCCGTCAGTCGGTCCGAGAGGAAGCCGGGGGCCTCGACGACTGCCGGTGCCGCCGGCTCGCCCGCGACTGCCGGTGCCGCCGGCTCGCCCGCGACTGCCGGTGCCGCCGGCTCGCCCGCGAGGGCCGGCACACCGGCAAGAAGGCCGAAGGCCACGGCACTGGTCACGGCAACACGCTGCAGGGTTCTCACACCACGATCTTCGTCGGTCCCCCTTCGCCCCGCAATGCCGGGACGGGCAGAATTGGGCGGTGCCCACCATCACCGTGCTCCAACTCGACCCCCTCGCGCCCGTTGGCGCCTTCGGTCCCTGGCTCGGGGAGGTGGAGAGCCTTCAGGTGCGCATCGTCGAGGCGTGGCGGGAGGAGATCCCCGACTGCGCGGCCGGCGGAGTCGTCATCCTGGGTGGCACGATGGACGCCTACTCCGAGGAACCCCACCTGCGCGCTGTGCAGGAGCTGATCCGGCAGCGCGAGGCCGAGGGACTGCCCACCCTGGGGATCTGCCTGGGCCACCAGTTGGTCGCCGTGGCGCTCGGCGGCAGCGTCGAGGTCGGCGCGGAGGCAGGTCCCGAGGTCGGCGTGGTGGACGTCCGGTGGCTCGACGCCGCCGCCTCGGACCCCGTCGTCGGCGAGGCTGTGCGGACGGGGCTGACCGAGGCCGCGACCGATCATCGCGACGCCGTGCTGAGCCCGCCCGAGGGCGCGCTCGTCCTGGCCGAGTCGGAGAAGTACGTCCAGGCGATCCGGGCGGGCTCGACGTGGGGCCTCCAGTTCCACCCGGAGGCGACCGCCGACCTCGTGGCGAGCTGGCTCGCGCAGTCCGGCCACGAGAACGCCGCGGCGGTCCTCACGTCGGTGCGCACCGCGGAGGCGCGCCTGGCCGCGCTGGGCCGCTCCATCGCCCACTCCTTCGGCCACCTGGTCCTGGACCGCGACTCGCCGCATGTGGAGGATGACCGATAGGATCTGGTTCGGTGCCACATCGGCGCTCGCATGCATGCAGGGAAGAGGATTCGCCGTGCCGACCGGCAAGATCAAGTTTTTCGACACCGACAAGGGTTTCGGGTTCATCCAGGGCGATGACGGGAGTGAGGTCTTCCTGCACGTGACCGCGCTGCCGCCCGGGACCACAGCCCCGAAGCCGGGCACCAGGATCGAGTTCTCCATCGCGGACGGGCGCCGTGGCCCACAGGCCCTGAGCGTCTCGCTGCTCGAGCCGCCGGCCTCGGTGGTGCGGAACACCCGCAAGCCGGCGGAGGACATGGTGCCCATCGTGGAGGACCTGATCCGCCTGCTGGACACCGCGTCGGCCTCCCTGCGGCGCGGTCACTACCCGGACCACGGGCGGAACATCGCCAAGGTGCTTCGCGTCGTCGCCGACAACTTCGACGCCTGATGGCGCGCACAGCGACGGCGGACGCCGTCCTCGAGGCGGCGGTCGAACTCGCCCACGGCGCTGCCACCGGCGTGGCCGGGGTCGAGGTCGGGCGGTATCTCGGGTTCCGTCTCGACGGGGACAGGGTCGGCACCCACCTGTTCGAGAGCCTGGAGCCCGGCTACCGGGGCTGGCAGTGGGCGGTGACGGTGGCGCGCGCCCCGCGGTCCCGCCACGCCACGATCTGCGAGGTCGAGATGATCCCCGGCGACGGCGCGATCGTCGCCCCACCGTGGCTGCCGTGGGCGAAGCGACTCCGCCCCGGGGACCTCGGCGCCCAGGACGTCCTGCCCTACCAGGGCGACGACGTCCGGCTCGACCAGGGCTACGAGCAGACGGACGATGAGGAGGCCGACAGGGTCGCCATCTGGGAACTCGGCCTCGGCCGTGCCCGCGTGCTCTCCGCGGAGGGGCGTGCACGCACCTTCGCCCGCTGGTACGAGGGCGACCACGGTCCGGGCGCCCCCAGCGCGCGCCAGGCGAAGGCTCAGTGCTCGACCTGCGGCTTCTTCTTGAAGATCGCCGGGGCCGGCCGGGTGGTGTTCGGCGTGTGCGCGAACGAGTGGTCGCCGTCCGACGGCCGGATCGTCTCGGTCGACCACGGGTGCGGGGCGCACTCCGAGACGGAGGGACCGAAGCCGGGTGGCGAGTGGGTGCAGAGCCAGCCCGTGATCGACGAGTACGACCTGGAGGTCGTCGATACACGCTCAGGACAGGCTGCGGACTCCTCCAGTAGATGACGGGAACCGACGCCCGGCCGATGTTTCCGCTGCGGTCCGTCGTGGTCGGGACGTTCCTCCCGACGATCCTGTTCGAACTCGGCGTGGGCGCGATGCTCCCCATCATCGCGGCGTCCACGACCGCGCTCGGTGGCTCCCTCGCGACCGCGGGTCTCC
>JBNJCY010000202.1:0-4554 GCA_051744325.1 Actinomycetota bacterium
TTGCGCAGATTGAAGAAGGGGTAATAGATGGTGTTTTCCTGTACACGGCTTCCGCCGTCGCGGCGTTCGCCTTCGGCGCCCGCACCACGGTGCTCGACACCAACGTCCGCCGGGTTCTCGCCCGCCTCCACGGCGATGCGCTCCCGACACGGTCGGTGACGACGGCGGAGCGGGCACGCGCCGCCGCACTGCTCCCCGAGGACGGGACGGCCGCGCGCTGGAGCGAGGGCCTGATGGAGCTGGGAGCGCTCGTGTGCACCCCGGAGCCCCGGTGCGGCGACTGCCCGGTCTCGGCCCACTGCGGCTGGCTGGCAGCCGGCCGTCCCGCCTCCGCGCAGGCACCGCGCCCCGCCCAGCCATGGACGGGTACGGACCGGCAGTCCCGGGGACAGATCCTCGCCGCGCTGCGCGCCACCGATGTCGTGTGGGTCGGCCGGGACGTGCTGCTGGACCAGGCCCGGGTCAGCGAAGACGCCGCCCAGCCGGAGCGTGCCCTCACCTCACTCGTCCGGGACGGCCTCGTGACGCGGCGGGGAGAGGAGTACGCGCTCGGGGGCGATATCCTGCACCGGTGAGCGTCCCGGAGGAGGTGGCCCTGGCCCGTTCGATCCGGGCCCTGCGCACGGGGATGGTCCTGCCGCTGGCCACGGCGCTCGCCCTGGGGGTGCTCGCCTCGGCCATCCTCTTCCTGGCCGGCACGACGGAGGTCCGGATCCGGTTGTGGCCGGGGCTCACCACCCTCCTGCTCGGTCAGCTCGCCGCGCTCGCAGCGGGGGCGGTCGCCTTCGCCGCCCTGCAGCGGGCACTGCGTCCGGGCGCCGATCACCGGGCGGTCCGGGTCCGCGCGTCCGCCGTCCTTCGCCGCTTCCCCCGCCTGCTCCTCGCCGCCCTCGTCGTCGCGACGACGGCGTGGGCCCTGGCGGAGCCCGCCGCCGGTATCGGGGCTCTCGTGGGGGCGTTCGTGGGTGCCCAGGCCGCCCTGCCGATCGTCCTGGCGGCGCGGACCCTCGAGGACGGATCGGCACCCCCGGCGCCGACTGTCTGAGGAGTCAGCCCTCCAACCGCAACAGCATCCGGGTGTTGCCGAGCGTGTTGGGCTTCACGCGGGCGAGGTCGAGGAATTCGGCCACCCCGTTGTCGTACGAACGCAGGAGTTCGAGGAAGACCTCCGGCTCCACCACCGGACCCTCCACCACCTGGAAGCCGTGCCGGACGAAGAAGTCCACCTCGAACGTGAGGCAGAAGACCTCCCGGAGGTCGTACTCGCGCGCCCTTTCGATGAGCCGCTCGAGCAGGGCGTGCCCCACGCCCTCGCGCAGATGATCGCTGTGGACCGCCAGGGTCCTCACCTCGCCGAGGTGCTGCCACATGATGTGGAGCGCTCCACACCCTACGGGGACCCAGCTGCCAGTCTCCTCGATCTCCGCGATGAGGAACTCGGGGATCTCCTCGTAGTAGCCCACCAGGTCGCGTGGAATGAGGATGCGCTTCTCGTGGTTCGCGTACGGTTCCACGAGGTCCCGGATGGTGACCGCGTCGGTCGGCATCGCCGGGCGTACCCTCACAACAACCATGGCACCATGATTTCACTATGGTACGTAAGTGCCAGATCAAGGTTCAGCATTTGGTCACCGTGCCGCTGCCAGCAGCCCGCGCGCGGTCGTCTCGTCGATGACCAGGTCGGTGACCGCACCTGCTCGCAGGGCTCCCAGCGTGGGGGCCACCTTCGCATCGCCGGCCACCACGCAGACCCGCCGCGCAATCCGGCGCAGTTCCGCGGGAGTGGGACCGGTTGCGCGTGCGTTCAGATCGATGTCCTCCCAGGTCCCGTCCTCACGCAGCAACACCGTGCACACGTCGCCCACGACACCCTGGAAGGAGAGTGCGGCGAGGTCGTCGGCGTCGAGGTAGCCGGCGGTGTACACGTGCGAGCGCAGCGAACCCCGGATGCTCCCGACCCCGAAGACCGCCAGGTCGCACCGCCGCTGCACGTCCAGCACCCGCTGGATCGAACGCTCCCGCCACATCGCGCGCCGCGTCTCCGGGTGGTCGAAGAAGGCCGGGACCGGGAAGAATGTCGCGGCGGCACGGAAGGCCTCCGCCATGCCCGTCATGATGGACCCGGCGAAGGGGATGCCCGAGGTGGCCTGGTTCGCCGCCCCGTTCAGCTGCACCACCGTGACACCCGTGAGCGGGTGCGGTTCGAGGTGGGAGACGACCGCGGAGATCGTCGTCCCCCACGCGACCCCGACGACGAACCCCGGCTCCACCCACTCGCCCAGCAGCCGGGCCGCCACCCGGGCGACGGCGTCGAGGCGCCGCAACTCGCCCTGTGCCTCGGCCACGACGTGGGCGCGGACCTCGAAGAGTTCCCCGATGTCCCGGGCGAGCGCATCCGTGGCCGAATGGCCGGGCGCGAGCGAGACACGCACGAGGCCCGTCTCGCGCGCCGTCGCCAGCATGCGGGACACGGTGGAACGGGAGACGTTCACGCGCTTGGCGATCGCCTCCATGGTCTCGCCCTCGAGGTGGTAGAGCCTCGCCACCTCGTACAACCGGTTGTCCGCCATTCCCCCAGACTATGCACATGTGTGCAAGCAGTTGAACAGACGGCGCACAGCTACGACAATTGGTGACGTAACCAACGATCGGAGTCCACCGTGCCGTCCTCCCGCCTCACCGCCTCCTCCCGGTCCGCCGCCCTCGCCGCCATGGGCGACGACGCCGGACTCGACATCCTCGTCATCGGCGGAGGTGTCACCGGTGCCGGAACTGCTCTCGATGCCGCCACCCGCGGGCTACGGGTGGGCATCGTGGAGGCGCAGGACTGGTCCGCGGGAACCTCCTCCCGGTCCTCCCGGCTGGTCCACGGCGGGTTGCGCTACCTCTACAACCTGGACTTCAGGCTCGTGGCGGAGTCGCTGCACGAACGCGGCCTGCTGCTCTCCACGCTCGCCCCCCACCTGGTCCGCGCCCAGCCCTTCCTGTGGCCGCTCAAGCAGCCCGTGGTGGAGCGGGCCTACTCCGCGGTGGGCGTCGGGATGTACGACGCCATCGCACTGGCCGCCAACCTGCGCAAGACCGTGCCGTTCCAGCACCACCTGTCCCGGGAGGGCGCCCTGGCCGCGTTCCCGGACGCACGCGCCGACAAGCTGGTCGGGGCGATCCGGTTCTACGACGCCCGCGTCGACGACTCCCGCCTCGTCATCACCCTCGTCCGCACCGCCGTCAGGTACGGCGCCCTCGCGGCCTCCCGCACCCAGGTGATCGACCTGCCGAGGGACGGATCCGGACCGGTGACGGGCGCCGTCGTGCGGGACCTGGAGTCGGGCGAGGACATCACGATCCGTGCCCGCGAGGTCATCAACGCGACCGGTGTGTGGACCGAGGAGATCCAGGACCTCGCCGAGGCGGAGGGTGGCCTGCGCGTGCTGACCTCGAAGGGCATCCACATCGCCGTCCCCCGCGACCGGATCCAGGGCTCCACCGGAATGTTCCTGCGGACCGAGAAGTCGGTGCTGTTCATCATCCCGTGGCCGGACCACTGGGTGATCGGCACCACGGACACCCCCTGGACCGAGGACCTCGCGCACCCCGTGGCAACGACGCGGGACATCGACTACCTGCTGGACCACGCCAACGCCGTGCTCACCTCCAACCTGTCGCGGGACGACGTCATCACCACCTGGGCCGGGCTCCGCCCGCTGCTGCAGCCCGGCACCAAGGACTCCTCGAAGACCGCGAAGGTCTCCCGGGAGCACACCGTCACCCGCGTGGCGGAAGGGCTCTCCGCGATCGCCGGCGGCAAGCTGACCACCTACCGCGTGATGGCCGAGGACGCCGTCGACTTCGCGCTCGGGGCGCGCGCCCGCACGCTGCCGTCCGTGACGGCGGCGACGCCGCTGGTCGGCGCCGAGGGCTTCGCGGCGACCGGGCGGCTCGCGGGGCGGATCGGTGCGCGGTACGGCTGGGACTCCGACCGCTTGGAGCACCTCCTGTCCCGGTACGGCTCCGCGATCGACGAGCTCCTCGCGCTCGTCGACGACGACCCCACCCTGGCCGAGCCGCTCGCCTCCGCGCCGATGTACCTGCGCGCCGAGGTGGCCTACGCCGTCACGCACGAGGGCGCCCTGCACCTCGAGGACATCCTGAACCACCGGATCCGCCTCGCGCAGACCCGCCGCGACCGCGGTGTGGGCGCCCTGGACGAGATGGCCGGGATCGTGGCGCCCCTGCTCGGCTGGGACGAGGCCCGGAGCACGCGGGAGAAGGCCGCCTACCGCGCCGCCGCGGCGGCGGAGGACGCCGCTGCTTCCGAGGACACGGACTCCGCGGCGACCGCGGTGCGGCTCCATGGCGGCGACCTGGTGCCACTGGCACCCGTGACGGGCTGAGGGACGGCCAAGGAGGAGTCGGTCATGTTCGTGCTGGCGATTGATCAGGGGACGACGTCGTCGCGGGCGATCATCTTCGATCACGGGGGGCAGATCGTGGCCACGGGTCAGTTGGAGCACGAGCAGTTCTTCCCGCGGGCGGGGTGGGTGGAGCATGATC
>JBNJCY010000203.1:0-4541 GCA_051744325.1 Actinomycetota bacterium
GATAGCGATTGACGACACACGCTTCATGCAACTGCAACCGCAACTGCAACCGGTCGTTGCAGGCCGCCGTCTAGTCAGAACAGCCGAAGGGCCCGTCTCCTGCATCACCGCAGGTCACGGGCCCGTTCTCATGGCGGAGGATGGGGGATTCGAACCCCCGAGGGCTTGCACCCAACACGCTTTCCAAGCGTGCGCCATAGGCCACTAGGCGAATCCTCCAAGCCAGAGAAGCCTACCCGAAAGAGAGCCGGTTGCTCGAATCACTAGACCCCGCGGAGGCAGTGACGCTGGTCATTCAGCCGGACCGGATCGGGAAGTCGCGGGTTTCGCCGGGTGCCAGCACGTTCTGCTTCCCCTCCACCACCACTCGGATGGGGACCCCACCGCCCGGCTCGACCTCCATGCGGAGGGTCGACGGCGTCACGTCGAGACGGACGCGCTGCTCGCGGTAGTTGAGGGAGAAACCCACGCGCGAGAGTTCGGCAGGCAGCGCGGGATGGAGCCAGAGCATGTCGTCGCGTATCTCCAAGCCGGTGTAGCATCGCACGACCATGTCCACGGACCCCGCCATGGCCCCCATGTGGATCCCCTCCTGGGTGGTGCCTCCTTGGATGTCCGCCAAGTCGCTCTCAAGTGCGCGCTGGAGGAACTGCCAGGACTGCTCGCGATCACGACGTGCCTCCACCCAGGAGTGCGCCACGTTACTCAGAGTCGACCCGTGCGTGGAACGCGAGGCGTAGAAGTCGACCGTACGCACGACCGCCTCCGGCGGCAACGAGTACCCCATCTCCGCGAGCAGGGCACGCAGTTCCTCGGCGGAGAAGAGGTAGAGGAGCATCAGGACGTCCGCCTGTTTCGCGATGCGGTAGTTGTTCGTGCTGTCGCCCTCGGCGGTGAGGACCAGCCCCAGGGCGGTGAGCGAGTCGTGCCGGGCACGATAGCCCTCCCAATCGAACTCCGGCAGGTCCTCGTACCCCTCGAACTGGCTGATGACGCCGTCGGCGTGGAATGGGACGCGCAACCGGCGGCCGATCCGGTCCCACCGGTCGATCTCGTCAGGATGGAGTGCGAGACGGTTCCACAGCGGGCGGCAGCCACGTCCTTCGAGCAGCGAGACGGTCTCGATCGCGCGGCGAAGCACCCACGCGGTCATGACGTTGGTGTATGCGTTGTTCCGCATGCCCTGGCCGGGCTTCCCCGGATAGCCGTCATGGAACTCGTCGGGGCCCATGACGCCGTCGATGTCGTAGCGATCGGACGCCTCGTCGTGGGTGGTCAGGTCCGCGAAGTAGCGCGCCACCTCGATGAGGATCTCCGCTCCCTGGTGGATCATGAAGTCCATGTCGGCGGTGGACTGGTAGTAGCGCCACACGCTGTACGCGATCGCGAGTCCGACATGCTGTTGGCGGTGGGAGAAGTCCTCCTGCCACCGGAGACTGTGCGGGTTGTGGAGTTCGGTCGGTGTCACCTCGCTGCCGTCGATGCCGCTCTGCCACGGGAACATCGCACCCGCATGGCCCGCTGCACGGGCACGTGCGCGCGCCTCGTCGAGGCGGCGGTAGCGGTACCCCAGCAGCGACCGGCTCAGGTCCGGGCGGCGAAGGGTGAGTATCGGGTACACGAACATCTCGTCCCAGAACACGTGTCCCCGGTATCCCTCGCCGTGCAGGCCGCGCGCCGGTATGCCGGCATCGAGGTCCAGGTTCGCCTCGGCCAGTGTCTGGAGGACGTGGAAGGTGTTGAGGTTCAAAGCGAGGGCCTCGCGCGAACCGTCGGGGAGGTCAACCGCGAATTCCTCCCAGAGGATCCGCCACTGGCGTTCGTGAGCCGCGACGAGGTCGGCGCTGGCAGCGAGCCGCGCCATCCAGGTCGCCGCCGCGCGAGCAGGTGACGCGATCGCACGGTCGCGCGACGTGGCGACGGTGACGCACTTCTCCACGGTGACTGGACGCCCCGGCTCGAGATCAACTACGAACTCGTGCGCTACCCAGCCGGCGTCGTCGAACAGGTAGCGCCTCACCGGTTCCTCCACAACGCCGTCGCGCAGGACGCGCGTCCGCGCGGCCATCGCGATGTGGATGCCGGACTGGTTGGTCTCCACCTCGAGCAGCAGGGTTTCGCCGTTGAGTTCAGTCGTGCCCCGCGGGACGAGATGGACACCGCTGAGCATTCGGTCGCCCACCGCGTTGCGGTTGGCGACTCGTCCCTCGATGGCCGACTGGAACGTCATCGGACCGGACCAGTCCTCGGCCTCGATCGTCGTGGTCAGCATGCCGACGTGTGGCTCGGCCTGCGAGAGGAAACGACACGAGGTGACACGGCTGGTCCGTCCGGAGTCGTCACGCCAGCGCAGCGTCCTGGTCAGCGTCGCGCGACGCAGGTCGAGTTCCTGGACGTGGTGCAGGAGCTCCGGGCCCTCAGGCCGGTACCATTCGCCATCAGCCGTCCTGAACCGCATGACCAGCCAGTTCGGGGCGTTGACCATGTGCTCGTCCTGGAGCGATCGACTCCCGATGGTCGTGTTCACCCGGTTGTAGACGCCCGCGAGGTAGGTGCCGGGGTAGTGCACGGAGTCGGCGTCCGTCTCAGGAGCTGCGCCGCGTGTTCCCCAATAACCGTTGCCGAGGGTGCAGAGGGCTTCTCGCCGACCTTCCTTGGCGGGGTCGAAACCCTCGAAACGGAGCACCCACGGGCTCGCGCCGGGCTGTCCATCCGAGGGGCGTCCGCCCGTGCCTGGGTCGTCCCACCCCATGGGCTGGTTCTCATCGCCGTTCATGGATGCACCGTGCCCGATCTCATCGTTTCCCCATGCTATGGCAGTCGCGGTCGAGGAGTCCCGCGCTTTGGGGCGGGCAGCCGAGTATGCGTATCATGGACGAGGACCTCTCGCGTGACGTCATCCCACCGAACTCCCCCAGGGCAGGAATGCAGCAAGGGTAGGCGGGCTCTGGCGGGTACGCGGGAGGTTCCTCATTGGGGCGGATGTCAGTGGTGGCGCATACCATCGTGCTGTGACCACCGCTCTGTACCGGCGCTACCGGCCCGACACCTTCCCTGACGTCATCGGCCAGGAGCACGTGACCGAACCGTTGATGGCGGCGCTGCGTTCCGGCAAGGTCACCCATGCCTACCTCTTCTCCGGCCCGCGCGGCTGCGGCAAGACGACGTCGGCGCGCATCTTCGCGCGCTGCCTCAACTGCGCCGAGGGCCCCACCGACACCCCATGTGGCACCTGCGACTCGTGCCGTGAGCTGGCGCGTGGCGGTTCGGGCTCGCTGGACGTCGTCGAGATCGACGCCGCCTCCCACAACGGCGTCGACGACGCCCGCGAGCTGCGGGAGCGGGCCGCCTTCGCCCCGGCACGGGACCGCTACAAGGTCTTCATCCTCGACGAGGCCCACATGGTCACCCCCCAGGGGTTCAACGCGTTGCTGAAGCTCGTGGAGGAGCCGCCGGACCACGTGAAGTTCATCTTCGCGACCACCGAGCCGGAGAAGGTCATCGGCACGATCCGCTCTCGCACCCACCACTACCCGTTCCGACTCGTCCCGCCGCGCACCCTCACCGCGTACCTCGAGCACCTGTGCCACGAGGAGGGCGTTGAGGTGGGTGCCGGGGTGCTGCCCATGGTGGTCCGCGCGGGGGCAGGCTCCGTCCGTGACTCGCTCTCCGTTCTCGACCAGCTGATGGCCGGGACCACGGATGGCGAGCTGGGCTACGAGCGCGCCGCCGCCCTGCTCGGTTTCACGTCCGCGAGCCTGCTCAACGACGCCGTCGAGGCCCTCGCGGGGCGCGACGGCGCCTCCCTGTTCCGGGTCGTCGACCAGGTGGTCCAGTCCGGGCACGATCCGCGCCGCTTCGTCGAGGACCTCCTGCAACGGCTCCGCGACCTCGTGCTCCTCGCTCTCGCGGGTGAGGCCGGGGAGGCAGCCCTGTCCTCCGTCCCGGTGGACCAGCTCGACCGGATGCGCGCCCAGGCCCAGCACCTCGGCGCCGCCACCGCCTCCCGAGCCGCCGACCTCACGAATGCGGCCCTCACCGAGATGACCGGCGCCACCTCCCCGCGGCTCCAGCTCGAGCTTCTCTGCGCCCGTCTCCTCCTGCCTGCTGCGGACGCCGACGGCGGGATCCGGTCCCGTCTCGAGCGTCTCGAGGGCGCACTGGCCGGCGGCGCCGTACCCCGCCCGGCGGGCCCGCCGCCGACGCATGCTCCCGAGGGCTGGTCCCCCCGGCCGTCGGCAGCTGCCGCGCCGACCGATGCGCCCGCCGCACCTTCCGCCAGGCCACTCCAGGCACAGCGACCTGATCAGCAGCGGCAGTCCGCACCGCGGAAGCCGGCTCCGCAGCAGGTCGCCGAACACCAGCCAGCCGCGCAACAGCCACCGCCGCGGGAGCCCGCCGCCCAGCAGCCTTCGCCGCAGTCCGGCGAGGTCGATGCCGCACTGGTCCGGCGCCGGTGGGGCGAGGTGCTCGAGACCCTCGGCCGCATCCGCCGGACCTCCTGGGTGCTGGTTGCCCGCAGTGCCACCGTGGGCGAGATC
>JBNJCY010000204.1:0-4531 GCA_051744325.1 Actinomycetota bacterium
CGCGCCTGCCGCCCCCACCCGATCCCCCAACGCACCCCTCCTCCCACTGGCCGCCGACGACGCCACCCCCACCAGGCCCGACACCACGCCTGCCGCTCCCACCCGATCCCCCAACGCACCCCTCCTCCCACTGGACGCCGACGCGGTGGGGCGCGTCGCCGTCGTCGGGTACCTGGCGGACGAGGCGAACCTGGGGGACATCGGGTCCTCGCAGGTGCGGCCCCCGACGACGGTATCCGTGCTCGCGGGTCTGCGCGAGCGGCTGGGCGACCGGGTGGTGACAGTGGACCCCATGGCGGACCAGGACACCGCGGTGGGCGCGGCGCGGGAGGCGGAGGTGGCCGTCGTCGTCGTGGGGCTGGGGCCGAAGGACGAGGGCGAGGCGATGGTCGCGACGGAGCCCGAGACCTTCCAGGCGCTCGGCGGGGTGCTGCGGCACCGGCCGGTCGCGTGGCTGGCGAACGCGGCGCTGAAGCTGGCGGGGAGGTTCACGCGGCTGGGCGGTGACCGGCGCGAGCTCGGCCTGCACCCGATGGACGTGTCGCTGATCAGGGCGGTCGCGGCGGCGAACCCGCGGACCGTGGTGGTGGTGATCGGCGGCGGGCCGATGGTGCTCGCACCGTGGGACGACGAGGTGGCGGCGGTGCTGCTCGCCTGGTACCCGGGGATGGAGGGCGGGCGGGCGATCGCGGACCTGCTGCTCGGTGCGGCGGAGCCCGGGGGGCGGCTGCCGGTGGTGCTGCCGCGGCGTCGGGAGGACCTGCCTGCGGTGGACTGGCTGGCCCGGTCCGTGGAGTACCCCAAGTGGTGGGGCCAGCGGTGGCTGGACCGGAACGGTGTGTCCGCGGCGTACCCGTTCGGGTTCGGGCTGGGGTACACGACCTTCTGGATGGGGGAGCTGGAGGTGGGCCCGGTTGACGGCGAGCGGTTCGGCGCGAAGGTGCACGTGGCGAATTCGGGTGGGCGCCGCGGGAAGCACGTGGTCCAGGTGTACGGGTTGCTGCCCGATCAGGAGCGGCCGGTGCGGGTGCTGCTGGGATTCAGTGCGGTGGAACTGGAGCCCGGCGAGTCCTCCTTCGTGACCGTGGAGTGCAGCACCCGGCCGCTGCTGAAGTGGGTGGGAGGCCGGCCCGGATCAGGGTCTGGACGCTTCGAGCCGATGGCGCCGAGCGCGGCCGTGGAGGTGGAGGTGGGCGGCTGGTCCGGGGATCCGGATGCGCTCGTGGGGGTTGTTGACCTGGGCTGAGGGGTGTTGCTCCCGCGCTGGGGGTGTCCGGCCCTGTGGGGTGTCGACCTACCGCCTCCGGTAGGTGTCCACCTACCGTCCGACCGCCCGCCTACCGTCCGACCGCCCGCCTACCGCCCCCGTTCTGCCCGCCTACCCCCTGCGGTCTGCCCGCCTACCGCCCCCGGTCTGCCCGCCTGCCCCCTGCACAAATCCTCACCAACGCTTGTTTACCCTAGCCAACGCCTGTTTGGCGAGGACTTGAACTGATGGTGAGGTGCCGGACCCTAACCGCGGGTTCGAAGGCTCGCCAAACAGACGTTGGTGAGGGTTCAAACTGGCAGCAGGCACCCCCGCGGACCCCTGCGCCACACTGCCGCGAATTCACCGCCGCTCAAGCCCGATCGCCGAACGCCGCCCTACTCAGATCGCCAACTGCCCAGATCCGGAGTCCACAGACCGACGCGCGGCCGCAAGTTTCCCGCCGATCCCGGGGGCACCATGCCGCGAAGCGCAGCCGCCAACAAGGCAGGCCTGTTCGCGATGGCCGTGTCCAGATGGAGTAACTGGATGCCGGTGCGGCGGATCTCGTCGTCGCGCTTCTTCTCCGCAACGACAACCTCACTGCCCTGGTCTCCCTTGTACTTCACGAAGCCATCGAACTCCACGCCAGCTCTGCACTCCTCCCAGAGGAGGTCCAGGTAGAAGAACCTGCCGTTGGAGCGCGTGAACCTGTACTGGCACACCGGCTCCACCATGCCGATCGCGAGCGCAGCCCATCGCGTGACGCTCTCTCCCGGCGATTCACTCCACGGGCTTGCGGCGGCGATGACCGCCTTGGCCTTCCGCAGCCCTGGCCGCCGCGGCATCGACTCCAAGCGAGCCGCCAACTCCGCCCGGATCACGGCGGCACGCTCCTCGGTACCTGTTCTATCGGTGCGGTCTGGCGCTGATAGCCGCGCGAGGATTCCATCGACCGTCACGAGCGCGTCCCGCGGGTGCCATTGCAGGGCCACGTCGAGGGCGAGCCGGTGAAGACCAACCGTCGGAATCCCAGCGACGACGGCGTGGTCGGACTCTGGCACGGTGAACCCGTGCCTGCGAATCGCCTCCGCAGCCACCTCCCTGCCGACGACAGCCGGAAGCTGCACAGACTGTCTCCATCCGGGCCGCGGCACCAACACGTCCACGGTCGTGGGAACCTGCCACATGGGGAGGTCCCAGAGGACGACGCCGGAAACCAGGCAGGCACGCGCGCCCTGCCTGCCGTCGAGCGTGGCAATCGTGCGCGCCGCGTTGACCACGCGCGCACGTTCCCATGACTCCCAGGTCTTCTCCGTCCTCAGGTACATGCCTCGGCCGATGCGTTCGAGTCCCTCGCTCCGGACGACCTCGCGGATGCCAGCGCATCCATGATCACGGGTGAGGACGAGGCGCTCACGCGCGGTGGCAACGATCTCCATGGGGACATCCATGCACCCCCGGGGCACCCCCGGTGCGCCAGGCCACCCCGCTTGTGGACCACCTGACGCGACGACTGGCACTGTGGACAGTCCAGCGAGAATGACGTCGAATCGCACGGGGGATACCACTCTCTACCCACGTTGAGTGTCCTGTGCCACACTGGCGGACAACAGCACAGGCTATGAAGGGGGCCACCATGAAGGACAAGTACGTCATCCTGGAATCGCCGCAGGACGAGCTGCTGGGCGGGGACAGAGGCCCGGGAGCCGGCCCGGCCGGCGGAGGACCTGAACTCCCCCGCGTCGGGGTGGACGTGTTCTCCACCGCCGACGCCGCCCACCTCTCCGAGCAGCCCTCCACCATGGCCCTCGCGCCAGTGATGCCGATGAAGCTGGTCGAGCCGGTGGCGGTCGCAGCGGCGGACGCGGAACCCGGGCCCACGTGGGGCATCCGGGCCGTCGGCGCGGACACCTCGCCCTTCACCGGCGCGGGCGTGACCGTCGCGGTCCTGGACACCGGCATCGACCCGAACCACCCGGCTTTCGAGGGCGTCGAGTTGGTTCGCCGCAACTTCACCGACGAATCGGACGACGATACCCACGGCCACGGCACTCACTGTGCCGGCACGATCTTCGGCCGGGACGTCGACGGCGTCCGCATCGGCGTGGCCCCCGGCGTCACCAAGGCGGTCATCGGCAAGGTCCTTGGAGCTGGCGGCGGTGGCAGCGACCAGATCATGGAGGCCATCAACTGGGCCATCTCCGAGGGCGCGAACGTTATCTCGATGTCGCTCGGTATCGACTTCCCCGGGTACGTCGGGCTGCTGACCCGCCGCGGTCTGCCGACGGAGCTCGCCACCTCGAAGGCGCTCGAAGGCTACCGCCAGAACGTGGAACTGTTCGCCGCGAGGGCGTCGCTGGTCTCGGCGCAGGCGATGTTCGGCACCGCCACCCTGCTGGTGGCCGCCGCCGGCAATGAGAGCCGCCGCGAGATCGACGCCGACTTCGAGATCGCCGTCAGCCCCCCCGCTGTCGCGAAGGGCTTCGTCTCCGTGGCCGCACTGGGCCGGGGTGGCAGCGGCTTCACGATCGCGGACTTCTCCAACACGGGCGCGCGCGTCTCCGGCCCTGGCGTTGACATCGTGTCCGCACGCCCCGGCGGCGGCCTCGCGTCCATGAGTGGCACGAGCATGGCCACCCCGCACGTTGCCGGGGTCGCGGCCCTCTGGGCGGAGAAGCTCAAGGTCTTCGGCCATCTCGACCCGCGGGTCCTCGAGGCCAAGCTCACCGGCACGGCGTCCACCTCCGGGATCGGCCCGGGCTTCGACCCCTTCGACATCGGCTCCGGCATGATCCAGGCCCCACAGGAGTGACCACCCCACAGGAGTGACCGCCCCACAGGACTGACCGCCCCGCAGGACTGACCGCCCCGCGAGAGTGACCGCCCCGCAGGAGTGACCGGCCCTCACACCAGCCCGGGCCGGTGTACCCGCACGGCCGCGACGAGGTACGACAGGTGCCCGCGGTGCTCGAGGTACTCGATGAGCCGCAGCACCTGCACGGCCTTGCTGCCGCCGCCCACCATGTCGAGGTTGACCTGCAGCGTGATGCCGTCGGCTTTGAGCGCCGCCTCGATGTCCTCGCACAGCAGCATCAGGTCCTCGGTCGTGAACGACCCCACGATCGCCTCCCGGAGTGCCCGCTTGTTCACCGGCTTCCCTTCCCCTCCCGACGACGCCGCCCCACCCCTCCCAAGCCCGGGTGCGGGGGGCGGCGGGGGCGGAGGCGTGGCAACGCGGGAGGTGGTGGCCGGGGTGGTACTGCCATCCCCACGCGGGAAGAG
>JBNJCY010000205.1:0-4522 GCA_051744325.1 Actinomycetota bacterium
TGCAGCAGGAGGGGACGGCGCGTCGTCGGCCGGATCGCGGAGGAGGCGGCGACGTCGACGCCCACGAGCGAGTTGACGAGGGTCGACTTCCCCGCGCCTGTGGACCCGCCGACCACAGCGAGGAGGGGGGCGTCGAGTCGCTCATAGCGAGGCAGGACGTAGTCGTCGAGTTGGTGGACCACGTGGTCGCGGGCGTCTCGCGCCCGGTCCGCCCGGTCGATCGCCAAGGGGAACGGGATGCCGGCGAGCAGGTCCCGCAGGGAACGCAGTCGAACCACCGCATTGTGGGTCGAGTTGGCCATGGTCGCCCTTCCTCAGAGTTCCTCGGCGGCCACGACTCGGGGCCACCAGTCGCTTCGGGGAGGCTCCCACAGCCGTGGATCGGCCGCCATCTGGGCTCCGGAGCGGATGTCCTTCACCTCCCCCGAGTGGGGGAACCACACGTAGGGGACTGAGCGGCGGTCCGCGTAACGGATCTGCTTGCCGAACTTCTCCGCGGTGGCCGAGACCTCGGCCGCGATGCCCCGGGAGCGCAGCTCACGGGCCACGGACTCCGATTCGGCCCGGGTCCCCTCGTCCACCACGGCGACGAGGACGGCCGTGGGGACCGGTCGGGTGGCGGTGACCAGCCCGAGGATCCTGGACATGATGCGGGAGATCCCGATGGACATGCCGACTCCCGGATAGGTGCGCCGACCGTCCGAGACGAGGGAGTCGTAGCGACCGCCGCTCGCGACGGACCCGAGGTCCTCGTGCCCGACGAAGGTGGTCTCGTACACGGTACCGGTGTAGTAGTCGAGGCCACGCGCGATGCTCATGTCCGCGACGAGGACACCGGGCATGTGGCGGGCAGCGGCCGCGACGACCCGGCTGAGCTCCTCGAGGCCTTCGTCGAGGAGCTCGCTCCGGTGCCCGAGGGCGAGCACGCGGTCCGCGAACGAATCGTCCTCAGCGCTGATCCCGGCGAGCTGGAGGGCGGCATCCGCCTGCGCCGCGGTGGCGCCGACGGAGGCGGTCAGCTCCTCGGTCACGCCACCCGGGCCGATCTTGCCCAGCTTGTCGATGGCGCGCAGTGCCCCCTCGACGTCGGCGATTCCCACGGCCTCGTAGAACCCCTGGCTCACCTTCCTGTTGTTCACCCCGATGCGGAACTCCGGGATCGGCAGGCCACGGAGCGCCTCGGCGACGACGATGGGCAGTTCCACCTCGTGCTGGAAGGGGATCGAGTCCTGGCATACGACATCGATGTCCGCCTGGGTGAACTCCCGGAACCGGCCATCCTGGGGCCGTTCACCGCGCCACGCCTTCTGGATCTGGTACCTCTTGAAGGGGAAGGCGAGACTGCCGGTGTTCTCGAGGATGTACCGGGCGAGGGGCACCGTCAGGTCGAAGTGGAGGGCGAGCTGCCGCTCCCGGGTGGTCTCGCCGTCGTCGTGGAGCCGCCGCAGGACGTAGACCTCCTTGGAGGTCTCCCCCTTGCGGAGCAGGTCCTCGAGAGGTTCCACTGCCCGGGTCTCGATGCCGGCATAGCCGTGGAGCTCGAAGGTGCGGCGGACGTGGTCGAGGACGTGCTGCTCGACCACGCGGCCGGCGGGAGTCCACTCCGGGAAGCCGGACAGTGATTGACGCGCCATGGCACCATTCTCGCAGACGGCAGGGCTACCTCAGCGGCGCGCGGCGAGGAAGGGGTTCGTCGCGAGCTCATGGCGCCATGTGCTCCCCGGGCCGTGACCGGGCAGGATCCACGTGCGCGGATCGACGACCTGCCTGAGGGTGCGCAGCGACCAGGCCATCACGTTCGCTTCCCCGCCCGGCAAGTCCGTGCGGCCGACCGAGCCGCGGAACACGACGTCCCCCGTCAGGGCGAGGGGCTGCGGCTCGTCCGACGGCGTCGCGCCCACCCACCCTGCGACGTGCGCCGGCCACGTGCCGGACAGAAGGTACACGGAACTCCCCTCGGTGTGGCCGGGAGCGGGCACGGCGCGCACGGCTACGCCCGGAACGAGTTCCGCTCCCCCACCCTCGAAGAACGCGCTGCCGAGTTCCCGGACGTTCGCGGGCCGGTGCCAACCGTCGAGCCCCAGCACGGCGAGGAGTTCCGGAGTGGTGCCGCCCAGCGGATCCTCCAGCCGGGGGCGGTCCGGGGCGGGCACGTACACCGGGGCTTCCCCGGCGACCTCCGCGGCGTCCCACACGTGGTCGGGATGGGCGTGGGTGAGCAGCACGCATCCGAGGGTCAGCCCGTGGCGCTCGTGCAGGTCCCGGATCGCCCAAGCGGTACCGCTGCCCGGATCGACGACGACAGACGTCCCGGATCCGGCCAGCAGATAGCAGTTCTCACTGAGGGCATCGGCCACGATTCGCTCGACGATCACGCCCCGAGTCTAGCCACCGAGCTCTCGTGGACGTCTCCGGCAGGTGCAATAGACTGGCGGGCAACCCGTGCGTGCACGGGGAGACGCGACGCCTGCTCGGAGGGGACCTGTCCCCGTCCGTCATCGAAGGAGTGACCACCATGAGCGAGACTCCCATTGCCCCGACAAACAAGAACGAGGACTCCGCCATCGAGCAGGTCCCCGTCCCCGAGGAAGCACTCGCTTTCGAGCAAGCAACCGCGGTGGAGGAGACAGCCGCCGTCGACGATGCAGCCAGGGTCGAGGAGACAGCAGCAGTCGAGGAGACAGCCGCCGTCGAGGAAGATCCCGGCGCAGTCGAAGAGGCACCTGCCCCCCCGCCCGCGCCGAGGCCGCACGCAGGCCCGCGCCCGCCCGTCCGCAAGGTGGCGCCACCCAAGGAGGTTCCGATGGACCCCCACGACGCGGCCGAGGCCGCCCAGTGGGGCCGGGTGGAGGAGGACGGCACCGTGTGGGTGCGCGAGTCCTCCGGCGAGCGGGTGGTCGGGCAGTTCCCCGACGTCGAGGCGGACGAGGCCCTCGCCTTCTACGTCCGCCGCTTCCTGGACCTCGTGGCCCAGGTGAAGCTCTTCGAGTCGCGGCTCGCGCACATCTCCACCCGGGAGATCGACCAGACCATGAAGTCGCTGCGTGAGCAGCTCGCCGAGCCACAGGCGGTCGGGGACCTTGAGGGACTGCGGCAGCGCCTCGCGCTCGCGGAGGAGCGCGCGATCGAACGCCGCAGCGAGATCCAGGCCGAGCGGGAGGCGGCGAAGGCGGAGGCCTTCGCCGCCCGCGAGGAACTGGTCGCCGCCGCCGAGGCCATCTCCGACCAGGACCCACGATCCACCCAGTGGAAGCAGTCCTCCGAGGAGTTGCGCCGCCTCCTGGACACCTGGAAGGAGGCCCAGAAGTCCGGTCCGAGGCTCGACAAGCCGCGCGAGGACGAGCTGTGGAAGCGGTTCTCGAAGGCGCGCACCACCTTCGACCGGCACCGCCGTCAGTGGTTCGCGGACCTCGACGCCGCCCAGGACACCGCCAAGAAGGCCAAGGAGGCCCTCATCGCGCGTGCCGAGGCACTTTCCGGCTCCACCGACTGGGGTCGCACGTCGGGTGAGTACCGCGAACTCATGGCGGAGTGGAAGGCCGCCGGACGGGCCCGCCGCAGTGACGACGACGCCCTGTGGGAACGGTTCCGCGCCGCCCAGCAGGCCTTCTTCGACAACCGCGACTCCCAGAACCGGATGGTCGACGCCGAGTACGGCAAGAACCTCGAGGTCAAGCTCGCGATCCTCACCGAGGCGGAGGCGCTCCTGCCGGTGAGGAACGTGAAGGCGGCCCGCGCCACACTCCGCACGCTGCAGGACCGGTGGGACGCCGCGGGGAGGGTTCCCCGCTCCGAGGTGTCGAAGGTCGAGGGCCGGATGCGGGCCGTCGAGAAGGCGATAAAGGACGTCGAGGACCACGAGTGGCGCCGGTCCAACCCCGAGACGAAGGCCCGCGTCCAGGGCGCGACCTCGCAGCTGGAGAACGCGATCGCCGGGCTCGAGGATGAGCTGACAGCCGCCGAGGCGGCCGGGGACGCGAAGACCATCGCGACCGCCCGCGAGGCACTGGCGGCACGCCGCTCCTGGCTCGAGCAGCTGCAGCGCTCGGTCGACTGACCCTGTGGACGGCCCACGCGGGCCGGGTGGATGACCTGCGACAGTTGCCGCATGTTCGCCTGGCTGTTCCCTGTTCCCGTCGAGCCGCTCATCACCATCGAGTCCTCCGACCCCATGATGCGGTACGCACACTGCGACGGCTCAGCAGCGGCCGGTTCGCGTCTTCCCTTCGACCTCGACCCAGGGGACCCCTACGGCACGGTGTCGCGCCTCCTGCCCGCGGGCGCCGTCACGTGCCTGGGGACGGCGTGGGCCCTCCACGCGGGGACGCCTTTGCCCGCTGACGACCTCGACATCGTCGCCTCGCCTCGTCTGGGTCCGGTTGCGGGCGTCCGCGGCCACGCCCTGGAGGTCCAGGACGACGACATCGCCACCGTGCGGGGGCTGCGCCTCACGACGCGGATGCGGACGGCCCTCGACCTGGCGAGGCTCGCCCCGCTCGAGATCGCTGCCCAGGCGATCATC
>JBNJCY010000206.1:0-4503 GCA_051744325.1 Actinomycetota bacterium
ATGCCGAGTTCGCACCCATGCGCGGACTGAGGGGTCTTGTGTGCCGCGGATCGTGCTGTCGGAGTGAGCGCACCACGAGGTGCACCAGTCCAGGGCCAAGGGCAGGGCTGTTGGCGCGGAGTTCGCGGGACTGGGGCGCAGATGATGTCAGGCGAGCCGAGATTCACATCTCCCATTCGCGGTCGGAGGCCCGCTGTCCACAGCACGGGATATGAGGAACATTTGCACACCGCCGGTGTTTCACGTGAAACATCGCCGGATCGCGAACGTATGATGGGCCGGTCCCGAACAGGAAGGTAGCCAATGGCTCGTTCCCACCACCACGCCGAACTGATCAGCGCGCTCCCAGAAACCGACGACACGACTCCGCTTGCCGCTCAAGTGGCTGAGGACGCGCGCCGGAACATCACCCTGCGGGGTGCGCGATATCGCAAGCCGCCACGCACCCGAATCATGACGGTGTCGAATCAGAAGGGCGGCGTGGGAAAGACGACAACGGCCGTCAACCTGGCTGCGGCGCTGGCCACGGGAGGGCTGCGCGTGCTCCTCATCGACAATGACCCGCAGGGAAACGCCTCCACTGCCGTGGGAATCGAGCACCACGCGGGGACTCTCTCCGTCTACGACGCGCTCATCAACGACGTGCCGCTGACGGACGTGATCCGGCCCTGTGATGCAGTGGACAACCTCCACTGCGCTCCCGCGACCATCGACCTCTCGGGTGCCGAGATCGAACTGGTCTCCATGGTGGCTCGCGAGAACCGGTTGCGACTCGCCATCGACAACATGGTCCAACACCCCGATCACGTCCCCTACGACTACATCATCATCGATTGCCCGCCGAGCCTCGGCCTCCTGACGATCAATGCCTTCGTGGCGGCGGAGGAGGTCCTCATTCCCATCCAGTGCGAGTACTACGCCCTGGAGGGCTTGAGCCAACTGCTCAAGAACGTCGATCTGATCCGGGCGCACCTCAATGCGCAGCTACATGTGTCGACCATCTTGCTGACAATGTATGACAAGAGGACGAACCTGTCCCGCCAGGTGGCGGACGAGGTTCGCCAGTACTTCCCGCAACAGGCGTTGGGAACGACCATTCCTAGACTGGTGCGCATCTCGGAGGCCCCGAGTTTCGGGCAGACGATCATCACCTATGACCCGTCCTCGACCGGAGCACTGGCCTATCGGATGGCCGCACGCGAGATCTCCGATCGTGCGGCGGCCGGCGCGGAGTCTCAGAGCGCCGACATGGACAGCAGGGAGGCAGCACATGGCTGAAAGGCGGAGAGGACTGGGCCGCGGTATCGGTGCCCTGATCCCGACCATCGAGTCCACGGACCGGCCCAGCGACATCTTCTTCTCGGGTGATGAGCGAACGGCTCCACGGAACATTCTTGATTACCAGCCACCGGCACCGAAGGCGGAGGTCACATCAGCCGCGCAGGCCGGATCGGCGGAACGTGCTGGGTCAACACCACCCTCTCCGGTGGAATCCGACTCCGCCGCGAACTCGCCGGCGAGCGCTCCCGCAGACCTGCGTCCGATTGCGGGCCTGTACGCCACGGAACTTCCGGTGCAACAGATCGCACCGAACTCGCGCCAGCCACGTGCCGTGTTCGATGAGGAGGAACTGGAGGAACTCGCCGCCTCGATCCGCGAGGTGGGCCTGCTCCAACCAGTGGTCGTCAGGCCGTCCACGAATGGGAGCGGCAAGGCCTGGGAGCTCGTCATGGGGGAGCGCCGGCTCCGGGCGGTCATCCTCGCCGGACTCGAGCGGATCCCCGCGATCGTACGGGAGACAGACGACACCGTCATGCTCCGGGACGCCCTGCTGGAGAACCTGCACCGGGCCCAACTGAACCCGCTGGAGGAGGCTTCCGCCTACCGCCAGCTTCTCGAGGACTTCGCCTGCACCCACGACGAGTTGGCAACCCGCATCGCACGCTCTCGCCCCCAGATCTCCAACACGATCCGCCTCCTCAAGCTCCCGCCACTCGTCCAGCGCCGAGTCGCGGCAGGCGTACTGTCCGCCGGTCACGCGCGCGCACTGCTGGGCCTCACCGACGGCGGGGCAATGGAGCGGCTCGCCCAGCGGATCGTGGCCGAGGGCCTGTCTGTTCGGGCCACCGAGGAGATCATCGCGATGGGGGATGACCCGGAGAGGCCGGAGATGCGGCGTCGTCCCCGGGTGAGCGCGGACCAGCCGCAGCTCGATGACCTGGCCCTGAGGCTCGCCGACCGATTGGACACCCGCGTCAAGGTCGTGATGGGCGCCCGGAGGGGCCGGATCACGGTCGACTTCGCCTCCCTCGATGATCTCGACCGCATCCTGGGCGTATTCGCCCCGGGGGAGGCGGCCCGCTGATCAGTCGTGCGCTGCCGGCCCGACGCCGTCGCCACCCGTTGACCCGGTGAGGCGCGGGCTGACGCCAGGCCCAGTCACGTCACGGGCCGCCACCCGTTCGACGATGCCGGCGTAGAGCCTCCCACCCTCCGAGGCCGCGGCCTGGGGGAACAGTGAGGTCTCGGTCATACCGGGGGCGACGTTGATGTCGAGGACCCACACAGTCCCGTCCGAAGCCTGGATGACGTCCACCCGGGAGAGGTCGCCGAGCGCGAAGGTCTCGTGGACCGTGGTGACCGCGTCACGCACCGCGGCCGCGGCGGCGTCGGACAGGCGCGCTGGGACGAAGTACTCCGACCGGCCGGCGTTGTATCGGGCGTCGTAGTCGTAGGGTCCCTCCGTGACGATCTCGACGAGGGGGAGCACCCGCACGCCGTCGTCGTCGGCAACCATCGACGCCGCGATCTCGGTCCCCTCCACGAACTCCTCGATGAGGGCCTCGTCGGAGTAGGCGAAGCACCCGACCATGGCTTCCGGGAGTTGGGCGGCGTCCCGCACCACCGTCACCCCGAGGGCTGACCCGCCGTCGGCAGGCTTCACCACGAGGGGCAGCCCGAGGGTTGCCACGATGGCGTCGAGGACGCCCTTCGCCCCCACCTGGCGGAACAGGGACTGCCGCAGTGTCACCCAGCGCGGCGTCGCCACCTCGACAACCTGCATGAGCGCCTTGGCGGTCGGCTTGTGGAACGCGATACGCGCCTGGTGACCATCCGCTCCGACGAAGCGGAGTCCGAGGAGAGCGAAGAGGTCCTGGAGCGAGCCGTCCTCGCCGTCGGCCCCGTGCACGAGTGGCCAGACGACGTCGGGACGCCATTCCGCGAGGCGGGGGATGAGGCGGGAGTCGAGGTCCCAGACCTTGACCTCCATGCCCTCGTCCCGCAGGGTCTGGGCCACCCGGCGTCCGGAGCGGATCGACACGTCTCGTTCGTGGGCGAGCCCTCCGGCGACGATCGCGACCTTGAGTGCAGCCATGGGGATCCTCCTAGACCTGGTCCGGGGCGGGGGTCTCGATGCCCGCCCCGGGGTGCTCGTGGTGCCCGGTCCCGAACATCTCGACCAGTTCCATCTCGGTGTGGACCACGTGCGAGAGCCGCCGGACACCCTCCCGGATGTTCTCCGGAGTGGGGTAGCAGAAGGACAGGCGCATGTGGTCGGCACCCTGCCCGTCGTAGTAGAAGGCGGTGCCGGACACGTAGGCGACGAGATTGGTCACCGCTCGCGGGAGCATCGCCTTGGCGTCGATGCCCTCGGGGAGCGTCACCCACGTGTAGAAGCCTCCGGTCGGCACCGTCCAGTTCGTCTCCGGCAGGAACTCGGCCAGCGCGGACATCATCGCGTTCCCCCGCGCCCGGTACTCGCCACGGAACTCCTTCACCTGCGTGTACCAGTCGTACTCCTGCAGGTAGGCGGTCATCACCATCTGGCCCCACATGGTGGGGGAGAGGATCGCCGCCTCGGAGGCGAGCACCAGCTTCTCGCGCACGGCATGGGGGGCCGCGGCCCACCCGATGCGGTATCCGGGTCCGAACATCTTCGAGAAGGATCCGAGGTAGATGGTCTGGTCCGGGTCGAAGGACTTCAGCGCGGGTAGCGGGTCTGAATCGAAGCCCAGCAGGCCGTACGGGTTGTCCTCGAGGATCAGCACGCGGTGCTTCTTGCAGATCTCGACGATCCGGGGCCTGCGTTCCGCCGACAGGGTCACACCGGCCGGGTTGTGGTAGTTCGGCACCGTGTAGAGGAACTTCGCCCTCCGCCCCTCGGCCTCCAGCCGTGTGAGCATGGCGTCGAGCGACTCGGGAACGAGGCCGTCGTCGTCGAGCGGGACGTGGATCACGTCCGCCTGGTAGGCGCGGAAAACGCCGAGGGCGCCCACGTAGGACGGCGCCTCGGCGACGATCACGTCACCGGGGTTGATGAAGATCTCGGTGACAAGGTCGAGGGCCTGCTGGGACCCGGTCGTGATGACCACGTCGTCGGGGTGCGCGTGGATGTGGTCGTAACGCATCACCTCGACGATCTGTTCGCGCATGAAGATCTCGCCCTGTCCGGAGCCGTACTGAAGTGCCTTCGGGCCGTTCTCACGCATGATCCGGGCGGAG
>JBNJCY010000207.1:0-4499 GCA_051744325.1 Actinomycetota bacterium
CTCGATGCGGGAGTCCGCCCTCTCGGGTGTTCCGGGCATGACCTCATCCTCCATCACGTGCGCGATCGCACGCGGCGGCACGCGGCGGCACGCGGCGGCACGCGGCGGGTTATCCGGGGGACGAACGGCAGTCCCAATCCTCGCGGCGGCCATACGATGAATCCCATGGAGAGGTGTCGCCGCGCCAGCAGCCGATCCAGCGACCGGCAGGCACCATGAACTCACCTCGCCGTCGCCGCTCCGTCGCCGTCGCGCTCAGGGGGATCCGCAACGCTCCGACCATCCTCGCCGCACTGGAGCGGTTCGACGACGTCGCCACCGCCGCCTGGCGCGACAAGCCCGAGGACTCGGTCCCCTTACTGCGCGACGCGATTCAGGACGATTCCGACCAACTCACCGCCATCGCGGCAGTGCACGCCCTGGCGGCTGTGCCCGACCCCGTCACCGCGCCTGCGGCGCTCCTCGCCCTCCTGAACGATCCCCTGCTGCACCTGCAGGAGCACGCCGCCTGGGCGCTCGCGGCCGCCCCGGTGAACGTGCTCGCCCTTCCCCGCCTTACGGACATGCTGTGCCAGGGCGGCTTCACCGGCACGCTCGCACAGGTCACCCTCGAGTCGTGGTCCAGGACCGCGCCCGCGGAGGTGCGCATCGCGCTCCGGGCCCTCCTCGCCGGTCCATGCTCGGACGATGAACGCGCTCGGCTCGTGGACACCATCGGCCTCATACCCGGCCCGGAGACGGAGGCGGCGCTGGCCGCCGTCGTCGCGGACCCGCGCGAGGGCCCGGCGGCCACGCACGCCGCCCTCGCCGCCCTCGCCGAACTCCAGTCAGCCGACGCAGCCGCCCAGCACCCCACCCACGACGGCGTTCGCGACGGCCTCACCGTCGCCCAGCTCTTCCTGCACTCGGACATCGACCGGGACCTGCTCCACGCCGGACAGGGGGACACCGGCGGCATCGCGACCCTGCTGGTCCACCTCGGGAACTCCCTGCTCACCGGCGACCGCGGTGTCCGCCGGGTGCTCACGATCTCGCGGGGCCCGGCGGACGCCAGCCTGCCCGAGTCCGTCCTCCACCTCCCCGGACACCACTACCTCCCCGTGCCGCTCGCCGGGCCCGCCCGCAACACCGGCAACGCCTGGCCCCTCCGGGTGGCCGCACGTCGCGGGATCGCCAACATCCTGCGTACCGCCGGTCCCGTGGACGTCGTCCACCTCCGCATGGCCGACGTCGGTTCCTGGGTGGCCGCCGAGGTCGCGGAATCGCTCGGCATCCCCACCGTCCTCACCATGGCGCCCGATCCCCACGCCCTCATTGCCTCCCGGTCCGCCGCGCACACCCTCACCCGGGCGAACTTCGGTGACGCCGACGTTGCCGAGCACCTCGTGTTCCGCGTCCGGCTCCTCCGCCAGCTCGCCGAGCAGGCGGCGCACGTCGTGGTGTTCCCCCGGAAGGAACTCAAGCGCGATCTGCGGGACCTCCTGCACCTCGATCCCGAGACGTCCGGCCGGGTCACGGTGGTGCCGGAGGGAATCGACCTCGCACCCCTGGCGCGCGCCGTGGCGGAGGTGTCCGCGGGCAGCTCCTCCCCGGCGCTCGCGGAGCTGGAGGCACTGCTCGCCATGCTGCCACCGGAGCGCCGTGACCTCCCCCTCGCGATCACGGTGGGTCGGCTCCACCCCGTGAAGGGGATGGCCACGCTCGTCGAGGCGTGGGACGCGCACCTGCGCGACCGCTGCAACCTGCTCGTGGTCGGCGGCAACCTCGAGGACCCCAACGACGACGAAACCGCACAGCTCCACCACATCGACGCCGTTGTGGAGCGCTCAGCCGCCCCCGACCGTGGCCTCCTGCTCGCGGGCCACCGGCCGAACGACACGGTCGCGACGTGGTTGGCCGTCAGCCTCCTCGGCCGCCCGGGCCTGGCCGCGCCGCATGGGGTGTACGTCTCGGCGAGCCTGAAGGAGGAGTTCGGAATCGCGATCCTGGAGGCGATGGCGGTGGGGCTCGTCGTCGTCGCCCCGCGGGCGGGTGGACCGGCAACCTACGTCGACGACGGCGCCACCGGCGTCCTCGCCGAGACGCGCGTGCCGCGAGAGTTGGCCGACGCCGTCGGACGGGCACTCGATCTCGCCGCCGCGCCCGGGGCGGAGGAACGGGCCGAGGAGGCCCGCCGGCTCGTCCGGGAGCGATTCAGCATCGACACCATGGCGGAGGCCCTCGCCGGCGTGTACCGGGATGTCTCGGAGCGCCACGCCGAGCGGCTCGCCGCGGAGGTTGTGGCCGACCCGTGACACTGCTCGTCATCAGCCCGGACTACGCTTCCCACCTGTTCCCGCTCGCCACGCTGGCGACGGCGTGGCGGGGCGAGCGGGTGGTGGTGGCCACCGGACCGGCCACCGACTCGATCGTGCGCGATTTCGGTTTCCAGAGGGAGCACCTGCAGCTCGGGCGGGGCTCCAACCCCGGCGTCATCCGTGCGGAGGAGCAGCCCGCGGGGGAGGACGACGCGCTGCGTGGCTTCTTCGACGCGACCCGGATCGGCGCCGTCGAGACGCTGGTGTTCCAGGCGGCGGCGCGCGGCGACGACCTGCTGTGGGACCCGGTGGGCGTGGCGCGCGCGGTGCAGGACGTTCTCGCGCGGGTGCGGCCCGATCAGGTGATCGTGGACCACCTCGCCTTCAGTGCCCGGATGGCGCTGACGGCGTCGGGGGTGCGGCACGGGGACGTGGTGCTCGGGCACCCCTCCGCGCTGGTCGTGGGCGACGAGGTGTACGGCTACCCACCGGCGTGGCCGCGGGTCTTCAGCCCGGACCCGGCGGCGCTGGCCGGCCTGCGGAGGCAGTGCGAGGGGGTGCGGGACGCCTTCACCGCCCAGTGGAACGCGGCGCTCGCCGTGCTGGACCCGGGCGCGCCGACCAGTTCCGACGCGTTCGCGGAGACCGGCGATGTCCTGCTGCTGAACTACCCCGCCGAACTCCACCCGGTGGCGCGGACGGCCCTGCTGCCGGAGCACGCGTTCCTCGGCTCGGCCGTCCGGTCCGAGGCGCGGGATCCCGAGGTGGAGTCCTGGCTCGCCGCGGAAGACGAACCAGTGGTGTACGTGAGCCTCGGCAGCTTCCTGTCCGTGCGCTCCGATGTGCTCGCGAGGGTGGCGGAGGCGCTGCGCGGCCTCGACGTGCGGGTGGCCCTGGCGCGGGGCCAGACCCCGCTGGAGGCGCTGGGACCCGTCCCGGAGACCTGGCTGGTGCGCGACGTGTTGCCCCAGGTCACCCTGCTGGGCCGCTCCGTCCTCACCGTCACGCACGGCGGGAACAACTCGGTGACGGAGTCGCTCACGGCCGGGGTGCCGATGCTGGTGCTGCCGTTCTCCACGGACCAGTTCGCCGGTGCCGCGGCGATCGAGGACGCCGGGTTCGGGGAGTGCCTGGACCCGAACGCCGCCTCCGCTGAGGAGATCCGGGAGTCCGCCGTCCGGCTGCTGGGGCTCGCCGGTGGGGCCCGGGACCGCCTCGTGGACCTCGGCCGGCGACTGCGTGAGACCCCGGGTGCCACGATCGCGCGCCGCGCACTGGGGGCCGGACCCGCCTGACGGGGCTCTGGCGCTGCGGTTGGCGCGGGCGTACAGTGTGGCCACCGTCACACAGGCCCCGCATCCGGGGGGCCGGCGGAAGCCGGGGGCCGTCCGGCTGCCCGGCATTGCCTGAGGGGGGCATAATGCCAGAGATCGAGCACTCGCGCACGCAGTTCACGAAGCTGCTGGCGGCGAACCCCAACCATTTCGGCACTCTCACGGAGAAGGTCCTCGCGGAGTACTTTCCCGTCATCGAGCTGAAGCAGGCGGACACGCGGTACGAGGAGATCGGCTGCGTGGCCTTCAGTCCCGAGCGGGACCGGCTCGAGTCCACCATCGTCATCAAGCTTCCGTCCGGCTATTCGGGCGGACCGTGCGCCACGGGCTCGCTCGAGTACGTGCGGTTCTTCGTGGACTACGGCTCCGGCTGGGAGGATGTCGGCGTCTCGGCCGCCCGGGTCCATGACCTCGCCGAGGACAAGGACTGCGCCGGTCGGCCCGACCACCCGTACGTCCACGTCGTCGGCGTGCCGCTCGCGCCCCGACGGCGGTGGTGCGCCACCCCGGTCCTCCCGCGTGTTCGGGCGATCCTGTCATGGCAGGTCGAGCCGACGCCGGGCGACCCCGGCTTTGTCCCGGTGTGGGGAGAGGTGCAGGAGGCCACGATCCAGGTCCGGCCGCGCCCGCTCCTCCACGTGGTCGACATCGTGGACGTCCTCGCGCCACACCTGGACATCGACCCGGAAGAGATCAAGCACCTCCTCGAGGAGGAGGTCGGGCCGTTGCCCTTCCCGGACCCGCCCGTCCCCGTGCCGGTCCCGGGCGGCCCCGTCCCGCCGCTGCCCGACCCGATCGGCCCGGTCGCGATCAATCCGCAACCCGAGCCGCCGGCACTCTCGCTGGAGAGGCTGCAGCGGCTCTATGC
>JBNJCY010000208.1:0-4462 GCA_051744325.1 Actinomycetota bacterium
GGCCAGGGCGAGGATGTTCTCTGCCTCGTACTCGGCGGCCAGGGCCCGGGCGAGTGGGCGCCCCGAGTTCGGGATCCAGCCGCCGAGGACCCGGAGCTGCCAGAGGGTGGTGGCCCACACGGCGTGCTCGGCCGCGCGGAGGGACGGCGCGGCGGGGGGTGAGGCGGGGGCGGAGGGCGAGGCGGAGGGCGAGGCGGAGGGCGAGCGTGAGGCGGAGGGCGAGGCGGCGCCGTCGTCGTTCGAGTGGAGGCCGGCCAGGGCGGGGCGGTGGACGGTGTCGGCGAGGATCGCGAGGCCGTCCGAGAGGCTCGGTTGCTTGGCGATCTCCCGGCACCTGGTCACGCCGACGCGCCGGCGCGCCATGCTGCGGGCGCGGACGGAGGCGGCGACCCAGTCGGCGTTCACGGCTCCCCCAGCAGCTCGGCGACGAGGCGGTCGACTGTGGCGCGGGCGAGATCGTCAACCCGGGCGGCGCCGGCTTCACGCGTCTCGGTGGCCTTGGCAGCGGCCGTGTCCAGGACGGTTGCTTCCTTGGCGGAGAACTCCTCGAGGACGCCGGCGGCGGCCCGGGCCTGCTCGGCGCCGACCTCACCGCGGGCCTTGGCCTTGACGGCGGCGGCGCGTTCACGTGCGTCGGCGAGTTCGGTGTCCGCGCGGCGGCGTGCCTCCGCGACGAGGGCTTCGCACTCCTCGACCGTGCCGGCCAGTGCGGCGAACACCGGTGCGAGCTCGGTGCCGGGGTCCGGGACGTCGGAGGCGGGGCTGCCGGTGGAGACCGCGGCGCCCGGGGCGCCCAACGGGCGGAATCGCTCGAGGAAGTTCGATCCCGCCATCGCGTCATCTCCAGCCAGCTGAAAACATCCCGCTCTTCATCGAGTTTAGACCGGTTGGGACGCTCCCATGGGCTGGTCACCAGCGCAATCGCTTCGCGGGAGGGCTCTCTCGGGGTCCGCCGTCCCCGCGCACGCACAATCCCGGCTCAAAGCCCCGCCGGACCCACTCCCCGGGGGCTTCAACGCCCGTTAACCCGTTGACGGGGAAGATCGTTTACCGGCCCGGAAAAGCAATTTCCCCATCAATGGGTTAACCACTGTTGAGCGGCCTCGGATCGGCCTGTAAGCAACAGATCCTGCGCGAAAAGTGCACGGGAGGTTGCATTCCTTGAAAGGAGAAGTGGAACCCCGGATCGGCCTGCAACCCCGCGGCCTTGGCCCCCTCCCGCCATGGCAACCGATACGCTCGCGGGGTTGCCACCGATGTCGTATCGCCAGCCGTCGGAATGGAGCCGGATCATCGAGGAATAGCACCAACTGGCGATACCCCGACCCGCGGGCGTATCGCCAACCGGTGTATCGCCAACCGGTGTATCGCCAACCGGTGTATCGCCAACCGGTGTATCGCCAACCGATGGAGCGAACCGAGCTGCCACCCGCCGCTCAAGCCCGACGGCGCGCGGCAGCCACCGCCTCCCGCACGGCCGGGATGACCTCCTGGGCGATGCGGTCGTGGTCGGCCAGGTCATCGCCCGCAAGGATGAATGTGGAGAACCCATGGACGAGGGCGAGTTCGGTCAGCTGGTCAACCCACTGCTCGGGCGGCCCGGACAGTAACCCATCCCTGCCCGGACCGAATCGCCCCGGAACGTTGGCCAGCCGGCGGATCGCGCGAGGGTCGCGGCCGGCGGAGGCGGCGGCGTCGTCGATGATCGCGTTCGCCTCGGCGATCGCACTCGGAGCCATCCGGCCCAAGGAGGGCAGCCAGCCGTCCGCCTTGCGCCCGGTGAGACGGAGCATGCGCGGCTTGTAGGCGCCGAGCCAGATCTCCACCGGGTGGGCAGGCGCGGGCCCGCGCTTGGCACCGCGCAGAGAGTGGTGCTCGCCATCCACTCTGAGGACCCCCGTACCGGACGTGTCCCAGATCCCCCGGATCACATCGATCGCCTCGCTGAGGGCGGTGACCGCCTCACCGGGAACAAGACGCCGGCCGCCCAAAGCCTCGATCGCGTCCCAGAACGCCCCTGCACCCAGTCCGAGTTCCACGCGGCCGCCGCTGAGGAGGTCCAGGCTCGCCACCGACTTCGCGAGCACGGCCGGCGGGCGCAGCGGCAGGTTGAGGACGTTGCCGGCCAGCCGGATCCGCTCCGTACGGGCCGCGACCCAGCTCAGCAGGGTCCAGGTGTCGAGGAAGCGGGGTTGGTAGGGGTGGTCCTGGAACGTGACGAGGTCGAGTCCGGCACGCTCCGTGGACTGTGCGGCCGCCACCACCCGGGCGGGTTCCGCGGCGAGCGGTGTGAGGAAGGCGCCGAACCTGAGGTCCTGGCCGTAGTCGGGCATGGGGCCACCGTGCCACGTTCGCGCGCGCACGGTCCAGTGGGAACAGTGTCCGCCGGGGCAGCAGCATGGTGCCCACCGTTGGCGACGGCGGGCACCGTCACCATCAGGCGAGGTACGGCCCGACGCCCGCCACTCCGATCAGACCGCGCGGAGCGGGTCAGGGTGGTTCTGGCGCTCCACTGCAAGCGAGGCCGCGCCGACGATGCCGGCCTTGTTCCGCAACTCCGCGGGAATGATCGGCGTGTTGAGCTTCAGCTTCGGCAGGAACTTCTCGTGGTGCTTGCTCACCCCGCCACCTACCACGAACAGGTCGGGCCAGAACAACTTCTCCACCGTCTCGTAATAGCGCTGGAGGCGGGGGACGTACTCGCCGAAGCTGAGCTTCTCCTTCTCGCGCACGGAGGCCGCCGCGAAGGTCTCCGCGTCCTTCCCGTCTATCTCGAGGTGTCCGATCTCGGTGTTGGGCAGCAACTCGCCCCGGTTGATGATCGCCGAGCCGATGCCCGTGCCGAGGGTGGTGACGATCACGAGGCCCTGGTGTCCCTTCGCGGCGCCGAACATGACCTCGGCAACGCCGGCGGCGTCGGCGTCGTTCATGACGAAGATCTCCCGGCCGAGGGCCTCGCGGAAGATGGCCTCCGCTGGGGCGTCGATCCAGGATTTGTCGATGTTGGCGGCCGACCGCGTTACGCCGTGCGTCACAACGGCGGGGATCGTGACGCCTATGGGGCTGTCGCCCACCAGGTCGGCGAAGGCGTCCGCGATCTCCTTGACCACGAGCGCCACATTCTCAGGCGTGGATTTCGACGGCGTCACGATGCGCAGGCGCTCGCTCGCGAATTCGCCGGTCGTCAGGTCGACCATGGCCCCCTTGATTCCGGAACCCCCGATGTCGATGCCGAGGACGTACTGGTCGGTCATGTGGAAACTCCTGGTGAGTGAGGCAGGCGGCGAGACGGTCACGGGTCCGCAACGACGTCGCGGTCCGGTCCATGGGCCCTAGGCTACGATTGCGGGCGCCGCGCCACGAGCGTTTCCGCGCCCGTACAGGAGGTGGGAGGAATGACCCTCGGCGGCGGGACGTCTCCGGCAGAGCTCATCGACCTGCTCGGCGACGCCGATCCGGACGTCCGCCTTCGCGCCGCCCTCGAACTCGGCGAGGCGCTCCACGATCCGGCCGCCCCCGCGATCGTGGAACGCTTCGGCCGCGAGCGCGACTTCTACATCCGCGAAACCCTCACCTGGGCCGCGCTGCGCATGCCGGTCGCCGCCCTCCCCCACGTCCGCGCCGCCCTCGGCAGCCCACGCTGGCTCGCCCGCCTCCAGGCCCTCCACACCCTGAGCAAGGTGGGCTCCCTCGACGACGCCGCCCGCCTGGTCCCGCTCGTCGCCGACCCCGTGGACGCCGTCGCCGCGCACGCCTACTGGGCCGCGGCCCAGACGCGCGACCCACGCGTGGTTCCCGCACTCGTCGCGCAGCTCTCCCGCGGCGACTCCGAGCACCAGAACAGCCTCACCGTGGCGCTCGGCCTGTTCGGTGCGGCCGCAGTCCCCGCGCTGGTGGCGGCGTTGCGTGGCGGAACGGCGCCCGAGATCCGCCGGCACGCCGCCGACACCCTCAGCCACATGGGTTCCCCGGACGCCGACGACGCCGCACCAGCCCTCGCCGCCGCCGTCGCCGATCCCGACGAGGGTGTCCGCCTCGCCGCCCTGAACGCGTTGGGCCAGCTGGTCCCGCCGTCCGCGTGGGCGGTGGTCGACGAGGCCGTGGGCTCGCCGGAGCCAAGGCTGCGGCACCTCGCCCAACGGCTGAGCGAGCGGCGGCCGACGAACCGGGAAATGCGGCTGGCCGAGCTGCGGCGTCGGCAGGGCGGAGGCTTGGGCGAGGCCCCGGCGGAGGTACAGCCGGTCGTGGCGGCGGGCCCATGGCCGGGGCCCGACCTGTCGCTGGTCACCGTGGAGGGTGGGCCCCAAGCAGAGGCGCTCCGCCCGAAGCTCGCACGGCAGGTGGAGTACTGCCGACCCCGCTACCTCTCCCGCACGGACATCCCTGAGGAGGTCCTGGAACAGGCGTTCGCGGAAGCCGATGCCGAGGCGCTGGAGTCGGGAAGGCCGGCGGCCGTGGCGGC
>JBNJCY010000209.1:0-4459 GCA_051744325.1 Actinomycetota bacterium
GGCTCATCCCGGTGGTCGGGGGTCTCGTGGCGATCGCCGTGCTGCTCGCTGGGCTCGGAGCGACGATCCTGACCTACTTCGGGTTGGCGCGGTTCGAGCCGGTGCACATCCCGGAGTGACCGCCGTTCACCTTCCGGACACCTGCCCGTACACTTCCGTCAACCCTGAACGGTGAGGATGTGCCCATGCTCGACGAGAACCAGCCCACGCCAGGTGTGTCCGGGGACCCGGCCGGCCTGTTGCGGGATCCCGACTACCGGCGCCTCGTCGACGACCTCGCCTACACCTACCAGGGCGTCTTCACCCGCGAGTCGATCGCGGCCGCGGTCGAGGAGGCGCGGGCTGCGCTCGAGCCTGTCGCGAAGATCCCCACCTACCTGCCGATCCTCGTGGGCCGCTTCGCCAAGGAACAGCTGATTGCTGCCGCCAAGGTCGACGGCCGGGTGGTGAAGTCCGTCCCCGAGATCCTGTTCGTCTGCGTGCACAACGCGGGGCGGTCCCAGATGGCGGCCGCACTCGCGGAGCACCTCTCCGGCGGCAAGGTGCACGTCCGGTCCGCGGGATCGATGCCCACGGACCAGGTGAACCCGCTGGCCGTCCAGGTGCTCGCCGAGCGGGGGATCAGCCTGACCGAGTCCTACCCGAAGCCGCTCACGGATCTGGCCGTGCGGGCCGCGGACGTCATCATCACGATGGGCTGCGGGGACACCTGCCCGTTCTTTCCCGGCAAGAGGTACGAGGACTGGAACGTGTCGGACCCGCACGGCCAGGACCTCGAGACCGTCCGCGACATCCGCGACGATCTCCAGCGGCGCGTCTCGGCGCTGCTCCGGTCCCTGGGCATCTGAACGCCCGGACCACGCCCGACCCCCACCACTGAAGGAGACCCCATGACCGACAAGCCCTCCGTCCTGTTCGTGTGCGTGCACAATGCCGGCCGTTCCCAGATGGCCGCCGCCTATCTCGAGGCCCTCGGGGGCGATGCCGTGGAGGTCCGTTCCGCCGGCTCCGCGCCGGGCAACGCCGTGAACCCCGCTGCGGTGGAGGCCATGGCCGAGGAGGGCATCGACATGTCCGCCGCACAGCCCAAGATCCTCACGGACGATGCGGTGCTCGCCTCGGACGTCGTGATCACGATGGGCTGCGGGGACGCCTGCCCGTTCTACCCGGGCAAGCGCTACCTCGACTGGGAGCTCGACGACCCGGCCGGCAAGGGCGTTGAGTCCGTCCGCCCCATCCGGGACGAGATCAGGCAGCGCATCCTCGGCCTGTTGGGCGAGCTGGGCGTGGAGCCCGTCTCGCTCTGAGGGCTTCCGGGAGTCGGCGAGGGTCAGATCCCCAGGAGTGCCTTCGCGATCAGGAAGTACAGGACGAGCCCGAGAGCATCCACGATCGTGGTGATGAACGGGTTGGAGAACACCGCCGGATCCACGCCGATCGCCTTGGCCAGCAGCGGGAGCGCCCCACCGAGCGCGGCGGCGAATGCGCAGATCGCGAGGATGGTGAGACCGATCACCGCGGCCAGCTCCACATCGTATGCCAGCCAGACCACCGCGAACGCCGCCGCACCGACGATGACGCCCAGGCTGATGCCCGCCCAGCCCTCGCGCGCCAGCACGGTGAGGATGTCGCGGGGCCGGACGTCGTCGAGGGCGAGCGCCCGGGTGAGGGTGGTGGCGGCCTGGTTCCCGGTGTTCCCGCCGATGCCGATGATCAGCGGGATGAACAGGGAGAGCACGACGGCGTCGGCGAGGGTCGCCTCGAAGAGCTCGAGTACCTGGACCGTGAGGGCCGCCCCGGCAGCGAGCGCCAGGATCCAGATGACGCGGGCACGCACGAGGGAACGCACCGGGGTGGCGAGGTAGGGGCGGCGCAGCGGCTCGGAACCACCGATGCGCGCGTGGTCCTCGGTCTCGGCCTCCTCGAGGATGGTGAGGGCGTCGTCCACGGTGAAGACCCCGAGAAGGCGGTCCTCGGCGTCGACCACGGGCAGGGCCAGGTGCTTGAGGTCCGCGCACCGGCGGGCGGCGGCCTCGGCGTCGTCGGTCGCGTGGACGGAGTCGGCCTCCCGCATGAGCTCGGCGATCGGGGTCTCCGGGTCGGCGGCGAGGATCTCGCGCAGGCTGACGACACCGACGAGCCGCCGCCGCTCGTCCACCACGGGGAGGGTGTAGATCGTCTCCGCCTCCTCGAGCCGCTCGCGGATGCGCGCGAGCGTGGCACCGGCCGTGAACGATTGCCGCACCACCACGTACTCGGGGTTCATGCGCCGCCCGATCGAGCCGGTGGGGTACCCGAGGACGACGGCGGTGAGGTCCCGTTCCGCGTAGGGAAGGCTGCGCAGCAGGCGGTTGGCGACTGAGGCGGGCAGTTCGTCGAGCAGGCTGACACGGTCGTCCGGGTCGAGTCCCGCGAAGACCTGGGCCACCTCCTCGTCCTGGAGTCCGTGGACGAGGTCACCCTGGAGGGCGGGGTCCAGGTCCTCGAAGACCTCGAGCGCCTTGGCCTTCGGCAGCAGCCGGTAGAGCACCGCCCGGTCCTTCAGGCCCAGGCGTTCGAGGACGTCGACGGTCTCCTCGGCGGTGAGGGTGGCCAGGGTCGCGTTGGCGGTGGTCAGGTCCTTCTCGTCGAAGGACCGCTCGAGCGAGGCCGTGACGTCCTCCAGGGCAAGCTGTTCGCGTGGCGTCATGGTGCACTTCCATCGGGGCTGTTGAGGCGGCGGGCCGGGTGGGTGGCTGGCAGCTGGCGGCGGCTCACGCGAGCCCCCGGCACAGTATCGCGCCGCCGCCGGGCCAACCCACGGAATCGCGAGCCTGGCCCCACCGCTTGCCGGACTCGGGGACCACGGTCATCATGGTCGGATCGTGCCGCTGGACGAGGGGAGAGGGACCATGGCCGAGATCGTGCTGTTCCACCACGCACTGGGGCTGACCGCGGGGGTGGAGGGCTTCGCGGACATCCTCCGCCGGGCCGGGCATGTGGTCCACGTCCCCGACCTGTTCGACGGCCGCACCTTCGACTCCCTCGACGACGGCGTGGCGCACTTCCACGAGGTGGGTGCCGACTCCCTCCTCCACCGCGCGCGCACCGCCGTGGAGGGGCTGCCGGAGGAACTCGTGTACGCAGGCATCTCACTCGGGGTGATACCGGCCCAGCTGTTCGCCCAGACCCGGCCGGGCGCGCGAGGGGCGCTGTTCTTCGAGGCATGCCTGCCGGCTGACGAGTTCGGGGAGTGGCCGGAGGGCGTCCCGGTCCAGGTCCACGGCAACGACGCCGACCCCCGGTTTGCGGGCGACGGGGACCTCGACGCCGCCCGCGCCCTCGTCTCCTCCGTGCCCGACGGCGAACTCTTCCTCTATCCGGGGGACCAGCACCTGTTCGGGGACTTCAGCCTGCCGTCCTACGACGAGCCCTCGGCTGCCCTCCTCGCCGAGCGCGTGCTCAGCTTCCTGGAGCGGGTGGGCTGAGGCTCCTCACTGGTGGAGGTGACGCTCGCGGTCCGCGTGGGACTCGGGCTCGAGCTGGAACGTGGAGTGCTCCACGCTGATCGCGAAGTGCTCCGTCACGCATCGCTGCAGATCCGCCAGCATGTCTGCCGCGTGCCCGTCCCGGAAGCAGGAATCCTCCAGCACCACATGCGCGCTCAGCACCGGCAGGCCGGTGGCGATCTGGGAGGCGTGCAGGTCATGGACGCCGTGGACGTGCGGGAGGGCGAGAATGTGCCGGCGCACCTCCTCCAGGTCCAGCCCCTTCGGCGTTGTCTCCAGCAGCACGCTTCCCGCCGCGCGGATGATCGTCACGGCCCGCGGGAGGATGAGGAGGGCGATGAGCATGCCGGCGATCGCGTCGGCCCGCGTCCAGCCCGTCGTCGCGATGACGATCGCGCTGATGATCACCGCCACGGAGCCGAGCGCGTCGTTCACCACCTCGAGGAACGCGGCCCGCATGTTGAGGTTGGCGCCCCGCCCGCCGCGGAGGACCAGCAGCGACGCGATGTTCCCCACCAGCCCGACGACGCCGAACACCAGCAGGCCCGTCGAGGTCACCTCGGTCGGCTCCACCAGCCGACGGACACCCTCGACCAGGGCGAACAGTCCCACCCCCAGCAGAACCGTCGCCTGGGCTCCGGCTGCGAGGACCTCGGCGCGCCGCCACCCCCAGGTGCGCGACGGCGTCGGCGGGCGCAGCATGAGCGACGCCGCGACCAGCGCCATGAGCAGCCCGCCGGCGTCGGTGAGCATGTGGCCGGCGTCGGCGAGGAGGGCGAGGCTGCCCGTCCACAGCGCGCCGACGACCTCCGCCACGAGGATCGTCGCCGTGATCGCGAACGCGATGGCGAGCCGACGGCGGTGTGTGGCCGGGCCGGCGTGCGCGTGGTCGTGGGTCACGCGTCCTCCCCATGGGCGTGGCGGTGGTGGGCGTCCGGGTAGTGCTCGTGGTCGTGGGTGATGGCCTCGTG
>JBNJCY010000210.1:0-4449 GCA_051744325.1 Actinomycetota bacterium
GACGCCGCGCGGCAGCGCCGGAGCGCCCCGGACCACGTCCTGCTCTCGGGTCCGCCCGGCCTCGGCAAGACGACCCTCGCGATGATCATCGCCGCGGAGAGCGAGGGGTCGTTGCGGCTGACCTCGGGCCCCGCGATCCAGCACGCCGGTGACCTCGCGGCCATCCTGTCCTCCCTCCAGGAGGGTGACGTCCTGTTCATCGACGAGATCCACCGCCTCGCCCGCGCCGCGGAGGAGATGCTCTACCTGGCGATGGAGGACTTCCGGGTCGACGTCATCGTCGGGAAGGGGCCCGGGGCCACCTCGATCCCGCTGACGTTGCCCCGCTTCACCGCCGTCGGGGCGACCACCCGGGTGGGGCTCCTCCCTGCGCCGCTGCGGGACAGGTTCGGCCTCACCGGCCACCTCGAGTTCTACTCCGACGGCGAACTCGAGCAGGTCCTCCACCGTTCCGCCACGCTGCTCGGCGTCCACCTCCACGAGGATGCCGCCCGGGAACTCTCCTCCCGCTCGCGGGGCACGCCCCGCATCGCCAACAGGCTGCTGCGCCGCGTCCAGGACTGGGCGGAGGTGCGGGGCAACGGGCAGCTGGACATGGACGCGGCCCAGAGTGCGCTCGCACTGTTCGAGGTGGACGCGCGCGGGCTCGACCGGCTCGACCAGGCGGTCCTGGTCGCCCTGTGCCGTCGCTTCAACGGTGGGCCCGTAGGGCTCGGGACGCTGGCCGCCTCGGTCAGCGAGGAGCCGGAGACGGTGGAGACCGTGGTGGAGCCCTTCCTCGTGCGTGAGGGCCTCATGAGCCGCACCCCCCGCGGTCGGGTCGCCACGGGCGGCGGATTCGCCCACGTGGGACTCCAGCCGCCGGCGGGCGGGTCTCTCTTCGACTGATTCACGATCGGGGACTGACATTAGATTAGGGTCGGTTCGGACGATCACCTAGAATGTCCGAGGACATTCAGCCCCTGTGAGGAGAAGACTCGTGGACCCGTTCTTGTTGATGCTCATCTTCATGCTCCTGTTGTTCGTGGGGATGAACTACTTCGGGAAGAAGAAGACCGCGCAGCTGAAGGAGCAGCGGCTGTCCGCCATCGTCGTCGGCAACCCGGTGCGCACCCACTCCGGGTTCTTCGGTACCGTGGTGGACATCGACGGCGACACGGTCACCCTCGAGAGCCCGTCCGGCGCCGAGACGATGTGGCACAAGGACGCCATCTTCGGCGCCCAGGAGCCGCCGCTCGCCGTCGTCGAGGATGAGGTTGCCCTCGAGGAGCCGCGCACCGAGGATCGGCCCCAGTAGCCCACCCCACCCACAGAGAAGAAGACCGTTGTCCGTGAAGTCCCCACGGCCCGCCCGCCCCATCATCGGGCTTTTCGCGGCCGTCCTCGTCCTCCTCGTCTCCATCGTCATCGGGTCGAGGGTTTCCGACGCCTCCCTGACCCCGCAGCTCGCCCTCGACCTGGAGGGCGGTACCCAGCTGATCCTCACGCCCCGGACCGAGGACGGCTCGGAGATCTCCGAGGACGACATCAACCAGGCGATCGAGATCATCCGGCAGCGCGTCGACGCCTCCGGTGTGGCCGAGGCCGAGATCACCCGCCAGGGCCAGCAGAACATCGTCGTCGCGCTGCCCGGCGAACCGGACGAGTCGACCCTGAACCTCGTGCGCCAGTCCGCCCAGCTGCGCTTCCGCCCGGTGATCTTCATCGGCTCGCCGGCGACGATCGACCCGGGTGCCCTGGAGGCGGTGGAGGAGCAGGCCGGTGAGCCCGACTCAACGCTCACCGAGCCGGGCGCCGATGCCCAGGGCGAGGATGCCGCCACAGACGCACCCACCGCCGAGCCCACCGGGGAACCGACCGCCGAGCCGACCGAGACGGCCCGCACGTGGACGCGCGAGGAGATCGAGGCGGCCGCGTTCGTCGCCGCGGACGCCGACTCGGACGGCGTGCTGTCGGCCACCCCGGCCTCCGAGCCAGCGGACAACTCCTCCACGCTGTGGTTCACGGAGCAGCTCGCCTACGACTACTACGTGCTCGACTGCCTCGACCCGGCGAACCTCGCGGGCGGCGACACCGTCGAACCCGCGAATCCCACGGTGGCGTGTGCCGTCGACGGCTCGGCCAAGTACGTGCTCGGCCCGGCCGACGTCGAGGGCACCCAGATCACCCAGGCCGCGTCCGGACTGGAGACGACGACGACCGGGACCACCACGAACAACTGGATCGTGACGATGAGCTTCAACGGTGAGGGCGCCGACGCCTTCGCGGACGCCACCACCCGGCTCAAGGACCTGCCCCCACCTCAGGACCAGTTCGCGATCGCACTCGACGGCCTCGTGGTCTCCGCCCCGTCCGTCAGCTCGACCATCGCGAACGGCGAGGCGATGATCTCCGGTTCGTTCACGCGGGAGAGCGCGGCCACCCTCGCCAACCAGCTGAACTTCGGGTCCCTGCCCCTCAACTTCGAGGTGCAGAGCGAGGAGCAGATCTCCGCCACTCTGGGCCTCGAGCAGCTCCAGCGCGGCGTTCTCGCCGGCGCCATCGGGCTGGGGCTCGTGCTGCTGTACATGATGTTCCAGTACCGGGCCCTCGCCGTCGTCGCGGCGGCCAGCCTGACGGTGGCGGCCCTCATCACCTACCTCATGATCACGCTGCTGGGCTGGACGACCGGCTACCGGCTGTCCCTCGCCGGTGTCGCCGGCCTCATCGTCGCCATCGGTATCACCGCGGACTCGTTCATCGTGTACTTCGAGCGCGTCCGCGACGAGGTGCGGGAGGGCAGGTCGCTGCAGGACGCGGTCGAGTTCGGCTGGCTCCGCGCGCGGCGGACCATCATCGTCTCGGACGCTGTCAACCTCCTGGCCGCCACGGTGCTCTACTTCCTCGCGGTCGGAGGGGTACGCGGCTTCGCGTTCACCCTCGGCCTCACCACGGTAGTGGACCTCGGGGTCGTCGTCCTGTTCACCCACCCGATGATGCAGCTCCTCATCCGCACCCGGTTCTTCGGGCAGGGGCACCGGCTCTCGGGCCTCGACCCGGAACGCCTCGGCGCGTCGGCGATGACCTACCGCGGCCGGGGATCCTTCCGGGCGCCCCTCGCGCGATCCGGTCCGATGACGATCGCGGAGAGACGGGCGGCGCAGGCCGCTCGCGAGAAGGAGGCCGCGCGCGTGTCCGCCGGCCAGGAGGATGAGCGCTGATGTTCAGTTTCGCCCGGTTCGGCAACGACCTCTACACCGGCAAGCGCTCCTTCCCCATCATCGCGAAGCGGCGGCTCTGGTTCACCATCGCCCTCACACTCATGGCACTGTCGCTGCTCGTGCTCGGGGTGCGGGGCCTCAACCCCGGCATCGAGTTCCGTGGCGGTTCCGAGTTCACCCTGTCGAACGTGGCCAACACGTCCGGTGACCCGGCACGGGACGTCCTCGCGGCCGAGGGCGTCACCGAGGCGCCCCGGATCACCACTGTCGGCGGGTCGACCCTGCGGGTGCAGACCGCGGAACTCGACTCCGAGCAGATCTCCGCGGTGCGCGCGGGTCTCGCCGAGGCCTACGAAATCGGGACGGAGGCGGTGACCTCCACCTACATCGGACCCTCCTGGGGCGCTGACGTCACCCAGAAGGCGGTGCAGGGGCTCGTCCTCTTCCTGGTGCTCGTCTCGCTCGTCATGGCCACCTACTTCCGCACGTGGAAGATGGCGGCCGCGGCGGTGGCGGCGCTGTTGCACGACCTCGTGATCACCGTTGGTCTCTACGCGCTCATCGGCTTCGAGATCACGCCGGCGTCCGTGATCGGCTTCCTCACCATCCTCGGCTACTCGTTGTACGACACGGTGGTCGTGTTCGACAAGGTGCGGGAGAACACCGCGCGGCTCGAGGACCAGGACCGGGTCACGTACGCGGAGGCCGCGAATCTCGCGGTCAACCAGACCCTGGTGCGCTCCATCAACACCTCGGTGGTGGGCGTGCTGCCCGTGGCGTCCATCCTCTTCGTGGGCGTTCTCCTGTTGGGTGCCGGAACGCTGCGCGACATCGCGCTCGCCCTGTTCATCGGCATGATCGTGTCCACCATCTCCTCGATCTTCATCGCCACCCCGCTCCTCGTCGAACTCCGCAGCCGGGAGGCTCCGGTGGCGGCTCACACGGCCCGCGTGCTGCGCAACCGGGCCGAGCGCTCCGAGCGCGGCGAGGCCACGAGCGATCGCATGGCCGCCAGCGTGCTGGGCACCACAGTCATCCCAGGGGGCCACATGGGCCAGGCGGCCCAGCCCAGACGGAAGAAGAAGGACCACCGATGATCCACCCGCTGACCGACCTGGCCGACATCGTCCAGGCCAACATCCGCGAGATCCCGGACTATCCGAGCCCGGGCGTCCTCTTCCGGGACATCACCCCGCTCCTCGCGAACGGTCCCGCCTTCGGCACGCTCATCGACGCGCTCGCCGAGCAC
>JBNJCY010000211.1:0-4448 GCA_051744325.1 Actinomycetota bacterium
TCCCACCGCCGCCCCACCCCACCAGCCCGAAACCCACCGCCGCCCCACCCCACCAGCACCATTCCGAGGTCCAGAACCGCCCGCGGAGCCCGTTCTTGCTCTCCGACCTCCCCCGACCGTGCCTCAACGATTGTTAACCCATTGACGGGGAAGATCGTTTACCCGGAAGGGAAAGGAATACCCCCAACAATGGGTTAACGGTCGTTGAGAAGGCCGCGTCCGCGGAATTGGAGCCACTGCGGTGCGATCCAGAGGCCACCAACGAAGTAGGACGCCACGCACCACGTGGCCGGATTCTTAACGCTGAAACGGCAGGAAACCAGCCGCTGACACGGCAGGAAACCCTGCCGAAACGGCCTACTCCTAGACGATCACAGACAGCGATCCGGAGGCTCCGTTTGCGAGTGGGGGTGCGAGTGGGGGTGCGAGTGGGGGTGCGAGAGAGGTCCAACCGGAGGCTCCGATTGAACGGGCGCGCCCCAGGTCATCCGTGAGGACAACCAGGGGCGCGCCGAGCGAGACAATCAGAACGCGGGGATGAGCTCCCCGTTCGGCCAGGTCTCCTCGATGTAGGTGCGGACCTCGTCCGAGGTCAGCAGCGTGACAAGCGCGGCGATGGCCTCGGAGTCGGCGTCCTCACTCCGGTAGGCCACGATGTTGCCGTACGGGTTGTCCTCACCGGACTCCAGAACGATGGCGTCCTCGGTGGGCACCAGGCCGGCCTCCAGGGCGAAGTTCCCGTTGATCACCGCCGCGTCCACGTCCTGCAGGGAGCGGGGTAGCTGGGCGGCGTCGAGCTCGGACAGCTCGATGTTCTTCGGGTTGTCGGCCAGGTCGAAGATCGTGGGGTCATCGACGTCCGCGAGGGTGAACAGCCCCTCCTTCTCCAGCAGCACGAGCGCGCGAGCCTGGTTGGACGGGTCATTGGGGACGGCCACCTGGGCGCCGTCGGGCAGCTCGTCCAGCGAGCCCCACTTCTCGGAGTAGACCCCGTACGGCTCGATGTGGATGCCGGGCGAGGCCTCGAACTCGTAGCCCTTCTCGGCCAATTCGGCGTCGAAGTAGGGCAGGTGCTGGAAGTAGTTGGCGTCGAGGTCACCCTCGGAGAGCGCCACATTGGGCTGCACATAGTCGGTGTACTCGACGATTTCGAGGTCGATGCCCGCGTCGGCCGCGAGGGTCTCGTCCACGTAGGCGAGGATCTCGGCGTGCGGAACGGGGGTGGCGCCGATGGTCAGTGTGGTGATCTCGGCGGTGGCCGCGCCGGCGGCGGTGGTCTCCTCATCGGAGGTCGAACCGGAGCAGGCGGCGAGGCCGAGGATGGCGGTCGCAGCGAACGCGGCGGGAGCGAGACGGGTCTTCATGGTTCTTTCCTTTGCTTGGCGACCCCGCGGGGCGCGGAGCTCCAGGGGGCGGGGGGCTGTGGAGTTGTGGGCCGGGGCGCAGTACCCGCGGCCTGTGGAGTTGTGGGGCGGGGGGCTGTGGAGTTGTGGGCCGGGGCGCAGTACCCGCGGCCTGTGGAGTTGTGGACCCGAGGGCGGTCACCCCGCGGGAAGGATGTTCTGCTGGGCTCCGGAGTCCCGGCTGGTGGCGCTCAGCGATGGTCCACCAGCCGGCTGAGCATGTCGCCCACCATCTGGATCGCCTGGACGAGGATCACGATGACCACCACGGTGAGCACCATGACGTCGCCCTGGAAGCGGTTGTATCCATGGTTGATGGCGAGCGCGCCGAGCCCGCCGCCACCGATCGCGCCGGCCATCGCGGAGTAGGAGATCAGCGTGATCACCAGCACGGTGGTGCTCTGCACCAATCCCGGCAGCGCCTCGCGCACCTGTACCCCGCCGAGCACCTGGAACCGGGAGGCTCCCATCATCTGGGCCGCCTCGATCTTGCCCTGCTCCACCGAGAACACCGCGGTCTCCACGAGCCGGGCGAAGAACGGGATCGCCGCCACGGTCAGCGGCACCACCGCAGCCTCCCAGCCGAGAGTGGTACCCACCAGGAGCCGGGTGAACGGGAGGATCGAGATCATCAGGATGATGAACGGGATGGAGCGTCCGATGTTCACGATGACGCTCAGCACCTGGTTGAAGCCGACGTTCGGGACCAGCCCACGCGGCGCCGTCGCCACCAGCGCGAGGCCGAGCGGCAGGCCGAACACCACGGTGAGCAGGGTGGAGAAGAGCGTCATCCCGAGGGTCTCCACGGTGGCGGACCACAGCTGGCCCTGCACCACGGGGTTGTCGAACCAGGTGCCCTCATCCACGGTCGCTCCCCTCCCTCGCCTGGGGGAGGCGCGCCGCGCGCCCCTCCACGTGCAGGCCGGCCTCGCGGAGCCCGCGCGCCAGCCGCTCGACGTCGTGGTGCGGCGCGGACAGCGCCACCCGCCCCACCTGGGTCTCGCCGAGCGTCTCGAAGGTGCCGGCGGTGATGTCGCCGCCGAGGCGGGCGACGACGTCGAACACGCGCGCCCCCGTCGGCTCGCCGGGGTGGGAGGTGAAGAAGATGTCGAGGACAGCGAGCTCGGTGTCCGGCACCGGGGGCAGCGGCACGAGCGCGTGGGACAGCCGCGTGGCCGGGTCGGCGACGACGTCGGCGAGGCGGCCGGACTCGACCACCCGGCCGTGGTCGAGGAGCGAGACGGCGTCGCAGGCCTGCCGGACCACCTCCATCTCGTGGGTGATGATCACGACGGTCACGCCGATCCTGTCCCGGATGTCCCGGATGAGGCCGAGGATCTGGCGGGTGGTGGCGGCGTCGAGGGCGGAGGTGGGCTCGTCGCAGAGGAGGACGTCCGGGTCCGTGGCGAGTGCCCGGGCGATGCCGATGCGCTGCTTCTGGCCGCCGGAGAGCTGGGAGGGATAGGCGCCACCGCGGTCCCCGAGGCCCACGAGGTCCAGCAGCTCCTGCACCCGGGCCCTGCGCTCAGCGGCCGGGACGCCAGCGATGCGCATCGGGTAGGCGATGTTCTCCGCGGCCGTGCGGGCGTCGAGGAGGTTGACGTGCTGGAACACCATCCCGATGCGGCGCCGGGCCTTGCGGAGCGCCCCCTCGGCGAGGGCGGAGAGGTTCTGGCCGGCCACCTCGATCGTGCCGGTGGTGGGCTGGTCCAGCCCGGTGAGGCAGCGCACGAGCGTGGACTTGCCGGCGCCGGAGGGCCCGACGATGCCGTGAATGGTGCCCTTGTCGATCTCGAGGTCCACGCCGTCGAGGGCCACGACGTCGCCGTAGACCTTCCGGACCTCGGACAGGGTGATCAACTGTTCCTCCATCGGCCCCGGCATTAGCACCCTCACCCGGGGGCCGGGGGGTTGCTGCAGCGTCGTCGAGCCAGGTCTCTCGGCTGCTCTGGATGGTGGCACGGATGTGCTGCTCCGACGCTATCCGGTGGCGTGCGGGCTGGTCCACGTCGCAGGACGTGAGTCTCAGCACATGGGAGAATCGGCCTCGTGGACAACACCGCCGCGATCAGGCCTGACATCCTCGGCGAACCCTGGGTCAGCCGGATCCTGCCGCTCACCCCCTCGAAGCACGCCCCGGGAGCCGACTACGCCGTCCTCGTCCACCAGCGCGAGGCCCCCTCCGGGCGACACGACCGCGCGGTCCTCCACCTCTCCGGGTACGTTGACTACTTCTTCCACACCCACCACGCCCAGGCGTGGCTGGACGCCGGTGTGGAGTTCTACGCCCTGGACCAGCGGGGGCAGGGCCGCGCCTCCGAGGGGGTACCCCACCTGGAGGACATCAGGGACCTCACCGTGCGGGAAGAGGACATCCGCGCCGCCCTCGCGGTGATCCGGGACCACGGGCACACGCACGTCACCCTGCTCGGACACTCCACCGGCGGGCTCCAGGCCGCGGCCTTCGCGGACCACCCGGACGCCGGCATCGACGCCCTCGTCCTGAACTCCCCGTGGCTGAAGCCCAACCGCCCGGCGTGGGTGGTGGTCCCCAGCCTCGCGCTGGTGCGCCTCCTCGCCCCGGTCGCGCCAAGGCTGCCCATCAACGTCCTCGGCCCCGCCTACCCGCGGTTCCTCCATCGCCGGCATGGCGGCGAGTGGCACTTCGAGCCCCGCTACAAGCTCCTCGAGACCTTCATCGCCCGATCCGGCTTCCTCCGCGCGGTGCTGTCCCTGCAGGCCAGGGTCGGCAGGGGCCTCGACATCCGCGTCCCCACGCTTGTCGCGATCTCCGGCCGCGCCGGGCACCCCACGAAGCCGACGCAGCACGACCTCGCCTCCTCCGACGTCGTGCTGGACCCCGCCCACATCCGGGCGCTGGCCCCGAAGCTGGGCCGCCACGTCGAGGTGCTGGAGTTCCCGGGCGGGATCCACGACCTGTCGCTCTCCCCGTCACCTGTCCGCGAGCAGTACACCGCCGCCATCGTCGCGTGGGCGCTGGCACACTGATGAGGGTCATCCACACCGGCCAGGCGCTGGTGGTCG
>JBNJCY010000212.1:0-4408 GCA_051744325.1 Actinomycetota bacterium
GCCGCGCAGGGTCGGGAGCTTCTTCATCTGGCGGGACTGGGTCTCCGCCATGGCCTCGGCCGTGTCGAGGATCGCGAGGGCCTCGGCGTGCGTGAGGTCAGCGGCGGACAGGAGGTGCTTCATCGTTCGTCCTCGATCTCGACGGCGTCCACGCCATCCTGTTCGGCCAGCTTCACGAGCACGCGCTCGCCCCGGGAGGTGGGCAGGTTCTTGCCGACGAAGTCGGCACGGATCGGGAGTTCCCGGTGACCGCGGTCCACGAGAACCGCGAGCTGCACCCGCCGCGGCCGGCCGATGTCATTGATGGCGTCCAGCGCGGCGCGGACCGTGCGGCCCGAGAACAGCACGTCGTCGACGAGGACGACGACCTTGCCGTCGATTCCCGCCAGCGGCGTCTTCGTGCGCTCCATGGGGCGCATCGGCTGGCTGCGCAGGTCGTCACGGTAGGGGGTGGTGTCGAGGGAGCCCACGTCCACGCGGGCCTCGGTGGCCTCGATGTGGCCGGCGATCCGGTGGGCCAGCGGGACCCCCCGGGTCGGGATGCCGAGGAGGATGATGTCCTCGGTTCCGTGGTTCCTCTCCAGGATCTCGTGCGCGATGCGCTTCAGCGAGCGGGAGATGTCTGTCGCGCTCAATACCTGCCGGGACATGAGAATGTGCCTCCTTGTCCGCCTCACGGGACGGGGTTAAAGGATCGGGTCGCGGCTCAGCATAGCCCAGTGCGGACCCTGAGGGTGTCAGGCGCCCGCGGACGTCCCGCGCAGCTCCTCGCGCAACGCCGGCGCGAGAAGGCGCATCCGGTCGAGGAGACCGTTGACGAACCCGGGCGAGTTGTCCGTCGAGAGGTCGGCAGCCAGCTTCACCGCCTCGTCGACCACGGTCGTGTCGTCGACCTCGTCGTTGAACACGAGTTCCCAGGCCGCCATCCGAAGAATCGCGCGGTCCACGGCGGGCAGCCGGTCAAGCGTCCAGCCCTGGAGGTGGTTCGCGAGCACCTCGTCGAGGGCCCACAGGTGAGTCGCGACGCCGTCGACGATGTCCGCCGAGTACTGCGGCAGCGCGGTCTGGGCGGCCGTCACCGCGAGCCGTTCCTGCAGCAGGTCGGACAGCCCCAGCGGGTCGTAGCGGCCCCGCTGGTCCGCCTCGAACAGCACGTCGACCGCGCGGCGGCGCGTCTTCGTGCGTGCCGTGACCCGCCGCTCGGGGGCGGTCATCAGTTGGCGCGCCCCAGGTAGTCGCCGGTGCGGGTGTCGACCTTCACCTTCGTGCCCTGCTCGAGGAAGAGGGGCACCTGGATCTCGTACCCGGTCTCCACAGTGGCGGGTTTCGTGCCCGCGGATGAGCGGTCGCCCTGCAGACCGGGTTCGGTGTAGGTGATCTCCAGGACCACGGAGGCCGGTAGCTCCACGTAGAGGACGTTGCCCTCGTGTGTCGCGACGATCGCGCGCTGCTCCTCGAGCATGAAGTTCGCGGCGTCACCCACCGTCTCGCCGGTCACGAGCACCTGCTCGTAGGTCTCGGTGTCCATGAAGACGAAGTCGGCGCCGTCCTTGTAGAGGTACTGCATGTCCCGCTTGTCGACGGTCGCGGTCTCCACCTTGAGGCCGGCGTTGAAGGTGCGGTCGAGCACCTTGCCGGACAGGACGTTCTTGAGCTTCGTCCGGACGAACGCCGGGCCCTTGCCGGGCTTGACGTGCTGGAACTCGACGACGGTCCACAGCTGGCCGTCGAAATTGAGGACCATGCCGTTCTTGAGGTCGTTGGTGGTGGCCACCGATCAGTCCTTCGGTTGGGGGAGAATGTGCGCTGAGAAATCCTACCCCAGCTCGTCAGATCGCCCTGCCGGCAGCAGCACGAGGACGGCGTCGACGACGTCCTCCAGCCCGAGGTCGCCGACCTCGACCACGTGGTCCGCCACCGCACGGTAGGCGGCGTCGCGCTCGGCCAGCAGGCGCGCCCAGAGCTGGCGGGCGCCGACCAGTCCGGGCGGCTGGGGTCGGTTCAGGCCGGACCGGGGGAAGGTGTGCGCCAGGTCCGCGGCGAGATGGACCACCATCGCCCCCTCCAGTACCCGTGCCGACCGCGGGTCGTCCAGGGCGGCGGAGCCGACGGCCAGGACGACGTCCGCGCCGGCCAACTCCTGAAGGACGTCGGCCTGGAGGGTCGCGAGACGCACCGGGCCGTCGTCGAGGACGATCGCCCCGATGTCCCCGTACCGCTCCGCCACGGCGGCGTCGTGATCCACGAACTCCTTGCCGAGGCGCTCCGCGAGCGCCGCACCCACCGTGGTCTTGCCGGACCCCGGAGCGCCCACGATGGCGATCACAGTCCGACGATCGGCGCGACGGGGGAGCCGATCGAGTCGAGGTAGCCGCGGAGGTTCCGGCGCACCTCCTCCAGTCCGTCGCCCCCGGTCTTGTGCAGGAGCTCCTCGGCGAGGACGATCGCGACCATGGCCTGGGCGACGACGGCGGCGGGCGCGGCCGCACACACGTCGGAGCGCTGGTTTATGGCTTTGGCAGCCTCGCCCGTGACCGTGTCGACGGTGCGAAGTGCCCGCGGGACCGACGAGATGGGCTTCAGCGCGGCGCGGGCCACGATGGGTGAACCGTTGGACATGCCGCCCTCGATCCCGCCGGCGCGGTTCGTCATCCGTCCGTCGTGGGCCATCTCGTCGTGGGCGCGCGAGCCCCGGCGTCGGGCGGTGGCGAAGCCGTCACCGATCTCGACGCCCTTGATGGCCTGGATGCCCATGAGGGCCCCCGCGATCCGGGCGTCCAGCCGCTCCGGCCCGCTCACGTACGTCCCGAGCCCCACAGGGACGCCGTAGGCGACCACCTCGACGACTCCACCGAGGGTGTCCGCGTCCTTCCGGGCGGCATCGATCTCGGTGACCATTGCCGCGGAGACCTCCGGGTCGAGGCAGCGCACCGCCGTCGCATCGAGCGCGAGCGTGTCCCCGGGCCCGGGTCTGGGTGCGTCGTCGGGCAGGGATACCGACCCGACACCGGTGACGTGGGAGACGAGCCGGATACCGGCCACCTGATCGAGGACGGCCTCGGCGATGGTCCCGATGACCACGCGGGCAGCGGTCTCGCGGGCACTGGCCCGCTCCAGGACAGGGCGGATCTCGGAGTGGCCGAACTTGAGCATCCCGGCGAGGTCGGCATGGCCCGGCCGGGGACGGGTCAACGGTGCCCCACGCGGGGTACTCGCCACGTCGGTGTCCACGGGGTCGGCCGCCATGACCTCCTGCCACTTGGGCCACTCGGTGTTCCCGATCATGACCGCGATGGGCGACCCGAGCGTCCGCCCGTGCCGGATTCCCGCGAGGACGGTGATCTCGTCCTGCTCGAACCTCATACGGGCGCCGCGCCCGTATCCCAGCCGGCGCCGGGCGAGCGCGGCACGGAGGTCGTCGGTGGTGATCGCGACCCCGGCGGGGACTCCCTGCGCGAGGGCGACCAGGGCTGGCCCATGGGATTCGCCAGCGGTCTGCCAGGTGAACATGCCCCGATCCTGCCAGAGCGAGGTCAGAAACCCCACCTCGTCCACCACGTGGCAGCGGCGGCCCCTGCCGCGAGCGCGGGCACGAGGGGCACACGCGTGGACAGGGACAGGCGATCAGCGGCGCGTCCGAGGATGACGGCGAGGCCACCGGCGACGAACGCCGCCACGAGCGCGACAGCAGGTGCCCGGGGATCGAGCCACCCGGTCCACAATCCGACGAGGGCGGCCACCTTCACGTCGCCGAGTCCGACTCCCCCGCGGGTGGCCGCGGAGAGGACGAGCAGGGCGAACCCCGCTCCGGTGGCGCCCAGCAGGGCGCTCCCGAGCCGCGCGAGATCCCCGTCCGAGCTCGCCCACGCGAGCAGGACGCCCGCGAGCATGACGAGGGACGTCAGCACCACCCGGTTCGGGACGCGATGGGTCCGCAGGTCCGTGGCGGCGAGCCAGCCCACCACCGCCCCGACGCCGCCGCCCACGAGGACGTGGGGCAGGTCGGCGCCGGGCAACGCCAGGGCGACGGCCCCGAGCAGGAGGAGGGTCACCCCTCGTTCTCGTCCCTCCACTGCCGGAACTCCTGCACGTATCCCAGGTGCTCCTCGAGGGTCGAGGCGAACTTGGTCTCCCCGGTGTCGAGGTTGACGGTCACGAAGTAGAGCCAGTCCCCCTCGGGTGGGTTGAGGACGGCCTCGATGGCACCGAGTCCCGGGGACCCGATGGGTGTCGGCGGGAGGCCGGGGTGGATGTAGGTGTTGAAGGGCGTGTCGGTGTCGAGTTGCGCCTGGGTGGGGACGCCACCGATCTGGCCCACGCCGTACAGGACCGTGGAGTCCATCTGCAGCCGACCGCCGACGTCCGCCGTGGTGTCGGTGAGGCGGTTGTCGATGACCCGGGCGATCTG
>JBNJCY010000213.1:0-4368 GCA_051744325.1 Actinomycetota bacterium
TTGGTTAGCCAGAGAGGTGCTTCAGGTGGGTACGCGTCGCTCTACAGCGCGGACCCAACTTTGTCGTGGGCAGCTTCGCGTCCTTCCTCAACTCAGCGTCTGCGGACGGGTGCCACAACATGATCGTCTCGGGGTGCACGACTCTGGGCAGTTGAGTGAGTTCACGACCAGCGGGATGGCCGCAGGTGGGCGCGTGTTTCATCGGCACCGTCGCCACGTTGTAGAGGTCGCACAAGTGCGCTGAGGCACACCCCAACACCACGGAACTGCTGCGGAAGTCACTCATCAACCCCAACGCGACACCCAAAGACCACGGGGTTGCGACGTAGCCGCGGCGATCGATACACCAACTCCGATCGACCGAGCGGTGTGCCGCTAGATCCGTACGGGTTCTCGAGCGCTCCCGGGCCACCCAGCAGCCCCCAGCCATCCCGAGCTGGGACCTGCGACACCGGCCGTCCAGCCCCCAAGCCCCCGATCGGCACGGGCGTGTTATCTCGCAGGACATGGGTGACAGTTCTGTGTCACGACATCGGTGACGCTTCGGGGGGTGTTGGTGGTGACACTTCTGGGTTGGTTCGGCAGGGCGTGCGGGCCGGGCGGCGTCGTCCGGTTCGACTTGGCAGGTGAACAAGAAGAGCAATGAGCCTGTCGATTCCCGTGTGCGTCTGGCGATCTCGCGGTGGCCCGATGACGCGCCGCGCGGGGCGGTGAGCACGTTCTGCGCGGAGCACGGTCTTTCCCGCAAGACGTTCTACGCGATCCGCGCCCGGGTGAAAGAAGAGGGCCCGGCTGCGGTGCTGGAGCCTCGCTCCCGGCGTCCGCGGTCCTCCCCGACGCGCATGGGGGAGGAGGTGAAGGAGCAGGCCGTCCAGGTACGTGCCGCCCTGGAGGCCTCGGGCCTGGATCACGGTCCGATCAGCGTGTTCGACAAGATGCGCGCGATGGGCCTGCAGCCCCCATCGGTGGCGACGCTGGCACGCATCTTCCGGGAGCGGGGCGTGGCTCGTCTGGAGCCGAAGAAGAGGCCGCGGGCCGCATACCGCCGGTTCGTGTATCCGGCTCCGAACGCGTGCTGGCAGCTCGACGCCACCGAGTACGTCCTCACCCAGGGCCGCACGTGCGTGATCTTCCAGCTGCAAGACGACCACTCCCGACTGGCCGTCGCCTCCCACGTCGCGGCCGGCGAGACCAGCGAAGGCGCCCTGACGGTCTTCCGGAAAGGGGTCTCAGCCCGCGGGGTGCCCCAGCGGCTACTCACCGATAACGGGATGGCCCTCAACCCCTCCCGGCGCGGCTGGCAGGGCCAGCTCGTCACCTACGCGGCCTCCCTCGGCGTCACGGCGATGACCGGCAAGCCCTACAAGCCGACCACCCAGGGCAAGAACGAGCGCTTCCACCAGACCCTGTTCCGATTCCTCGACAAACAACCCCTCGCCGAATCGATCGCCGCCCTACAGGCCCAAGTCGACCGCTTCGACGAGATCTACAACACCCAACGCCCCCACCAGGGCCTCCCCGGACGAATCACCCCCCACCAGGCATGGCACGCCACCGTCCCAGCAGAGCCCCCACGCCCGGCCCCCGCGCCCGTTCAGCCCGTCATACCCTTACCCGCTGCCACGCTCCCAGAGCCCACCGGCACCCCCGCGGCCCCTGCCCCGCGCGGCACCCGTCTCGCGGACGGACACCGCCAGCTCACCATCTACGCCAACGGCACCGTCAACATCAAAGGCGTCAGCTTCCTGATCTCCCACCCCCTCGCAGGACACACCATCCACGCCATCTGGGACCCCCACGGCGTCATCTTCGCCGACCTCGACGGCCAGATCCTCGCTGAGCACCCCTGGCCCGCGAAGAACATCACCTACGTCTCCCACCACGCCCAGACCGATCCGACCCGCAACCGTGGCGGACGCCCCCGCAAGAACCCCGTCCCGCCCCCCGAACCGTCACCAATGTCCTGAGACACCAAGTGTCACCGATGTCCTGACACAGAACTGTCACCCATGTCCTGAGACATCACAAGCCAGAAATCCAAGGCCGCGATGTCAGGAGTCCTGGCCCGGGAAGCCGCATAACCAAACCCTCCACGATCCGGGGGGAATCACAGTGCGACTTCCTGGGGCCTTTGAGGAGGTGGTTTCGGCGCTCGAGGTTGGGCTGGTAGTGGTAGGCGGCGAGGAGTGGCCATGTCACTCTGAAATGGCCCCATTGCGACGGCTTGGTTTGGCCCCGCTGGGTGGGTGTTGTTGCTGGTTGTGTGGTTCTGGTCTGGCCCCACCTCGCGGGGTTCGTAGCGTGGTGTGACGGTCTGTTCTGGCCCCACCTGACGACACGCCGGGGTGGTAGTGACGGTTCGAGTTGGCCCCACCTGCACGGTGAGCGCGGTTGTGTCCGCGTCGGTGCAGGAGGTCGGGATGGTCAGGTCAAGGGTGGAGTTGTTCGAGGCGATCCGGCGGGATGCCCGCCGGGAGGAGTTGTCGATCCGGGGGTTGTCGGAGCGGTACGGGGTGCACCGGCGCACGGTCCGGGCGGCGCTGGGGGCGGCGGAGCCGCCGCCCCGGAAGGTCCCGGCGCGGGCCGCGCCGAGACTGGACCCGGTCAGGGGTCTGATCGATGGGATGTTGCGGGAGGATCTGGACGCTCCGAGGAAGCAGCGGCACACTGCCCGGCGGGTGCTGGCGCGCCTGGTGGAGGAGCACCACATCGAGGGCATCACGTACTCCACGGTGCGGGACTACGTCCATGTCCGTCGCCCACAGATCTGGGCCGAGGCCGGCCGCACCGTTCAGGAGGCGTTCGTGCCGCAGACCCACGACCCGGGGGCGGAGGCCGAAGTCGATTTCGCCGACCTGTGGATCATCCTGGACGGGGTCAAGACGAAGGTCTTCCTGTTCACGCTGCGCCTGTCGCACTCGGGCAGGGCGGTGCACCGGGTGTTCGCGTCCCAGTCCCAGGAGGCGTTCCTGGAGGGCCACGTGCACGCGTTCACCGCCCTGGGCGGGGTCCCGACCGTGCACATCCGTTACGACAACCTCAAGTCCGCGGTCTCGCGGGTGTTGTTCGGCCGGTCCCGGATCGAGTCGGGGCGGTGGGTGACGTTCCGCTCCCATTACGGCTTCGACGCGTTCTACTGCGCCCCGGGAGTCGAGGGCGCCCACGAGAAGGGTGGGGTGGAGGGCGAGGGCGGCCGGTTCCGCCGCACCCACCTCGTCCCAATGCCGGTCGTGGCCTCGATCAGCGAGCTGAACGCCGCCCTGGCCGGTTACGACGCCAAGGACGACCACCGCCGGATCGGCAACCGCACGACCACGGTGGGGGCCCATTTCGCGGCCGCGGAGCAGGCGGTGCTGCGCCCACTGCCGGCCGAGCCGTTCGAGACCGGACTGACCCTGACCCCGCGGGTGGACCGCTACGCCCGTATCAGCGTCCGGCAGGTCCACTACTCCGTCCCGGCCCGCCTGATCGGCGCCCGGGTCCGGGTCCTGCTCCGCGCCGGGGAGGTGCTGGTCTACGACGGCAACCGCCTGGTCGCAGCCCACGAACGCTCCACCGTGCGCGGCGCTCAGGTCCTTAACCTGGACCACTACCTCGAGGTGTTGACCCGCAAGCCCGGCGCCCTGCCCGGCTCCACCGCGTTGGTCCAGGCCCGGGCCTCGGGGGCGTTCACCCCGACCCATGAGGCGTACTGGGCGGCGGCCCGCAAGGCCCGCGGTGACCGTGACGCCACCCGGGCCCTGATCGAGGTCCTCCTCCTGCACCGCCACCTACCCGCCGACGCGGTGATCACCGGCATGAAGGCCGCCCTGTCGCTGGGGACGGCGAACCCCGAGGTCGTCGCCGTGGAAGCCCGCCGCGCCACCCGGACCACCGACCCGGCCGGGGCCCACGTCATCCCGCTGCCCACCCGCCCCGCCGACCCCGGGCGTCCCGGCGTGCTGGAGGACCTGCCCGGCGCGCACCGGCCCCTACCCAACGTCGCGGCCTACGACGAACTCCTGTCCCGCCGTACCCACTCCCACCCGCCCCTGGACGTCCCGGCACCCGCCGCGGCGCCACCACCCCACCCCGTGACCGTTGCGACCGGCCCCACCGCCGGTCAGGATGGCCAAACCGTCTCATGACCACCACGACCATACCCGCGCCGCCCCGACCAACACCACCCCCGGCGGCGACGGGCCGCCCCAGCCCCCGACGGGCCGGGCTGACCCAGCAGGCCGCCTGGGCCGGGATCGACGCGGCCTGCCGGACCCTGCACCTACCCACCATCCGCGCCCAGGCCGGCGACCTCATCACCGCCGCGGAACGTGACCAGCAGACCCACGCCGCCGTCCTGGCCGAACTCCTGCTCGCCGAGTGCGACGC
>JBNJCY010000214.1:0-4367 GCA_051744325.1 Actinomycetota bacterium
CGCGGGCGATGTCGTACAGGTCGCTGACGTCCATGGCCCGCGAGGAGTGCATCCGCGTGATGACCACCTCGTCGAGGAGCGGCTCCAGCTCGGACAGCATCGTCTCGGCGTCCTTGTCCGCCATGCACGCCACGACCCCCACGAGTCGATCGAAGGCGAAGGCCTCCTGGACGGCCTCGCGCACCGCCACCATGCCCGCCGGGTTGTGGCCGGCGTCCACGAGGATGGTGGGCGAGGTGCGCACCACCTCGAGGCGGCCCGGCGAGCGGGTGCGGACGAACGCCTCCTCGACGACATCCCCGGGCAGCGCCCCGCCCCCGAAGAACGCCTCGACAGCGACCAGTGCGAGCAGGGCGTTGTGGGCCTGGTGCTCACCGTGGAGGGAGAGCGGGATCTCGGTGTAGGTCGCGGCCGGGGTGCGCAGGGTCATCACCTGCCCGCCGACGGCCATGTCCCTCCGGGCGACGGTGAAGTCGCGGCCCTCCTCGAGCAGTCGTGCGCCCGCCGTCGCGGCGGCGACCGCGACGATGCCGGAGACCTCCTCGCGTTGCTCAGCAGAGATCACGGACGAGCCGGGTTTGATGATCCCGACCTTCTCGCCGGCGATCTCCCGCAGTGTGGAGCCGAGCCAGCGCTGGTGGTCGTAGGACACCGGCGTCAGCACCGCGATGTCCCCCTCGACGACGTTCGTGGCGTCCCAGCGGCCGCCCATGCCCACCTCGACGACGGCGACGTCGACAGGGGCGTCCGCGAAGGCAGCGAAGGCCATGACGGTGAAGACCTCGAAGAAGCTCAGCCGCGGCCCGCCCTCGGCCTGCGACCGGGCGTCCACCATGGCGACGTAGGGCTCGACGTCCTCCCACGCCGCGACGAAGGCCTCCGGGCTGATGGGGGCACCGTCGATCGCGATCCGCTCGCGCACGCTGTGCAGGTGCGGGGAGGTGAAGCGCCCGGTGCGCAGCCCCATCGAGGAGGCGAGGCCCTCGATCATGCGGGCGGTGGACGTCTTCCCGTTGGTGCCCGTGAGGTGGATGGTCCTGAAGGCACGCTGGGGATCGCCGAGCAGCTCGCACGCCGCCTGCACCCGGTCGAGCGAGGGCTGGACGTCGTGCTCCGGCGCCCTGGTGAGGATCTCGCGGTAGATCTCCTCGACCCGCTCCTCGGCGTTCACTCCTCCACCTTCCCAAGGCGCTCGATGGCGAGTTCGGGACCGATCCGGGTCGTGAGCTCGACGGTGAGCGTCTCACGGCACACCATCTCCTCGTGCGCCCGCAGCCACGCCATCCGGGACGCCGGCAGGGCGAGGGCGAGCTCGATGCGGTCGGCGACGTGCAGCCCGGCCTCCTTGCGGGCATCCTGGACGAGGCGCACGAGGTCGCGCGCGTAGCCCTCGGCCTCCAGTTCCTCGTCCACCGTGGTGTCGAGGACGACGAACGCGCCGGAGTCCAGCACGGTCGCGACAGTGCCCGTCTCCGCGGTGACCGCGGTGGTGAGGGTGTACTGGCCCTCGTCGAGCACGACCGGGGCGCCGTCGAACGTCACGCCCGGGAACCGCACTCCGGCCCGCACCCGCTCCCACTCACCGGCGCGCACGGCCGCGAAGAGCTTCGAGGTGAGCCTGCGGATCTCCCCGGTCAGGGTCCGCGGCAGGATCGTGAGCTCCTCGCGGACCTCCAGGCCAGAGCCCTGCGGATCGGCGAGCGCGACCTCCTTGACGTTGACCTCCGAGGCGATGAGCCCGGTGAACGGCTCGAGGGCCCGGTGGTGTGGCGTCACCACACGCAGGGTGCGCAGCGGGAGGCGGACACGCAGCCTGCCCGCCTTGCGCAGCGCGTGCGCGGCGGAGACCACGGCGCGCACCTCGTCCATCGCGGCCACCAGATCAGGGTCCGCCACCGTCTCGGGCAGCTCCGGCCAGTCGGTGAGGTGGACGGACCGGCCTCCGGTGAGACCGCGCCACACCTCCTCGGCCACGAGCGGTGCGAGGGGCGCCATCACCCGGGTGAGCACCTCCAGCGCGGTGTACAGGGTGTCGAACGCACGGGCGTCCTCCTCCCAGAATCTGTCGCGGGTGGTGCGCACGTACCAGTTGGTCAGCAGGTCGAGGTGGTCCCGGATGGCGAGGGACGCGGCGGGGAGGTCGTAGTCCTCGAGCAGAACGCCGACCGACTCCGCGAGGTCCCGGGTACGGGCGAGGACGTAGCGATCCATGACCTCGAGTCCGGCCAGTGCCTCGGGGTCCTCCATGTCAACGGCGCGCGCGAGGAGGCCCTCGCCCCTGTTGCAGGTGCCGGCGTAGAGGGAGAAGAAGTACCAGGTGTTCCACAGCGGCAGGAGCACGTGGCGGACGGATTCGCGGATGCCCTCCTCCGTCACCACGAGGTTGCCGCCCCGGAGCACCGGGGAGGACATCAGGCTCCATCGCACCGCGTCCGAGCCGTAGGTGTGGAACATCTCCTGCGGGTCGGGGTAGTTGCGCAGCTTCTTCGAGGCCTTGCGCCCGTCGTTGCCGAGCACGATGCCGTGGGAGATGCAGGACAGGAAGGCGGGACGGTCGAACAGCGCGGTCGCGAGCACGTGCAGCGTGTAGAACCAGCCGCGTGTCTGGCCGATGTACTCCACGATGAAGTCGCCCGGGAAGTGGTGGTCGAACCAGTCCGTGTTCTCAAAGGGGTAGTGGACCTGCGCGAACGGCATCGAGCCGGAGTCGAACCACACGTCCAGGACGTCAGGGATGCGCCGCATGGTGGACCTACCCGTGGGGTCGTCCGGGTTGGCCCGGGTGAGGGTGTCGATGAAGGGGCGGTGCAGGTCGGTGACCGTCACGCCGAAGTCCCGCTCCAGTTCGGAGATCGAGCCGTAGACGTCGGTGCGCGGGTGGTCCGGGTCATCGGACCTCCACACCGGGATCGGACTGCCCCAGTAGCGGTTCCTGGAGATGGACCAGTCGCGGGCGCCGGCAAGCCAGTTCCCGAAGATCCCCTCCTTGATGTGTTCCGGAACCCAGGTGATCCGCTGGTTGAGCTCCACCATCCGGTCCCGGAAGTCGGTGACGCGCACGAACCACGAGCCGACCGCCCGGTAGATCAACGGCTCGCCGCAGCGCCAGCAGTGCGGGTAGGAGTGGTTGTAGGAGGCCAACCGCACGAGGACGGCCCGCTGGTGGGCAGGACGCCGCGCGAGCGGCCCGGTGGAGTCCCGCAGGTCACGGGCGATGGGCAGGTTCGCCTCGAACACGTGCATCCCCGCGTAGTCGGACACCTCGGAGGTGAAGCGGCCGCCGTCGTCGACCGGCACCACGGTGCCGATCCGCCACGCCTGGCAGGCGACCATGTCGTCCTCGCCGAAGGCGGGGGCCATGTGCACGAGGCCGGTGCCGTCCGCGGTGGTGACGAAGTCACCGGGAATGAGCGTGAACGCGTTCGGGCCCGGGGCGTCGTGCGCCACGAAGTAGTCGAAGATCGGGGCGTAGCGCCGCCCCACCAGCTCCGAGCCCGTGCGGCGCTCCACGACCTCCGGATCCTCGCCGAGTTCCTTGGCGTACGCGCCGATGAGGTCCTCGGCAAGGAGCACACGTGTCCCCGCAAGCTCGCCCTCGCTGGGCACCACCGTGGCGTAGGTGATGTCCGGGCCGACGGCGACGGCGAGGTTCGAGGGCAGCGTCCACGGCGTCGTCGTCCAGATCAGGGCGAGCTCACCGGTCTCGAGGCGCAGACCAACGGTCACCGTCTGGTCCTGGCGGTCCTGGTAGACGTCGTCGTCCATCCGCAGCTCGTGGTTGGACAGCGGGGTCTGGTCCTTCCAGCAGTAGGGCAGGACGCGGTACCCCTCGTACGCCAGCCCCTTCTCGTACAGCCGCTTGAACGCCCAGATCACGGACTCCATGAAGGGTGTGTCCATGGTCTTGTAGTCGTTCTCGAAATCCACCCAGCGGGCCTGGCGGGTGACGTAGTCCTCCCACTCCTTCGCATAGGTGAGGACGGAGGCCCGGCAGGCGTCGTTGAAGACGTCGATGCCGACCTCCTCGATCTGGGTCTTGTCGGTGATGCCGAGGATGCGCTCGGCCTCGAGCTCGGCGGGCAGGCCGTGCGTGTCCCACCCGAAGCGGCGTTCGACGCGGCGCCCCCGCTGGGTCTGGAACCGCCCGACGACGTCCTTCACGTACCCGGTGAGCAGGTGGCCGTAGTGGGGCAGGCCGTTCGCGAAGGGCGGGCCGTCGTAGAAGACGAACTCGTTCGCGCCGTCCTCACCGGTGTCGCGCTGGTCGATCGAGGCCTGGAACGTCCCGTCCTCCTTCCAGAAGGCGAGGACGTCCTCCTCGAGCGCGGGGAGGTCCGGGGAGGCGGTCAGCTCGGTGTCCCGGTGCA
>JBNJCY010000215.1:0-4338 GCA_051744325.1 Actinomycetota bacterium
GTCGACCACGAACTCCCCGGCTCGAGCCGGGAACACAGCAAAGAGAGAACGAAAGGAACGAGCATGATGATGAGTCAGCACGAGAACACACCGGGCACGTCCCCGACGGAGCGCCTGCAACGACTGCAGCGTCGGCGTCAGGCCCCCCCGCAGATGGTTCCGGTGCCGTTGGACGAGCCGGACATGGTGGCGGTCGACACCACCTGGGGAGAGTTGCAGCCCATGTCTCCCGCACCGGGTGTGGAGACCATCGGTGAGCTCGAGCTGATGGACCTCGTCGCGGACGGCGCCCTGCTCGTCGACGGCCGGACCGAAGAATTCTTCTCCGACTCGACTCTGCCGGGGGCGATCAGCGTGCCGTTCAACCGCGCCATCGAGCGCCGCGGCGATCTCGGGGACGACGCCCTGGTGATCCTGTTCTGCAACGGACCGCAGTGCCCCCAGTCACCCACCGCGATCCGCAACCTCGTGGACGACGGCTTCCCGGTCGACCGCATCCGCTACTACCGGGGCGGGATGCACAACTGGACCACGATGGCGCTTCCCGTCGTCCCGGGGACGCCGGCCTGAACCTGAATCCGCCGCATCTGGGACTTGGCTGGGTGGGTCGTGATGGGCGAACATCTCCTGTGACCAGCGAGAATGGACTCACCAACCCACCCCCCAACGACGCCCGCAGCGCCGGGCGCGGTGGCTCAAGTGGCCTACCCGACGTCCTCGAACGGAGACACCATGACCATCGCACTATGGGTCATCAACGCCCTGCCCACGGACCCACACAGATAACCCGACCACTCGTCCTGCGCCCACGATGCACCCGCACGAGTCAGGGCGAACCCACCCGAGTGCGTGCCCCCACGGGGGCCCCGCGGAGGGCCACCACACCACCCAAATTACCCGGAGGACCATCCCTCGAACGCCCTGATCCAGATCCTTCAGTTTCGGCGCCGGGGCCTCGACCCGCTGCAGCGCAACACATTCATAAACGCGCGCACGAGTCCTCGAGAGCCTCGCCGCCGACCTGACGGAGTGCACATGGACCTGACCCGGGGCGCCGCCACGGTCGCGGTGGCCGCCCACCGACCCGGCAACCCCAACTGGCATACAGTTGCGGAAGGCGCCCTTCCATATCCCGCGCAATCCCCACGAGGGTCAGAGGAGGTTCGATGGCAGCGGCCGTCTCGATGCTCCTGGCTACGCTGGCCCTCGTCGGCGGGATCTTCGCGCTCGCCCGTGCAGCCTCCCGCGCGCAGCGGCCCGCCGAGTCTTTGCCCTTCGAGTCGGGTGCCCTTCCCGAGCAGCACGCTGTCTCCCGCTACCACGTGCGCTGGTACGCCGTGACGGTGCTCTTTCTCGCGTTCGACATGGAGATGGTCTTCATGTACCCGTGGGCAGTTGTCGTCGCCGAACTCGGCGCGGCCGCCGTGGTGGAGATGTTCGTCTTCCTCCTGCTCCTGCTCGTCGGCGTGCTGTACGTGTGGCGCGAGGGGGCCTTGCGGTGGACGTGAGCTCGAGGTTCGCATCGTGGGCATTGGCACGGCCCCGCGTCCTTGTCGTGGACGGACCAGGGGCGACGGAGCTCAGGTGGGACCTCGAGGCGGAGCTCGACCGTCGGGGATGGGTGCTCGCGGAGTCACCCGCCCGAACGGACATCCTGCTCACCGTTGGCCGGCTCGGGGACCAACTTTCCGCCGCCGCCGAGCTGCTGTGGTCCCAGATACCGGCCCCACGTCACCGCGCACTGGTCACGGCTGGACCCGTGGGCACCCAACTCGATGCCGCTGCAGGGGCGCTGCTGACCGTTGCCGCCTGGGTGCGGGAGGATTCCATGGACCGCCCGGCCATGCTGCTGGAGGCAGGACGCACTGCGGGGAACCTTGGCCCGCCGTCCGCCCGTCAGATGGGCGCCGCCTCACACCAGGCGCACACGGACCACGAGGAACACGGCGGCGGGCACGACGACCACACCGGCGGGCACGAGGAACACACCGGCGGGCACGACGGGCATGGTGGCGAGGTCGCGGGTCTCCCGATGGCAACGACCTCCACGGATCGCGACGGGCTCACCCTCGACACCTTGACCGTCCGACTGGGACCGGTGCTGCCCGGCTGGCCCACCGGCCTCGTTCTCCGAGCCGCCATGCAGGGGGACGTGCTCAGCGACACTCACCTGAGCTGGACCGACGAGCCGCCACCGGACCAGCCGGCAGATCAGGCTGTTCGTGCTCTCGACGCTCTGAGTCGGTTCCTGGTCGTGGCAGGGTGGCCTGCGGCGGCGCGGGAGGCCCGCGAGGCTCGGGACGCTCGGCGCTCGTTGCCCGATCAGCCGGGAACCCTGCAGCTGGTGAACCGCCTCACCCGGAAGGTGAGCCGCTCCCGGGCGCTGGCGTGGTCGGTCCGCGGGATCACGCCCGGGTTGGGCGACGGGGACGTGTTGCAGCGGGTGTGTCGCTGGTGCGACACGGCTCAGCGCGGGGCAGCTGCCCAGCCGGTCACTCTGGACGAGCTGGCTCCCGCCCTCGACGGCCTGGAACTTTCCGCGGCGAGGCTGGCGGTAGCCAGCGTGCAACTCACCCACGCTCGTGTTCCGGCGGGTGCAGGGAGCGCCCATGACTGAGTTCCCAACCCTGGCAGATGCGTACGGCGCGATTCCTGCGGTCGCGCTGGTCGTTGCCGTCGGCCTTTCCCTCGGCGTGCTGGTGGCGGCCGTGGACCATGTGGTCCTCAGCGGTGGACGGCTCGGCGCTGCGGTGGAGCCCGTGCGGTCGGTCCTCCGTGCCCTGATCGAGCAGCGACGCACCACTCTTGCGCCCGACCGGTTGCTCGGCCAGATCGGCGCTGGTGCGGTGCTGGTGCTCGCTCTGCTCTCGGTGGCGGTGATTCCCTTGACCGGCCGCAGCCTGATCTCCACCGGTGCGGACCTGGTCTGGTTCAACGCGAGCGAAGCGCTGCTGTGGGCGGCGGTGTGGATGGTGGGGTGGGCACCCAACGCGGTACACCCCCTCATTGGGGGATACCGGTTCCTGGCCCAGGGTCTGGCGTACGAGCTGCCCCTGATGTTCGCTCTCATCACCACCGGAATCGGGGCCCGCTCTCTGCGCGCCACTGACGTCGTCGCCGCGCAGGTGGACCTGTGGTTCGTCGTTTCCATGCCGCTGGCCTTTGCGGTGTTCCTCGCAGGCGGTGCGGCCTTCGCGTTCTGGGGTCCGTTCGCCGCGCCGGCGGGGGCCGACATCGCAGGCGGGGTGCTCGCCGAGCTGTCCGGGCCGGACCGGTTGCTGGTCGAGGCCGGCCGAGCGGTCTTCCTGGGTGCCACCGCCGGCATGGCGACAACGCTCTTCCTCGGTGGGCACACGGGTCCCGCACTGCCTGGGCCGGTCTGGTTCCTGCTGAAGACGTTCGCAGTTGTCGTGCTTCTCGTCGTCGTCGGACGGCGGCTGCCGACTCTCCGACCGGACCGGTTCGTCGAGGTCGCCTGGATGGTGCTGGTGCCGCTGACGATGCTCCAGGCCCTCGTAGTGGCCGTCCTCGCGGTGAACGGGTTCTACCCGTGACAGCCGCAAGCCGCGTCATTCACAGAACCGACGAGCACCCGACAGGGCTGCCGGGGGCAAGCGCCCCGGCAAGGACACGAGCCGAACATGGAGGCAACCGCAAATGCCCGTGAGTGATGTGCTGTCCGTCGCAGCGGTGATGCTGGGTGTGGTCGCCGTCGCCCTTGGGACTGTCGTCTTCGTCGTGGACTCCATGGCCCGGGCCACCTTCGCCCTCTTGGCCTCCTTCCTCGCCGTCGCCGGGATCATGCTTGTCCTCGACCTGCACTACCTGGGGCTCGTCACCGCGCTGATGATGACCATGGAGATGGCCATCATGGCGGTGTTCATGATCATGTTCATGATGAACCCGGCGGGGCTGATGCCCATGACCATGGTGCACAACGCGAAGGGGTCGGCGGTCGGCGGCGCAGCGGTGTTCCTCGCCCTCGCCGCCGGGGTCTGGCTCGCGGACTGGCCGGTCCGCACCGGTACCCCGCCGGCGGACCCGACCGTACAGATCGGGCAGGCCGTGATGGGCGAGTACATGCTCGTCATGATCGTCGTGGGCGTCAGCCTGTTCGCCACCATCATCGCTGGGACGGTGCTGGCCACCGGACGAGGCCGCTACGACCGGTTCGGCCCGGACCTGAGCCGCCACCGACCGTGTGACCCCGTCCCGGGAGGGTTGCCGCGGTGAACGAGATGCTGCTGCTCCAGCTGCTGCTCACGGTGGCAGCCGCACTGGTCGGAGTGGGGATCTTCGGGGCGCTGTCCCAACAGGCCATCGTCATGGTGATGATGG
>JBNJCY010000216.1:0-4317 GCA_051744325.1 Actinomycetota bacterium
GAAACGGATCCTCGTCTCGCCGTCCTCATGCTGTCGGAGCTGTCCCGCGAGGTCCGTCGATCGATCGGGCAACTGGCGGTGAGATGTGGCATGAGCACGCGGGAGCGTGTGGCCGGCCACCTCCTGTCGATGCAGCAACGTTGCCCGGACCCGGGCAACGGCCGTGTCGAGATCACCCAGGGTGCCCTGGCCGACTGGGTGGGTGCCACGCGGGAGTCCACGGCGCGGGCGCTCGGTGAGCTTCGGGCAGAAGGAGCGATCTCCACCGGTCGAGGGTGGGTCCGTGTGCTTGACCGCCGCGCCTTGGCCCGCTCGATGCGCTGAGGCCGAGGTTCCGCAGCGACTGTCAGGCACAATTGCCCCATGCCAGTCCGCGAACGCTCCTCCGGCCGGGCCCCGGCGGCGCATGCGTGGCTGTGGGTGCTCGCCATGGCGGCGAGCGGCGCGGTTCTCCTGGCGGTGTACGGTGTCTTCGTCACCACTTCCACCGGCCAGCTCGCAGAGCATGTTGCCATGGAGGCAGCAAGGACCCGGTTGCAGTCGTTGCGGGGTCCGGGCCTGGTGGTGCTCCGGTGGCTCCCGGAGATCGTCGGGGCGCTCGCGGTCGCGACGTTCCTCGTGGTGACGGTGTGGCGCAGGCGGTGGCTGGCGTCCCTCATCGCGTTTGCTGCGTTCGGCGCGGCGAACGTGACCACCCAGCTCCTGAAGAACGTGTTCCTCGTGCGACCGGAACTGGCCAACGGCGTCCCGTACCACACCGGCAACTCGATGCCCTCCGGGCACACCACCTTCGCCGCGGCGGCGGCGATCGCTGTCTTCCTCGTCGTCGCCCCTCGCTGGCGCCCGGCGACGGCGGCGCTCGGCGCTGCCTTCGCCACCGCCGTCGGCGCAGGGGCGTTCGTCGAGACGTGGCATCGGCCGGCGGACATGGCGGCGGCTTACCCCGTCGCCGCGTTCTGGGGTTTGGCGGGCGGATATGCGATCCTGCGGACCGGCGCGGAGTGGAACACCGTTGCGCGGCGGAGCCGGCAGTATTCGAGGCCGGCGGGTAGCCCGTCGTGGGAGGTGGCCCTGTGGCTGGGTGGCGTCGCTGTGACGGCGGGTGCGTGGGGCGCCTACATGGTGGCCGGCGGCACTGCCTCCCTGACGGCGGAGCCGCTGTACAACTCGGGATGGCACTATTTGGGCGGCCTCCTGTTCTCCACCGGTCCCGGTCTTCTCGTGTTCGCCGCGCTCGCCACCTTCTTCCGGATCGAGGTCGGCAGGTCCCCGGCGGATCACTGGCTCCGCGCGGATCGTTGACGCCATCCGCCGGCACCGCGAGAGTGGAGGCGTGAGCAGCCAACCGAACGCCACCCTCCAGTTTCTCGGCGCCGCCGGCACCGTGACCGGCTCCAAGTACCTCCTCACGCTCGAAGGACGCCGCATCCTCGTGGACGCGGGCATGTTCCAGGGTGAGAAGCAGTGGCGCCTGAGGAACTGGGAGGACTTCCCGCTGGACCCGGCCACGATCACCGACGTGGTCCTCACCCACGCCCACCTCGACCACTCCGGCTACCTCCCCGCGCTCGTGAAACAGGGCTTCATCGGACCCGTGTGGTGCACGGAGGGCACGCGCCGGCTCACGGAGATCGTCCTGAAGGACGCCGGTTACCTGCAGGAGCGGGATGCTGAGGACGCGGCCGAGGGAGGTTGGAGCAAGCACGACCCCCCGCTGCCGCTGTACACGGTCAAGGACGTCGAGGACACCCTGACCCTTCTCCAACAGCTGGACTTCGACGCGGACTTCGACCTGGGCGACGGCATCGTGCTCCGCTTCACCCGGGCGGGCCACATCCTCGGCTCCGCGTCCGTCAACCTGACGACGGCGCATGCCTCGGTCCTGTTCTCGGGCGACCTGGGCAGGCACGACCATCCCGTGCTCCGGCCCCGCGAGGTACCGCCGGGTGCCCAGGTGGTGGTCGTGGAGTCCACTTATGGAAACCGCGACCACCCCGAGCCCGAGAACCTCCCCCACGAGCTCCTGGCGGACGTCATCCGCCGGACTGCGGAGCGCGGCGGATCCGTGCTAATCCCCGCCTTCGCGGTGGATCGCATGGAGGGTGTCCTCAAGGTGCTGCACGAACTGCGCCGCGATGGCAGGATCCCTTCCCTCCCGACCTACGTGAACAGCCCCATGGCGCTGGACGCCCTCGACGTCTACCGCGACATGCCCGAGGAGCTGAAGGCCGACTTCGACCTGGATGCGGAGATCGACCGGCCCCAGATCCATGAGGTGCGCACCGCAGACGAGTCGCGGGAGCTGACCGCCCCGGGGAAGCGGAAGCCCGCGGTCTTCCTGAGCTCATCGGGCATGCTCACCGGCGGAAGGTCGGTGCACCACCTCGAGCGGATGCTCCCGCACCCTGACAACGCGATTGTGCTCGCCGGGTACCAGGCCGCGGGCACGCGGGGTGCCGCCCTGCTCGGCGGTGCCACCCAGCTGAAGATGCACGGCCGGTACGTCCCGGTGAAGGCGGAGATCGCGCGGGACGGTGAGTTCTCCGTCCACGCCGACGCCTCCGAGCTCTTGGACTGGCTCGTGGAGCTCCACCCCCGGCCGTCCCTCGTGTTCTGCACCCACGGCGAGCCGGACTCCGCGCTCGCCCTGGGCGAACGCATCGAACGGGACCTCGGGGTGAACGCCGTCGTGCCTCGCCATGGCGAGGTCGTGGTCCTCGACACGGCAGCCGAGGACCCGCAGTACCACGAGCGCGTCGCCGGGGCCGTGAGAGTCCCCCGGCCCGAGCGAGCCGAGCTCGCGGCCCACGTCGCCCACCCCGAGGCGCTGGCGCCGCAGCGGATCGCCGTAACGAGTGACCTCGGCTGGCGGGCGGAGGGCGGTGATGTGGTCCTCGAGGGCACCATCCGCATCCGGCTCCGGCGGGCCGACCTCCGAGCCGCCCTCGCCGCCGGCGTGGACGTCGAGGTGGTCGGGCGCGACTGAACGACGTTGTACCGTGGGGATCGTCCCGCGCACGACGAGGAGCATTGATGGGATCACCACAGCAGACCGCCACCTGCCCGGTGTGCGGCACCCGGGCGATCGTCGACCCGAAGACGAAGAAGGTCCGCCCACACCTGCGCAAGGGTGGTATGACCTGCGACGGACAGGTGGAGAGACCGGCGGGCCTCGCCCGCCTCATCCCGCACCTCCTCCGGCGCAGGAGGTCCGACGACGCCGCCCCGGACGCCGTCGTCGCCGAGGCGCCCGCCGTGGGTGGGGACGCGGAGGAGGCCGAGCCGTCTGGACCGGTGCGGATCCGGGTGGACTGCCCGGTGTGCGGGCGGTACAGCGCAGTGGACCCCGAGGAGATCCGCATCCGGCTGCACAAGGCCGGGTCCGGGAGGAGGTGCCCCGGGACGGGCATGTTCCCCGAGGTGGGCTCACTGACGATCGAGGGCATCACCGTCGGGGAGGTCCGGCAGCGGCGGAGGGATGCGATGGGAAGGCGCAGGCCTGCGGAGGAGAAGAAGCCGCGCGGGCTGCTCCGGCGGCGCCCGGCTGCGGACTGAGCCCCACTACAGCCGCGCCCCACTACAGCCGCGCGGCCACCAACTCCGTCACCCACACCCCCGCGGCCGCGACGAGCGCCACCGTGATCAGGGAGCGGCCCCGCAAAGCCAGCAGCACCGCGAGCGCGAACCGGACCACAGGACGTGTCATGGCCAGCGCGTGGATCTCGTCCGTGATGCCGTAGCCGACGGCGAGGTGCCGGAGCGTCCCGATCGAGGGGTCGAGCCTCTGGCTGAGCGAGAAGGACATGAGCACGTAGCGCAGGTTCATCGGCACCTCGGCCCTCTCCTTTCCGGATCGAGGCGCGTACCCTTGATGGATGGTGCGGCGATCCATCCTGCTTCGCGCGCTGTCGGCGGTTACGGCTTCGCTGGCCGCGGGTGCGCTGCTCGCCGCGCCGGCGTCGGCCGCGGACGGGCGGGACCGGTTCTCGGCCATCGCTCCCGTTGGGAACGACATCTCCTATCCGCAGTGCACCGGTTCCGGCTGGGACGGCGCGTCCTACACGGGGCTCGGCTCCACCCGGATCCCGATGGGCGCGCGGTTCGGGATCATCGGGGTGAACGGTGGCACCGCCGCACGGGCAAACCCGTGCCTCCCCGCGCAACTCCGCTGGGCGGACTCCCTGTCCGGCCTCACTGGCCAGCCCCGCCTCCAGGTGTACGTCAACACCGCCAACCCGGGTGCCGTGCTCGAGGAGTACGACGTCACCACGTGGCCGGTGGCCACCGACCCGGCCAATCCGTACAACGACGTCGACG
>JBNJCY010000217.1:0-4304 GCA_051744325.1 Actinomycetota bacterium
TCGGCACAGCACCGCCGCGCTCCGGCCCGGCGCCCATCGCTCGGCGATCCAGCGCGCGATCTCCGCGGACTCCTCCGGCTCGGTTGGCGTCACCGAGAGCCCCACCTCCCCCGGCCCGGCGCCCGGCCGCGGGGCGAGCAGCCCGAGCAGCCCACCCTCCGGTCCAGCGGAGAGCCGCAGGGGGGCGGACACGGCATTCGCGGCGACGAGGACGGCGTGGTCGTTGCGCCACGAAGTCGTCAGCGAGAGGGCCATGACCGGGCTGCCGGGCACGGCGAACCTCTCCCGGAACCCCGTGAGCGACGCCGCGGAGGCGCCCCTCCAGCCGTAGATCGCCTGGTGGGGGTCACCGACCGCCATGACCGGGTATCCCGGACCGAACAGGTCGGCGAGCAGGCCCAGCTGTGCCACGGAGGTGTCCTGGAACTCGTCGAGAAGCACAACCCTGTACTGGGAGCTCATCATCTCCCCCACTGCCGGAACCCGGCGGGCGATCGCGCAGGCGAGGGCCACCTGGTCGGAGAACTCCACGAGGCCGAGTTCGGCCTTGCGGCGCTCGTAGGCGCGCACGAGCTCGAGCAGGGCCAGGCGGGCGCGCAGCTTCGCCGCGGGGTCGCGCAGCTTCGCCGTGGGCTTCCGGTCCCGGGATTGCTCGAGGTCCGCCAGGAGCTGCGTGAGCCCCTCGCGTGTCTGGTCCACCGTGAGGAGGTTGGTGCGCAACGCCTCCGCCATCGCGAGCGCGCGGTTCACCACGGTGGACGGGGCCAGCTCCGACTCCACCTCGTCCGGCCAGGTCTGGACGATCCTGTCCATCAGTTGCCACGCCCCGGCCCCGGTGATGAGCGTCGCGTCCGGGTCCGCCCCGATTCGCAGGGCGTGGTCCCGGACGAGGCCGGCCGCGAAGGCGTTGTACGTGGTCAGCGTGGGCTGTGCGGTCGGGTCATCCATCCCCGGGAAGTGCCGCCGCGCCTCCGCGAGCTTCCCACGGACCCGGTCCGACAGCTCGCCGGCAGCCTTCCGGGTGAAGGTCAGGCCGAGGATCTCGTCGGGCCGCACCAGTCCGTTGACGACCAGGTGGACCACCCGGGCCGCCATGGTGGCGGTCTTGCCGGACCCCGCTCCCGCCACCACGAGGGTGGGCGCGAGCGGTGCCTCGATGGCCGCCCGCTGCTCGGGAGTGGGGGCGGGGTCCCCCAGGACCGCGGCGATCCGGGTGGAGGAAATCGGCGATGTCATCGCGCGCACCTCTCCGACGTCACCGGGCAGGACGTCCGGACCGGGCAGTACCGGCAGGTGGCGTTCACCGCGGCAGTCACCGTCCCGCCGCGCATCACCGCCACTGCCGCCCCCAGTGCCTCGCGCGCCCAGCCCCCGTCCTCTGGAAGCGGGGCCTGCTCGCGCACGCCCGGGCTGTGGCGGTCGGGGCGGAGGTGGACGAGGCGGGCACCGGCAGCGGCCTGCCCCGCTGGCGCCTCCTCGGAGACCGCGAGTTGGTAGACACCGAGCTGGGCATGCCGCTCCGCCTCCGCCACGGAGACCTCGTGCCCCGTCTTCAGGTCGACGATGCGGACGCCGCCGTCCACGGTCTCGAGCCGGTCCACGTACCCGTGGACGACGGCGTCGCCCACCCGCTGCTCCACCTCCACCTCCGTGGCCACCTCTCCGGGCACCCCGCTCGCATAGTCCGCGAACAACCGCAGCATGCGCTCCGCTCGCCGACGCTCCCGCGACCGGATCCACCCCTCCGGCAGGCCGAGCGAGTCGAAGCTCGACTCCAGTGCTGCGATCAGTTCCTCCGCGGTGCCGTGGGGGTGCGCGGCGGCGATCTCGTGGATGAGCGAGCCAAGGTTCTGCTCGATGCGTTCCGCGCACCGCCCGCCGGAGGTCTCCAGTGCCCAGCGCAGTGGGCAGGTGCCGGCCAGTTCCACGCGGGACGGTGAGACATGCACCGGCGCGCCGGGGGCCTTGAGGGGGGCCACCGTCGTCGGGTCCGCCAGCCCGGCCCACTCCGCGGGATCCGCACCGGCAGCGCCGGCGCGGGCAAGGACGGCGAGGAGTGCGCCCAGCTCCTCGGCCGGCTCCCCGCCGTCGAGGCCGGCCCGCAGTCTCGCCACGAGTCCCCGGAGGTCCAGCCGGGTGAACGGGCCCGGCCGCTCCACCTGGCCGCCCCGCACGCTCACGTGCTCGGCGACCTGGTCGAAGAACGCGGAGGGCCGCTGCTCCAGGTCCCGGACCGCGGTCACGACCACGGTGCGCCGCGCCCGCGAGAGCGCGGAGGTCAGCATCCGCCACTCGTCGCCGAGAACGGCGTGCCGGGCCGCCACGTGATCCCGCACCGCATCGGTGCGGAAACCCATCCTCCCGAGTTCCAACTCGGCGAGCCGCTCCGCCCCCAGCAGGCTGTCACGGATGCGGGTGTCGGGCCAGGCTCCCTCCTGCAGCCCCGGAACGACGACGACGTCCCACTCCCGTCCAGCGGCCTCCGCCACCGTGAGGACCTCCACTCCGCCAGGTCCCTGGCCAGTCGCGGCGAGGGAGTCGGTGGGGAGGTCCTCCCCCAGCACGAGGTCCACGAACTCCATGGGATGTGCGAGCGGTACACGCTCGGCGTGGTTGGCGGCCGCGGCGAAGAGCGCCATCACGGCGTCGAGGTCGTCATCCGCCCGCAGGCCCGCGGGACCGCCGCCGATGGCACGCCGCTGCCAGACGGCTTCGAAACCCGTGGCCTCCCATGCCGCCCACAACACCGTCTCGTGGGTGGCAGCGCGCTCCCCGGCGGCGGCCCGCACCGAGTCGAGCACGCGGGTGACTCTCACCACCCCGCGTCGCAGGTCATGGGGTAGCACTCCTGCACCCGCCTCGGTGTCAAGGACCTCCACGAGGGCGTCATCGATCGTCGCGCCGTCGCCGAACTCCCCGGCCCTGATCCGTCTCCGCAGCTCCCGGCGCGCGCGGCGCAACGCCAGCGGGTCGAAGCCGCCGATGGGACCGGAGAGCAACTCCTGCGCTCCGGCTGGCGTCAGTCCACGAATCCCGGCCTCGACCGCGGCGAGCAGCGCCCGAACGGCGGGTTCCTCCCGCAGCACCACGGGGCGGCTGGCGCGGGCGACGGGGACGAGTTGGGCGCGCAACGCGGCCGCGAAGGCCTCCCGCGTCCGGGACGACCGCACCACCACGGCCATCCGATCCCAGGGCATTCCGGCGTACAGGTGCTCCTCACGGAGCGAACGGGCGGCATGGCCGACCTGCGCCGAGTCGGACGGAACCTGCACCGCCCGGACCGCCGGCACCCGCGGTTCCACCGCCGCCTCGGGCGGCACCTGCGCGAGCCGGTGGGCCGCGAGCCCCGCCACAGGTACGCGGTCCGCAATGTCACGCACGAGGTCGCGCAGTGCCGGGCCGCCCCGGTGGACCTGCGGGAGCACCACCAGCTCGGCGTCGAACGCGCCGAGTCCCTCGACTGCGGCCGCCCGGCTGACAAGCTGGGGCCGGGCCCCACGGAAGGTCTGCACCGCGACGTCGGGATCGGCGAGGAGCGTCAGGTGCGTTCCCCGGTCCGCGAGGGCGTGCAGCAGCCGGGCCGTCGCCGGCGTGGCCTCCTGGGCGTCGTCGACGACCACCGAGTCGAACTCGGGGGCGGGGGCCGCGGTGAAGGACTCCCAGTCCGCGAGGATGGTGGCTGCCTCGGACACGATGGCCGCGGAATCGTACCGCTCACCCCGCTCCGCCGGGAGGTCGGCAAGGGCGACGACGTCGCGGTACTCCTCCAGCAACCCCGCCACCGCCACCCACTCCGGCCGACCCACAGCATGCCCCCTCTCCGCCAGCTCCTCAGCCGTGAGGCCGAACTCCGCGGACCGCATGAAGAGGTCCCGGACCTCGGCACGGAAAGCCGCAATCCGCAGCGCCTCGGAAGGCACGGCTTCCGGCCACGGGAGCCGAGCGCCGATTCCCTCCGCGTGTCCCGCCAGCAGGTCGGCGATGAACCGGTCCTGCTGTGCGCCCGTGATGAGGGTGGGCGCCGGCCGTCCCCGGGCGACGGCGAAGGCACGGACGATCGTGTAGGCGAAGGCGGCCGGTGTTCCGACGTGCAGGCCGCGCCGGGCGTCGGCGGTCCCGAGGACCCGCACCGAGACCTCGTCCCGCAACCGGGCCGCCGCCCGCCTCGTCGGGGCGAGGAGGACGTGGCGGGTCTCCCCCAGACCTGCCTCGCCCCGGATCCGGGAGCCGAAGGCCGCGAGCGCCACGGTGGTCTTGCCCGTCCCCGGCGCACCGGCCACCACGAGGTGCCGTCCCGCCGGGGG
>JBNJCY010000218.1:0-4287 GCA_051744325.1 Actinomycetota bacterium
GGATCGCCCAGCAGCACGTCGAGGATGAGCCGCTCGTAGGCCTCGGGTGAGTTCTCCGTGAACGCGTGCCCGTAGCCGAAGTCCATCGTGACGTCCCGGACCTCCATGGAGGTGCCCGGGATCTTCGCCCCGAAGCGGATGGTGACGCCCTCGTCCGGCTGGACGCGGATGACGAGGGCGTTGTGGCCGAGCTCCGCGGTCTGGGACCGTTCGAACGGCAGGTGAGGTGCCTGCTTGAACACCACGGCGATCTCGGTCACGCGCCGTCCGAGCCGTTTCCCGGCACGCAGGTAGAACGGGACGCCGGCCCACCGGCGGGTGTCGACGTCCACCCGGATGGCGGCGTACGTCTCCGTGGTGGAGGAGGGATTCATCCCGTCCTCCTCGAGGAAGGCCCGGACCTTCTGCCCACCCTGCCAGCCGGCCGCGTACTGCCCCCGCGCCGTGTGCCGGTCGATGTCGGGAACGCGCACCGCGGAGAGGACCTTGACCTTCTCCGCGCGCAGCGCGGCCGCGTCGAAGCACACCGGTTCCTCCATCGCCGTCAGTGCCAGCAGCTGGAGGAGGTGGTTCTGGATGACGTCACGCGCGGCGCCGATGCCGTCGTAGTATCCGGCGCGGGACCCGATGCCGATGTCCTCGGCCATGGTGATCTGCACATGGTCCACGTAGTGCGCGTTCCACACCGGCTCGAACAACTGGTTCGCGAAGCGCAGCACCAGCAGGTTCTGGACCGTCTCCTTGCCGAGGTAGTGGTCTATCCGGAACACGCACTCGGCCGGGAACACCTCCGACAGGACGTCGTCCAGAACCTTCGCGCTCGCGAGGTCGTGTCCGAACGGCTTCTCCACGACGACGCGCCGCCAGCTGCCCTCCTGGGACCTGGACAGGCCCGAGCGCGCGAGCTGACCCAGCACCCGCGGGAACGCATTGGGTGGGACGGACAGGTAGAAGGCGTGGTTTCCGCGCGTCCCACGTTCGTCGTCGAGCTCCCGGACTGTCGTGGCCAGGCAGTCGAAGGCGTCCTCGTCGTCGAGGTCGCCAGAGACGAAGCGCAGCCCGGCCGCGAGGTGGTCCCAGGTCCGGTCGTCGAACGGAGTACGCGCCCCCGCCACGACCGACTCGCGCACCCTCGCCGTGAACTCCTCCACGCTCCAGTCCCGCCGGCCGTAGCCGGTGAGGGCGAACGACGGCGGAAGGAGCCCCCGGTTGGCGAGGTCGTAGATCGCGGGGAGCAGCTTCCTGCGAGCGAGGTCACCGGTGACGCCGAAGATCACCAGTCCCGCGGGACCGGCGATCTTCGGCAGCCGACGGTCACGGCCGTCTCTGAGAGGACTCGCCACGACCTAGCCCCGGAGGGCGGTGGACACCGATTGCAGCAGCTCTTCCCAGGAGATCTCGAACTTCTCCACGCCCTCCTTCTCCAGCAGGTCCGTGACGTCGTCGAAGTCGATCCCGACCGCGGCCAGCGCGTCCATCGTCGCCCGTGCGTCCGGGATGTTCGGGGTGATGGTGTCACCCGTCACCTCGAGGTGGTCCGAACAGGCCTCGAGGGTTGCGCCCGGCATCGTGTTGACCACGCCGGAGGCGATGAGCTCGGCGACGTAGAGGACGTCGGAGTACGCCGGGTTCTTGGTCCCGGTGGAGGCCCAGAGCGCCCGCTGCCGGTTGGCGCCGGGCAGGGCCTTGAAGCGATCGCTCTCGAAGAACTCGAGGTACGCCTCGTACGCGAGCCGGGCGTTGGCGACGGCGGCCCTGCCACGGAGCGCGAGCGCATCATCGGTCCCGATGGCATCGAGCCGCTTGTCGGTTTCGGTATCGATGCGGGAGACGAAGAAGGACGCCACCGAGTGGATGGTGGAGAGTTCGATGCCGGCGGCGTGCGCGGCCTCGAGGCCGGCGAGGTAGGCCTCCATCACCGCCCAGTAACGGTCGATCGAGAAGATCAGGGTCACGTTCACACTGATGCCCTCGCCAATCACGGTGGTGACAGCGGGCAGTCCCTCGAGCGTGGCGGGGATCTTGATCAGGACGTTCGGGCGGTCCACGGTCATCCAGAGCGCGCGTGCCTGCTCGACCGACGGGTCCGTCTCGTGGGCCAGGCGGGGGTCGACCTCGATGGACACGCGGCCGTCATAGCCGCCGGTCGCGTCGAAGACCGGGCGGAGGATGTCGCAGGCGTCGCGGACGTCGTCGGTGGTCGCTGCCGCCACGGCGTCGTCAAGACTGGCTCCGGCCTCCGCCAACGCGCTCATCTGCTCGGCGTAGTCCGCGCCCTTGGCGAGAGCCGTCGCGAAGATCGTCGGGTTCGTGGTCACACCGACCACGGAACGCTCGGCGATGTTCCGCTCGAGGGCGCCGGAGCTGATGGCCCCGCGCGAGAGGTCGTCGAGCCAGATCGAGACGCCGGCGGCGGAGAGATCCTTGAGGTTATTGGACATTGGGAGATCCTTCTTCGAGATTCGGGGGGTCACTGTGCTGCGGTGATGGACTCGAGGGCGGCGGCGACAACCGCCTCGGTGGTCATGCCGTACTCACGCATGATCCGGGCGCCGTCCGCAGAGGCTCCGAACGTGTTGATGCCGACGCTGCGCCCGGCGTCGCCGACGATTCCTGCCCAGCAGGCCGTGAGGCCGGCCTCGACCGAGACCCGCGCCCGGACTGACCGTGGCAGGACCTGCTCGCGGTAGTCCTCGTCCTGCTCGGCGAACCACTCGAGGCACGGCGCGGAGACCACGCGGGCCTTGACGCCCTGGCCCGCAAGCTCCTCGCGGGCGGCCAGCGCGAGTTGGACCTCGGAGCCGGTACCGATGAGGATCACGTCGGGCGCGCCCCCCTCCGCCTCCACCAGCACGTAGGCGCCCTTCAGGACGCCGTCGGCCGAGGCCAGGCTGTCGGCGGTCGCTTCATCGTCACCGCGGGCGGGGACGGGAAGGTTCTGGCGCGAGAGCACCAGGCCGGCGGGACGGTCGGTGCGCGTCAGGATCCCTCGCCACGCCTGGGCCGTCTCGTTCGCGTCGCCGGGCCGGACGATGTCGAGGTTCGGGATCGCGCGGTACGCGGTGAGGTGCTCGATCGGCTGGTGCGTCGGGCCGTCCTCACCGACGCCGACGGAGTCGTGGGTCCAGACGAAGGTCGAGGGGATGCCCATCAGGGCGGCGAGCCGGACCGCGGCCCGCATGTAGTCGGCGAAGATGAAGAACGTGCCGCCGTACGGACGGGTGAGGCCGTGCAGCGTGATGCCGTTGACGATTGCGCCCATGCCGTGCTCGCGGATGCCGAAGTGGAGGGTGCGCCCGTAGATGTTGCCCTGGAAGTCCTCGGACTGCCGGTCGGGCGGGAGGAAGGACGGCTGCCCCTTCATGGTGGTGTTGTTCGACCCGGCGAGGTCGGCGGAGCCACCCCACAGCTCGGGGAGCACGTCGGCGAGAGCGGTGAGGACGGCGCCGGACGCGGCCCTGGTCGCCATCGCCTTCCCGGTCTCGAAGGTGGGGAGCGTCGACACCCAGCCCTCGGGGAGCTCGCGGCGCATGAGCCGGTCGAGGAGCGCGGCACGCTCGGGGTTGGCGCCGCGCCACGCCTCGAAGGCGGGATCCCACTCGGCACGGGCGGCGGCCACGCGCTCGGTGGCGTTGCGGCGGGTGTGCTCGACGATGTCGAGGGCGTAGTCGAAGTGCACCTCGGGGTCGAAGCCGAGCACCTTCTTCAGACCGGCGACCTCCTCGGCTCCCAGGGCGGAGCCGTGGGCGGCGCCGGTGCCCTGCTTGGAGGGAGAGGGCCACGCCATGATCGTGCTGAGGCGGATGAACGAGGGCTTGTCGGTGACGGCCTGTGCGTTCCCGATGGCCTCGTGCAGGGCGACCACGTCCTCCTCGTACACGGTGAACCCGTTGGTCCAGTCGACGTGCTGGGTGTGCCAGCCGTAGGCCTCGTAGCGCTTCAGCACGTCCTCGTTGAAGGCGATGTTGGTGTCGTCCTCGATCGAGATGCGGTTGTCGTCCCAGATCAGGATCAGATTGCCGAGGTGCTGCGTGCCGGCCAGCGAGCTGGCCTCCGAGCTGACGCCCTCCTCGAGGCAGCCATCACCGGCGACCACGTAGACGAAGTGGTCGAACGGGGAGGTACCGGCGGGGGCGTCGGGGTCGAGCAGGCCACGCTCACGGCGGGCGGCCATGGCCATGCCCACGGCCGAGGCGAGGCCCTGCCCGAGGGGCCCGGTGGTCATCTCGACGCCCTTCGTGTGGCCGTACTCGGGGTGGCCAGGGGTGAGGGAGCCCCAGGTCCGCA
>JBNJCY010000219.1:0-4262 GCA_051744325.1 Actinomycetota bacterium
GGCCGCGCGGGCCGGTCCTGGGAGACCCCCGGACCCGGGGCGCTGACCTGTTCGGTGGTGCTGGGTCCGGGGGAGGCGCCGTCGTCGTGGGCGCCGCTGCTCGTGGGCCTCGCGGTGCGATGCGCGGTCGCGCCCTGGGTCGCTACGCGGCTGAAGTGGCCGAACGACATCGTCGTCGACGAGCCCCCCGTCCCGGGCTGGGGGTGGGGCCGCAAGCTGGGGGGCGTGCTGTGCGAACTGCACCCGGGTGGCGCCGTCGTCGCGGGGATAGGGGTCAACTGCCGGCAGGAGGCACTCCCGGTGCCGTGGGCCGCCTCGATCGCGGGCGTCGCCGGGCAGGCGCCGACCGTCATGGGGCTCCTCGAGGGACTGGGGGGCGCGCTCGCCGCCACGCTCGCCGACTGGCGGGCCTCGCCGGAGGCGGTCCGGGAACGCTACTCCGAGGCCTGCGCGACCCTGGGCGAGGATATCCGGGTCGAACTGCCCGGGGGGCGCGAGGTGCGCGGCCGGGCGACTGCGGTGGCCGACGACGGCGCACTCGTCGTCGACGACTCGGTACGTGTCACGGTGGGTGACGTGCGTCGCGTCCGAATCTGATACCACCTACTACGGCAACACCATGTGTCGTGCGCCACAGTCCCCGGTAGGCTAGGGCGAGTGAGTGAGGGCTCGGGTATCGGCAGGACTGACGGCGGCGCACCGCCGTCGGGCCGGGGACCCCTCCGGAAGGGAGGCCGTGCGCCGAGCGCGCCGACTCCACCACCGGCGGGGAAGGCGGCGCCCGCCGCCCCGGAGGACTTCGCCCCGGTCGTCCAGCCCCCGCCCGCTCCCCGGGTGAAGGCGACGGCGCGCCCGCTGCAGCCGAGCCGGACGGTGCGTGGACGGCAGCGGCAGCGCATCCGCCGTTCGGTGGTGGAGGACATCCGCGAGACCCTCCTCGGCGGACCCCCGGTGCTCACCGTGCTCGAGCTCGCCGAGCGCGCCGGCACCACGGTGGAGCTGGCGCGGAAGTTCTGGCGCGGGATGGGGTACGCGAACGTGCCGAACGACGCCCCGACCTTCACGGAGGCGGACGTGCACTCCCTGCGGAGCTGGAACGAACTCCTCGGAGTCGGCCTCATCGACGAGGACACGATGCTCTCGTTGCTGCGGGCCCAGAGCTACAACGCCGACCGGCTGGCCCTGTGGCAGGTCGAGGCGGCCGTGGACCACCAGATGCGCATGAAGGACATCGACGACACGGCCGCGCGGATCGTCGTGATGAATGCGCTGACGCGCTTCGCCGACTTCGGAGTGGAACAGCTGGACTACACCTGGCGGCGGCGCATGACGTCGCTCGCCGAGCGCATCGAGAGCGAGACCGCGCAGCGCGCGCTCGAGCCGGAGCAGGGGGACGTCCTGCCACTGCCCCGGGCGCTCGGGTTCGTCGACATGGTCGCCTTCACGTCCCGCGCCCGCCAGCTCGGCAGCCGCGGGCTCGCCGAGCTGGTCCAGGGCTTCGAGTTCACGGCACGTGACGTGATCGCCGCGAACGGCGCGCGCGTGGTGAAGACGGTGGGCGACGCCGTCCTCTTCATCGCCGACGACCTCCTGACCGCCGCGAAGGTCTCGCTCTCGATGGTCGAGGCGATCCGGTCGAACCCGCTGCTGCTCCCGGTGCGCGGCTCCCTCGTCTGGGGGCGGGTGGTCTCGCGGTCCGGTGACATCTTCGGCCCCGCGGTGAACCTGGCCTCGCGGCTCATCGACGTGGCGCCGAAGGATTCCGTGTTCATGGACGAGACCACGGCCGCGATGCTGGCGAAGCACCCGCAGGCCGGGGACTTCATCCAGATGGCTCATCCCGAGGTGGCGCTGCAGGGCATCGGCACCATCCGGCCCATCGAGCTGCGTTGGGCGGTGCCCGCGGCCCATGCCGACTTGTGGATTCCCACGGACGCCCTTTGACCGTCCACCGGCAGCGAGGGAAGAATCTCGCGTTTCGCTTGACCATTCTTTGAACTTTGGCTTTACGATGGCGCTGTGACCAATGTGCTACTCGTTGAGGATGACCCGGCGATCGCCGAGCCGCTCGCCCGCGCCCTGCACAGGGAGGGCTACACCGTCCGTCCGCACGGCACCGGTCTCGGGGCGCTGGACGACATGTCGGAGGTCGACCTCGTGATCCTCGACCTCGGCCTGCCGGACATCGACGGGCTCGACGTGGCCCGCCGGATCCGCGGCCAGGGGATGAAGGTGCCGATCCTCGTCCTGACGGCCCGGGCGGACGAGGTGGACCTCGTCGTCGGCCTCGACGCCGGTGCCGACGACTACGTGACCAAGCCGTTCCGGCTGGCCGAGCTCCTCGCGCGTGTCCGGGCGCTGTTGCGGCGGGTGGGCAGCGACCTCACCGATGAGGACGAGCTGGTCGCCCAGGACGTCCGCGTGGACGTGGGGGCGCACCGCGCCTTCCAGGGCAAGCGGGAGCTGCAGCTCACCGCGAAGGAGTTCGAGCTCCTGCGGGTGCTGCTCCGGGACGCCGGCACGGTCGTGGGGCGGGAAGCGCTCATGCGCGAGGTCTGGGGCTCCGACCCGCACGGTTCGACCAAGACCCTCGACATGCACGTCTCCTGGCTGCGCCGCAAGCTCGGCGACGACGCGAATGACCCGCACTACGTCACGACGGTGCGTGGCATGGGCTTCCGTTTCGAGACAGCCCAGGGCTGATGCGGCGGCGCACGGTCCAGATGGCCGTCGTCGCGGTCACGGTGGCCCTGCTCCTCGTCGGCGTGCCCCTCGCCGTGCTCGGTTCGATGATGGTGTGGGACAGCGCCCATGCCGCCCTGGACTCGCGCAACATCTTCCTCGCGCGCGCCGTCGAGCGCCGGATCCTCAACGAGGAGCCGATCGATGAGGCGATGCTCCAGCCGTGGATCGGCGGTGAGGTCAACCCCGAGGCCCGCATCGTCGTCCAGCCGCCCACCGGGGAGCGGGTGGAGACCGGCGAGCTCGGCACCGGGCGGGTACTGCGCTCCGCTGAGACCACGACGTCGGGTGCGCGGGTCATCATGGAGATCCGGGCGTCGGACGTCCTCATCCAGGTCGCCCAGCTGATCTTCCTGGTGGTGGTCGCCGCGGCGGTGGCGTTCGTGGTGGCCGTATTCGTTGCACTGCGCCTCTCGCGGCGGATCGCCGCCCCACTCATCTACCTCGCGGCGGCCGCCGAGCAGGTCGGCTCCGGCCAGGCCCGGCCGCGCGTGCGCCCCTCCGGGATCGAGGAGATCGACCTGGTCCAGGACGAACTCGTCCGCACCGCCGAGCGCATGGCCGGCCGGCTCGCCGCGGAGCGGCAGTTCGCCGCGGACGCCTCCCACCAGCTGCGCACGCCGCTCACCGCTCTGTCGATGCGGCTCGAGGAGATCGAATACATCGCGGACTCCGACGAGGTGAAGGAGGAGGCCCAGGCCTGCCTGCAGCAGATCGAGCGGCTGACCGGCGTCGTCGACGACCTCCTGAAGACGTCCCGGAACGCCGGCGGCGGGACGACCGAGGCGCTCCACCTCGACGACATCTTCACCCAGCAGCAGGAGGAGTGGGAGGAGCAGTTCGCCCAGGAGGGCCGGACGCTGACCTTCTCCGACGAGGCGGGCCGCGTGGTCCTCGCCAGCCCGGGCGGCCTGTCCCAGGCGCTGGCCACCCTGATCGAGAACTCGCTCAAGTACGGGGCGGGCACGACCCGGGTGAGTACGCGGCCGTCGTCGGGCCGGGGAGTCTTCATCGACGTCTCGGACGACGGGGAGGGCGTCTCCGACGATCTGGCCCCCGACCTGTTCACGAAGGGCGTCTCGGGGCGCGGGTCCACGGGCCTCGGGCTCGCGCTGGCACGGGACCTGATCGCCGCGGATGGTGGCCGCCTGGAGCTGAAGCAGCGGCGGCCCCCCACGTTCACGATCTTCCTGAACGGTCTTCCGATGGCGCTGGATCCGGACGTGGTGATCCCGCAGGGAGCGCTGGTCTCGGTGGGGCGGCGACGGCAGCGCCGCTGAAGACCCAGTAGCGGTAGCAGACGTACCGGAAGATCGTGCCCAGTGCGACGCCCACGATGTTCGCCGAGACGTTGACCGCCACGGGCGAGGTCAGGCCGAGCACGTAGTAGCTGAACCAGAGGGTGGCCACCGCGACGAGCATGCCCCCCACGTTCACGAGCACGAACATGACCAGCTCGCGCCCCGCCGTCGCGCTGCGCTTGCCGGAGAAGGTCCAGTAGCGGTTCCCGAGCCAGGCGA
>JBNJCY010000220.1:0-4256 GCA_051744325.1 Actinomycetota bacterium
CGTCGTCCCCGCCGGGGCGGCCCAGACGCCTGCGGGGCCCAGACGCCTGCGGGCCCCTGGCGCCTGCGGGCCCCTGGCGCCTGCGCGACCCACGCGCCTGCGCGACCCACCGCCGGCCTCGACGTCGGCGTGGGCCCCCGGCAGGCGATACGCGATCCAGTGGAGGCAACGGATCTCTCTCCGTTGCTGGCCCAAGACGCGGCCCGCCAAGCGCTCACCGCACTTCTGGTACACCAAGAGGCTCATTCACAACTCCCGAGCGGGCAGCATCACCGCAGGCCAGCGGCTCGGAGAGCCCACGGGCGCGGAGTTGTGAATAAGCCTCCAAGGCTTGTGGTACACCAAGGCTTGCGGCCCACGTCGAAAGGTGGCTGCCACGACGCCGTCGAGCGGGCCATGCGGGCGCAGTTCGGTGATGGTTTTCGACAGTCCCGCGCGCAGCGCAGGCGGCGGAATGAGCTGGAGCACCCGGAGCGTCACATGGGTCTCGCACCATTGACTCTCCCCATGACCGGTGGACCGTTCCCGGTTGTGCGTAGTGACAGACCGCACTGCTTCCGGTGTTCCGATCGCTTTGCCATCCGGAATTCGGAACCCTCAACGGCCCCTTCCTAGGACCATCCTGGGTCCGCCACTCAGCCCGCCCTGGGCCCTCCACCGGTCTCAACAGAAGTTAACCCATTGATGGGGAAGATCCTTTCCCGTCACGGTAAACGAATTTCCCCATCAATGGGTTAACAAGTGTTGAATCGCATCGCAGGCCCCCACAGTCTCCTTTCGGGCCTGCGCGGGCGTCAGGGGCGAGGGTTGGCGCTCATGGTGAGGGTCCCCGCGGAGTCGCTCAGGCGCCGGGGTTCCGCCGAGCCACGGACCCCGACAGCGCGGTCGCGAAGCCGCACCACGCGGCGTACAGCCCGAGCCCGATGGCCTTCCCCGGCCCGGCCGCCGACCCCCGGCGCGCCAGATCCGCCGAACTGGCGGTCAGCACCCCTGCCACGACTGTCCCAGCCAGCGGGTTCTGCGCACGGAAGAACACCCCGGACCAGCCCGCGTTGAGCGCGAGGTTGGCGCCGAGCGCCGCCCAGTACGCCTCGGCCTCGCCCGCCTCCCCCTTCTCGGTCAGCTCCGCGATGGTCGTGGTGGAGGCCATGGCGATGATCCCGTAGAGCGTGGTCCACACGATCGGGAAGGTCGCTGCCGGCGGTTGCCACGGCGGCTTCGCCAGCCCCCGGTACCAGCGCGAGTCCGGGTCGCTCAGTACCGAGCCCGCCACCGCTGTCGCCGCGACGGCCGCGCCCACCCGGCGGAAGGTGCGGCGCCAGAGCTGAGGGTCGATCTCGCCGACGGCGGCGCGGATCGCCACGTCGTAGCCCTTCAGCCCCCCGGGCGGAAGTCCGAGTTCACGAGTGGCGTCGTTCTCGTGGCACACCGCGTCGTGGATGAGGCTGCCGACGAGCGGCCGCGCCACCCCGGACAGCACCGGCGTCACGAGGCCCACCCAGTGCGAGGCCAGCTCGGGCGTCAGGACCGGCACCGTGCGGATGAACCGCCCGCCCAACCCGGTGACCTCGGCGTACCGCCGCATCATGTCGGCGTAGGTGAGGACGTCGGGGCCGCCGACGTCGTAGCTCCGGTTCACATCCGGCGGCAGATCCGCGGCCGCGACCAGGTAGTGCAACACGTCCTGGATCGCGATGGGCTGGATGCGGTTGTGGAGCCACTTGGGGGCCACCATCACGGGGAGCCGCTCGGTGAGGTGGCGGAGCATGTCGAACGACGCGGACCCGGCGCCGAGCACGACGCCGGCCTGGAGCACCGCCGTCGGGACGCCGGAGGCGAGGAGGATCTCCCCCACCTCCACGCGGGAGGCGAGGTGCGGGGACAGCTCGCCGTCGGGGTGCAGTCCGGAGAGGTAGACGATCCGTCGCACCCCGGCGTCGCGGGCGGCGGCGGCGAAGCCCTCGGCCATCCGACGGTCACGCTCGACGAAGTCCCCCTTGCCGTCCATGGAGTGCAGGAGGTAGTAGGCCACCTCGACGCCGTCGAGGGCGCTGGCGAGCACGTCGGCCTCGGTGGCGGACCCGAGGGCCACCTCAACCCGGTCGAACCACGGCTGGCGGCGCAACTTCGCCTCGCTCCGGCCGAGCACCCGAACGGTACGGCCCTTCTCGAGCAGGGCGGGCACGAGCAGCCCGCCGATGTAGCCGGTGACGCCGGTGACGAGCACCCGGCCGTTGGATTCAGTCATGTCAGCTCCAGAGGTTCAGGGCGGGTGGGAGGAGGAACAGCATCCCGAGGGACCAGGTGAGGTGGGTGACGATGGGCCCGAGCACGCCGCCGGTGACCCGGCGTTGCAGGCCCACGAGGGTGCCGAGCGCGACGGCGGCGAACACGAGCAGCACCACCCCGGTGGCGACCGTGGCGAGCGCGTACACGACCGTGGTGACGAGCACCGGGCGGTTCCGCCCGACTGCGGAGTACAGCCCTCCCCGGAAGAACAGCTCCTCGGCCACCCCGTTGATCGCGGTGATCACCGCGACGATCGCGAGCGAACCGTAGCGGGCGTGGTCGAGAAGGCCCTGCACCTGGTCGCGGAGGAAGGGCATCTGTGCCACGAGCGCCGCGCCTGCGAGGAACACGATCAGCAGGCCGGCCCCCAGCAGGAAGGCCTGCATCACGGGGTGGCCGGTGCTGCCGTCGCGGGTGTGCGCCTGCCCGCGGTACAGGCGTCCGGAAGCGAGCGCCCCCACCGTCCACACCACCGCGACCCCGAGGGTGGCGGGATAGAACAGGGCGTTGCCCGGCTCGATCCGCAGCGCCAGCGCGAGCGCCGCAGCTCCCACGACGAGGGTGGCGGCCGCGACGAGACGGCGCCGCTGGAACGCCGAGTCAGGCTCGGTGTGGTCGCGCTCGACGGGTGTGAGCAGGGAAGCGCGGACGAACGCCTTCAACTCCGCGACCGGGCTCACCACACTCGGCATCCTATGCGGGCACGGCCGCGCCCGCCCGGACAGGGCCGCGCCCGCCCGGACAGGGCCGCTCACGGCAGCTCGGGGAACCCGAACGGCCCGAATGCGGGAAGGTCCTCATCGCAGAGCCTCTCGAGGACGAAGCGCTCGTGCGGCGGCATCGGCTCCGGCAGCGCGTCGATCCGGAACCAGCGCAGGTCTGCGCACTTGGCCGTCTCGAGAATGAGGGGCTCGCCGAGCCAGAACCGGCACTCGAAGAAGAAGTCCACGCGTTGCTCCACCGGGTCCTCGGACCCGTCCGTCCGGTGCAGCACCGTCAGCGGCGTCAGTGCCGACGCCGGGACCTCCACCCCCACCTCCTCGGCGGCCTCCCGGATGGCTGCGCCCGTCACGGATTCCCCGGCCTCCACGTGGCCCGCGATCGCGGCCGCCCAGTGCCCATCCATGAAGCCGGTGTTCTGCCGAAGCTGCAACAGCACCTCGCCCTCGCGGCGCAGGTAGACGTAGGCGGCCGGCACCAGGGTGAAGCGTGCGCTCATGGGCAAAGCCTAGGCTTTCCGGGCTCGCGCGCCACGTCACATCCCCGCTGGTAGCGTGAGGACCAGCCACCAACTCCCCCCGAACCGAGGTCCACCGTGAAGATCCTTGAGCGAACCGTCACCACCACCGCCCCGCCGGAGAAGGTGTTCCCCTACCTCGCCGACTTCACGAACGCCGTCGAGTGGGACGCGGGCACCGTCTCGTGCACCCGACTGTCCGGCGACGGCGGCGTCGGGACCCGATACCGGAACGTCTCCAAGTTCGCCGGCCGGGAGATCGAGCTGATCTACACGGTGGAGACGCTGGACGAGCCGACGTTCGTGATCGTGGGCAGCAACGCCACCACCACCAGCGAGGACACGATCGTCGTGCGCCCCCACGGCACCGGCTCAGAGGTCACCTACACCGCGAAGTTCACTTTCTCCGGCGTGGCCAGGATCCTCGAACCGTTCCTCGGCCCGTTCCTGAAGAAGCTCGGCGACGAGCTCGTCCCCAGCATGAAGACGGCCCTCGACCGGTTGTGAAAGCCCGGGCGCTCGCGGTCGCAACGGCGCCAGCACTGCTCCTCCAGGCCCGGAGCGTCCGCCGCCGCATCCCCCGCCTGCCCGAGGCCGCCGGGCCGCGCTCCGGCCACGCGGGCCCCGATGACACGGACCCCGACGCCGCCACCCCCCTCTCCGTCCTCATGATCGGCGAGTCCACCGCGGTGGCAAAAAGGTTGTGTTTTTTTTCAAGTTCTCTTATAAC
>JBNJCY010000221.1:0-4250 GCA_051744325.1 Actinomycetota bacterium
GCTCCAGCGCATGCTCGAAGCGACGTCCGACGAGGCCCTGGAGGCCATGATCGAGGAGAACGACGGAGCAGGCCGTCACGAGCGAGGCGATCACGTTGGAGGTGCGTGTCGCGGACTCGGCGCTTGCCGGGCGCCTCGGGTGGACGGCCGGCACCGGCGCGCCCGGCGCGACCGTGCACATCCGACGTGACCAGACGCGCGAGACCCAGTCGTTCGGCACCGACGAAGAGGGTGTCCTCCATCTCCCCGACCTGCCATCCTCACGCTATTGGGTTTGGGTCGAGAAGCGCCTCGACGCGCCGCAGGGGGGTGCCCCAGCGGTACTCGCCGGTGGGCGCCTCCTCCGTCTCAGCAGGGGCTCCACCAAGGAGATCCAGCTCCGCGGTCAGCAGCGCGGCTCGCTCGTGATCAGCGAGTTCTACTATCACTCGCCGACTGCGGAGGTGCTCGACTACAACGAGTACAACTACCAGTACTACATCGAGCTGCGCAACGACGCGGACACGACGATCTACCTCGACGGCAAGATCGTCGGGAACGGGTTCAACTACCCGATCGAAGCGGCCTCGTGGCCCTGCAGCGAGACGTCGCGGTGGCGAAACGAGCCGCGGGGTCTGTGGGCCACTTCGTTCCAGGCCTTTCCGGGTAGCGGCACCGACTACCCGGTAGCTCCCGGGGCCACGGTGGTGATCGCGGAGCAGGCCATCGACCATTCGGCGATCTATCCCGGCTTGCCTGACATGAGCAACGCCGACTTCCAGTTCACGTGGGAGGGGCGGGCGACGAACCCGGCGGTCCCGCTGATGTTGCCCATCCAGTTCCGGCTCTTCCCCACGAACACCGTTATGAGCGTCCTCGCGTACGCACCGTTCGTCGCAGACGCGTTGGACGTCGCCTCGCTCGAGAAGACCCAGAACCTCCAGGGCACCTTCGCGCTCTTCCCGAAGGAGCACCTTCTGGACGTGGCCGAGATCTACGACGAGTACTACCTGCAGTCCACGAGGGGCTCGACGCTCTGCGGGCACATCGTGGATCCGTCCCTGGATGCTCTCGCCGCCTTCGCGAGCCCGTACTCGACCCTCCGTCCCGACGCCCACCTCCTCGCCGCCCAGCGGAAGGTCCTCCCGGACGGCACGCTCCAGCGCACGGGCGTGAGCGCGGCGGACTGGGAGATCCGGGAGCGGTCTCCGGGGAGGATCCCATGAGTTCGCCTACGGCGTCCAGAGGCCTTCAGCGGGTGGTATTGATGTTGGCCCTGCTCGCCTCGGCGCTCCTCCCGCTTGCAGCCGCCGCGCAGCAGCCCACGGGTAGCACCTCTCTTGTCATCGGCCGCGTGACGGATGCCGCAACAGGGCGCCGCCTGCCGGACGTGGTGGTCGCGGTGGAGGGAACGACGCTGCGGGCGCTCACGGACAGCGCGGGCGTGTACCGTCTCCTGCGCGTGCCCGCAGGTCCGCAGATCCTGCGCGCGGAGCTCCTCGGGTACGCGCCGACGCGGGTGCCGGTGACGGTGCCGACGAACGGTTCGTTGGGCCAGGACCTGACGCTAGCGGTCACGGCGCTCGAGATCGAGGGCATCGTGGTGACGGCGGACCCCGCCGGCCGGGCCGAAGGCGAGCTGGGCACGGCGAGCGTCATCGGGCGGGAAGCGGTGGCGCACCAGCCCACGACGTCGCTGGCGAACGTGCTGAGCCTGATCCCCGGAGTGAGCGTGACGGCGCCCGGGCTGCAGAGCGGCCAGCAGGTGGCGCTCCGCTCGGCGGCGACCACGAGCCTGGAAGGCCGCGCGCTCGCGGCGTTCGGCACGGCGATCATCCTGGACGGGGTTCCGCTCTCGAACAACGCCAACCTGCAGAGTGCGCCGTCGGGAGTGGTGGGGCTCCTGGGCACGGCGTCCGGCGGCATCGACCTGAGCCGGCTGCCCGCGTCCACCATCGAACGGGTGGAGGTGATCCGGGGCGTACCCTCCGCGCGCTACGGTGACCTGACGCAGGGCGCCATCGTGGTGGAGACGCGGGCCGGCGTGGTGGACCCGGACATTGGATCCCAGTTCGACTCGCGGACGATGAACGTGAGCGCGGTGGGCGGACGGCACGTGTTCGGGAACCAGACGGGCACGGCCGCCCTCGATGTGACGCGGTATCTGGTCTCGCCGGGCATCACGGACGACGCGGCGACGCGCTTCAACCTTCAGCTCGCCCACCGGGTGGAGGCAGGCGAGGCGGACGACGGGGGCGAGCCGCGGCTCCTCATGGATACGCGGCTCGACCTCTACCAGATCCGCGAGGAGCGCGCGCTGCGGGAGGAGGAGGCGAACGAGTACACGTCGTGGAACCGGGACCGGGGCATCCGGCTCTCCAACCGGACGCGGCTGCGCGTCGGCGACGAGGGCCGGCTGAGCTTCACGCTCTCGGCGCAGCGCCAGGACCAGCGCTCATACTTCCAGGAACTCAAGTCCAGCGGCGCCATGCCGTTCACCGACCGGCTCACGGAGGGTCGCGCCACGGGGCGCTTCATCGCGGGCTCCTACCTCTCCCAGCTCGACCTGGAAGGCCGGCCGTGGCTGGTCTTCGGGCGGCTGGAAGGGGGGACGACAGCGAGTCGCCTGGGCTTCGACCACGAACTGAGGACGGGGGCGGAGCTCCGACGGGAGTGGAACGCGGGGCCGGGCTACACGTTCGACCTGGACCGGCCGCCGCAGGTGAGCTTCAACGGTGTGGACGGCTTCCAACGGCCCCGGCCGTTCAACGAGATCCCGGCGCTGGCCACCACGGGGCTCTACGTGGACGACCGGCTGAGCAGGACGCTGCCAGGCGACCGGCTCCTGCGTGTGCAGGCCGGGGCACGGCTGGACGTGCTGCACGACGGTGGCACGTGGGCGAGCGGCGCCCGGGACGTAGTGCTCGAGCCGCGCGTCAATGCCGAGCTGGGGATGACGCGGTGGCTTCGCCTGCGGGCAGGTTGGGGGCGCGTGGCGAAGACGCCGCCCCTGGGGAGGCTCCATCCCGCGCCGGACTACTACGACCTCGTGAATGTCAACCACTACACCACCGATCCGGCGGAGCGCCTTGCGGTGCTCACGACGTTCATCGAGGACCCGACGAACCCCGACCTTGGCTTCTCGGTGTCGAACAAGGCGGAGGTGGGGGCGGAGATCGGGCTCGGCGGCTCGGCGGTGAGCGTGGTGGCGTACCGCGAGAAGATCCGCGGAGCCGTAGGGCTCCATCCCGAGCCCTCCTACCTGCTCCGTGACCGCTTTGCGCTGGAACCCACGGTGCCGGGCCAGCCGCCGCACGTGCTGGAGCCGCCCATCGGCGCGGACACGGTGCCGATCCTCGTGGAGCGCCCGACGAACAACACCGACATCGCCACGAAGGGCGTGGAGCTGACCGCGCTCTTCCCCGAGATCCGGGCGCTGCGGACGCGGGTGCAGGTCCAGGCGGCATGGACGGAGAGTGAGCAACTCAAGCATGACCTGGAGTTCGGCGGGGCGACGCGGTACCGCGACTTCCAGCTCGCACCTGCGCAAAAGCGTATCCCCTACTGGGACGCGCGGGTGCGCAACGGACGGAGCGTGCTGGCCAACTACCGGCTCATCCACCAGCAGCCCGAGCTGGGGCTGGTGATCACCGCCTGGGTCCAACACAACATCAGCGACCGCGTGTGGGACGTGGGTGATACGGACACGTTGTCGTGGGGCGGTTATCTGACTCGGGATGCGCAACTCGTCCCGGTTCCATTGGAGCGGCGGACGGATGCGGAGTACTCGGACCTGCGCCGCACGCGCTCGGGACTGGTGAAGGAGATCCGGAGCACGCCGGCGGACTGGATGATGGGCTTCCAGGTGAGCAAGAGCCTGCCGCTCGAAGGGCGGCTCTCGTTCTGGGCGTTCAACGCGCTGGATCGCCGCGGCTACATGATCGAGGTGGACGTGAACCCGCGCTTCTACTCCAGCCGGCGCTTCGGCATGGAGCTGACGCTGCCCGCCCGGGCGTTGTTCGGGAGGTCGAGGTGAGCGGCGTGCGGGGAGGGAGGGGCTGCCGGGTGGCGCGCGGAGGTCAGGGCCAGCGGCGCGCATGCGGTGGCCTGTGGGCGCGGCTCGGCGGCGCGGCGCTCCTCGCCCTCGCGTCTGCCGTGTGGGCCGAGACCGCGGCGGGCCAGACGCCGGCCCAGGCGGGCGACGCGTGGTGGCGGCAGTGGAGCCCCCTCGCCCCCGTGGCCGACTTGGTGCGCCCCGCCGCGCCCGTGCC
>JBNJCY010000222.1:0-4248 GCA_051744325.1 Actinomycetota bacterium
AGTGGTGTGTGTCACATTTTCGAGAGCCGGGGGAGGGGCGAACGGGCGACGGCGAGACGGCCGTAGTCCCGATCACCAACCGCCCACCGGGTGGCCTGAAGTCACGGGTGGCCCGGGCCCAGGAGCTTCCTCGAGAATCCAGTCCAGGAGGTGTACTTCAGCGTCATCAGCCTGTCGGAGATCGTCATCAAGGTCGGCCTGGGTCGGCCGGACTTCGAGGTGGATCCCGCCGCGACCCACATCCACGCTCGCCGTGCTGGGAGCGAGGAGCTGCCGGCGTACGGCGAGCACGTGCTCGCCTCCGGCGAAGCTGTGCAAGCGGGCTGACGACGCCGCCGCTCGCCCGGGCGGCACGCGCCCGTAACCCTTGACGCACCGCGCCGGGCCCGAGGATACTCAGCCTCCAGCCGACCCGAGGGGGAGCCATGGCCGATCGATTGGCGCCGGGGGCGCCGTACCGCACCATTGAGCTGGGGAACGGGGTGACCGCGCCCTTCTACATCGTCCCGTTCGACAAGGACGGCGTCTGCACCGGCCCGCTGACCGCCCGGAACCTGGTGGCCGCGGTGGCGGAGCAGGATCCCACCGACGTGTTCGTCTTCTCGCACGGCTGGAACAACGACTGGCAGGCCGCCACCTCCCGCTACGACGAGTTCATCACCGGCTTCGCGAGGATGCGCGCCCAGCATCCCTTGGACCGCGAGTTCCGCCCGGTGCTCGTCGGAGTCATCTGGCCGAGCACGGCCCTGGTGATGCCGTGGGAGCGGGGTCCGGAGATCCTCGCAGTCGAGGGCGATGACGACGCCGTCGCGGAGGAGCGCGCCGAGGTCGCCGAGGTGGCGGCGATCGTCCCGGAGGAGGAGCGGGCGCGGTTCTACGAGCTCGCCCAGCGTCCCGCGGACCTCACCGACCAGGAGGCGGCGGAGTTCGCGGGCCTGGTCGTCGGCGCGTTCGCGGGCGACGACGAGCTGGGCCTCGTCGAGCCCGACGCCGAGAGCGTGCTCGAGGTGTGGCAGTCGCTTCCCGGCCGGCCGGCCGGGGACGGCACGCTGCCCGATCTGTCCGACATCGAGTTGCCGGGCGCCACCCCGGCCGAGAGTCCGGATGCCGCCGCCGCCGGCCTGCTGCAGGCCCTGGATCCGCGGGGCCTCGTGCGCCTTGCCACAGTGCTCCTGATGAAGGACCGGGCGGGACGGGTGGGTGGCCGCGGCGTCGCGGACCTGCTGGAGGACCTGCTCACCGCCGGGGACGCCCACGTCCACCTCGTCGGTCACTCGTACGGCGCGAAGGTGGTGCTCTCCGCGCTGGTTGCCAAGCCGCACTCGCGCAACGTGGAGTCCGTGCTTCTGCTCCAGCCGGCCGTCTCGCACCTGTGCTTCGCGTCCGACGTCGACGGCGCCGGCCGGCCGGGCGGCTATCGGCCCGCCCTGGAGCGCACGCGCCAGCCCGTGATGACCACGTACTCGAGGCACGACTTCCCGCTCACGAAGGTCTTCCACTGGGCCGTGCGGCGGCCCTCCGACCTGGGTGAGGTGGTCATCGCCGGTGCACCCACCCGGTACGCGGCCCTCGGAGGGTTCGGTCCCGGTGGGATCGAGAGCGAGGTCAGCGAGGTCGTGGCGAAGCAACCCCCGCAGCCCTATGGCCAGCCGGAGGCCGGGACGCGCGTGGTCGCCGTCGAGGCCTCCGACGTCATCGCGGGCCACGGCGAGGTCCAGGTGCCGGGCACATTCTGGATGCTGCTGACCCAGGTGGCGCGTTCGGGCCGCTGACAGCAACCACTGTGGCGCAGGGCACATCCGCCCGTTGGGGTGGCCGGCTTCTGGCGCGCTATGGTGAATCTGCAGGCGCGCCGTCCGACGCTGTTTCCGGACGAGTCTCAGCGCCGCCCCCAGGATCCTCGAGATCCCCCCAGCGCGACGCGCTGGCTGAACCCCTCCCATGCGAGAGGACTCCCCATGACATCACCTGACTACGAGGCCGTCGTCGACCGCCTCATCTACGACATCGCTTCCCTCACCGGCCGCCCCGTCAAGGAACTGCGAGTCCGGTACAACCTGCCCGTCCTGCCCGAGCCGGAACCGGACCTCACCCAACTCCGCCGCCCCACCCGCGCCGTGGCGTGACCCTGGTCGCCGGGTGTGGCGAGCCCACCCCGGCGTACTCTGGTGTGTGCCGTGTCACGACACGCCGGAGGAGACGTCATGCAGTTCGAACCGCTCGACCAACAACACCTCGAGGGCGACGTCGACGACCCGTACCTCCCTGACTTCGTCCGCGAACTCATCGAACAGGGCTACACGGTGGGTGACACCGAGACGCCGGATCCGGTGCTCATCGATCCGGAGGGACGGGAGGTGGAGACCTGGCGCGAGAACTACCCGTACTCGGAGCGGATGACCCGCGAGGAGTACGAGAGGGAGAAGTACAACCTCCAGGTCGAGCTGTTGAAGCTGCAGTACTGGGCGCAGGACGTTGGCACCCGGTTGATGATCCTCTTCGAGGGCCGCGACGCCGCCGGCAAGGGCGGCACGATCAAGCGCTTCACGGAGCACCTGAATCCCCGGGCCGTGCGGGTGGTTGCACTGACGAAACCCAGTTCCACCGAACAGGGCCAGTGGTACTTCCAGCGCTACATCCAGAACTTCCCAACCACGGGCGAGATCGTGATGTTCGACCGCTCCTGGTACAACCGGGCCGGGGTGGAACGGGTGATGGGCTTCTGCACCGACACCGACCACGCGGTCTTCATGAAGCAGGCACCGGAGTTCGAGCGCATGATCATAGACGCCGGCATCCACCTCACGAAGTTCTGGTTCTCCGTCTCACGCACGGAGCAGCGCACCAGGTTCGCGATCCGGCAGATCGACCCGGTGCGCCGCTGGAAGCTCTCCCCGATGGACCTGGAGTCCCTGGACCGCTGGGATGACTACACGCGGGCCAGCCATGAGATGTTCCGGCGCACGGACACCGACTGGGCGCCGTGGACCAAGGTGCGCAGCAACGACAAGAAGCGGGCGCGCGTGAACGCGATGCGCCACTTCCTCAACCAGTTCGACTACACCGGCAAGAACTCCGCGGTGGTCCACGCACCGGATCCGCTGATCGTGACGCGGGCCCGCGACCTGCTGGGGGACTGATCCACCGCCACGCTCAGTGATGGACGACCTCGGTCATGGGGAACGAGTGCCGGTGCAGGAGGAGGCTGAGCAACTCCCCGCGGGAACCGGTGCCCGTCTTCGCGAGGAGGGACTTGATGTGGTCCCGCACGGTGTGCTCCGAGATGAAGAGCCGGTCGGCGATCTCGCCGGTCGCGTGGCCCGCCGCGAGCTGGGACAGCACCTCCTGCTCCCGCGCGGTCAGGTCGTACGACGCCACGAGGAGCGGCATCAGCTCGGTCGGATGTGACGGCTCGATGACCAGCACGATGTCCACGAGTTCACCGGCGGGCGACGACGTGTGGTCCCCCCTCACCGTCAGCCACCGGCCCGAGCGCCCCCGGACCCGCGTGACCGGCCGCGCCGCACTCCGGCGCAGCGCCCGCGCCCGCACTGCCGTGGCCACCATCCGACGCAGCGCGTGGGCCATCGGCGCGCGCGCCCGATCCAGCCAGGCGATCTCGGCGGCGGAGAAGTCCGGCTTGTCCGGTCGCGGAACCTCGGACTGCGCACCGGCTGTCCCCGCGTGGCGCCGTGGATCGTCGCGGGCGGTCCGCCCAGGCGGTGGAGATCGGCGAACCTGTTGACGTCGTCGACGAGGAACTCGTTGTGGAACCACGGCGCGCAGAGGGTTTCCGGCAGGTTGTCGACGACGGCGGCCGAAGCCAGCACCGTCGTGTCCGGGTCCGTGGCACTCACCACGGAGGCGTCCGCGTCAAGGGTGGTGCGAAGGAGCGGGACGAGAGCCTCGAGGAGGCCCGCCGGCGTGCTCGCCGACGCGCACGCGTCCACGACGTGGTGCTCCGGGTCGTGCCGCAGAGTGTTCAACATCCGCAGAGCCTAACCCGAACGATTCGGGGACGGAACCGCTCAAACGGGGGATGGTGCCGCGGCCCGGTCCGCGGGGAAGGTGGACGCACCATTTCCCATCAGGAGGATCGCCATGAGCGTCACCACCATTCCGACATCCCTGGACGACCGGCTGACCGGCCGTGTCGTCCGCCCCCGCGACCCCGACTACGCCCAGGCCGCCGCCGCGTGGAACGTGGCGTGGACGCACCGGCCGGCCGCCGTCGTCGTCGCCACGAGC
>JBNJCY010000223.1:0-4235 GCA_051744325.1 Actinomycetota bacterium
CTCCTGCCGGGTACCGCCACGGTGGTGGCCGGCGTGGTGGCGGCGCTGCTGGGACTGTTCCTGCTCTGGATCGCCCTGCGTCCCAGCCGGCGCCGCGGCGCTGAGCTCGAAGCTGGCACCGGCGTGTGGTTGACGTGGGCAGACGTCGAGAGGCTGGCAGCCTCCGCCGCCGAGCAGCAGGACGGCGTTGTCGCCGCCCGTGCGTCCGCGTCCCGCCGCCGCGTACAGATCATGACCCGGACCACGACGGGCGAAGTCGAGCCCACGGTGGGTCACGCGGTGACGGAGGCCCTGGCCGGGCTGCGACGGCCCCCACGCGTCGTCGTTCGGGCTCGCGCACACCAGGGAGGCCAGCGATGAACCCGCGCACGTCCGCTTTCGACCGACTCCTGACGATTCTGGTCGCGCTCGTCCTGATACTCGGTGGGGTCTGGCTCACGGCTTGGGGACTGGAGCGGCTGCCGGCCGGATGGTGGGCCCCGACGCGGTTCGATCTGGGTCTGGGCGACACCACGGACTCTGGCTGGTGGCCCTGGGCGCTCCTCATCGGTGGCGTACTGGTCACCCTGATCGGCATACTCTGGCTCGGATCGCACTTCCGGACCGCCGGCGTCGGCGCCCTGGTGCTGCCCGGCGGTGATCCCACGGGGCGGTTGACGATCGAGGCCTCGGCCCTCACCTCTGGGGCCGCCGAAGCCCTCGCCCAGCACCCCGCCGTGTCCTCGGCGAGTGGGCGACTGGTGGAGGAGAAGAACCGTGTCGTACTGGCGCTGACCGCGACGGTCTCGCCCCAGGCCGACCTGCGCGCCGTCGCCAGCGCCTGCGACGACGTCGCGACACACGTCCTGCGGAGCAGCGGCCGTGAGGACCTGGCGTGCCGGGTCCGAGTCAAGGTTGCCTCTCGTGCCCGGTCGTCCCCGCGGGTGCGATGATGCCGGGCCGGGACGACGCCGAACGGCGGCGGGCGTTCCGGCAGATCGCCCGCCGGCACCATCCTGATGTCGGCGGCGACGCCGAGATGTTCATCGCGGCTCTCGCCGCCTTGGACTCGCGCGGCGCTGGCCCTCGAGCCGTGCCGATCATGAGGGCTCCACCGCCCGCCACCCGCGTCGTTCGGCGGCTGCGCCGCATCCTGCGCAGCTGGCGTACTGGGCGGCAGGATCGGCGCCGGCGGACGACGGACGAGCGGCTCTCCATGCGTCGTTGGCCGAGATCGTCGACCGGCTCCGGCACCACGCCGACCTCTGCCAGACCAACGGGGAATCCGTCCGCCTCACCCAGGCCCTGACCGGACAGGTGGTGAAGCTCCTGAGTTGAGCTACCAGTCCCCCGTGATGGCCATCCCCTTGAGCAAAACTCGAGGCCAAGCTCGTGGCATTGGGGCACCGCCCGGAAAATTGGGGCACCGCCCGGAAAATGTCGTCATTGCAGCGAAAAGCCCCGGATCCGATGGGATCCGGGGCCTTTCACATGGTGGAGATGGCGGGAATCGAACCCGCGTCCGATGACGTGGAACCAGGACTTCTCCGGGCGCAGCCTGCGTACGGCGTTTCTCGGCCCCCACCCTTCGTGCAGACACCCTTGGTGGACGGGCCCAGTCACCTGAGTGTTCCCCTGACCCCGGTGACGAGGGTCAGGAGCAGTGGCTCCCTTGATGACGCCAGTGACCGGGTCGGAAGCACCCCCGGACTGACGGACCAGCTATTGCCTAGGCGGCAAGAGCGAAGTCGGTGCGATTGTGTTCGGCACCTATTGGGTCATGCAGAGCGTTAACGAGATGACTGCATCTCCTCGGCCCGCTTCCCCTGGTTGGACGACCACCGTCGAAACCGATCATCCCCATGTGTCACTGTTCAGTTGTGATGATCATGCTACGTGGTCAACGCACCGAGCCGCGAGTCCATTCCCTGACCGGCCGATGAGACAGCCCTGTGAATCTCTGGTGGACGTGCCTGCAAGGCTCTACGCTTCGTAGTACCACACGGGCGTGGCGGGCTTCATCACGCCCACGGAACACCTACGGGGAGGTATCCCAATGTCCATCAGTACCCGCCCACGCGGGACTCCGTCGCGGCCCCTGGCCGCTCTTGCCGTCGCTGCGACGGCTTTTGCATTGAACCTCGGACTTGCGACCGGCGCCGTCGCCGATGACGAAGAACCCCCTGCCGACGACGTCGAGGTCGTCGAGGTCGTCGAGAAGGACGGACCGGAACTGCCAGACGCCGCCAAGGGAGGAAAGAAGACCGACCCGGCGGACGAGCCAACCGAACCAGCCGACGAGCCAACCGAACCAGCCGACGAGCCAACCGAACCAGCCGACGAGCCAACCGAACCAGCCGACGAGCCAACCGAACCAGCCGAGGACGAAGCCGAAGCCGAAGCCACCGAGCCCCAGCCCGAAGCCACTCTCATGGCCAGGCAGCCCGACCAGGGTCCGGCGCCGAAGGTCTACGTCTGCAAGTTCGTCGGGACGCCAGACGTGAACGAGCGCCTGCAGACCGGCCAGAACCCCATCGAAGTGAGCTCGAACGCCATTCCTGACTGGGATGGCGAGGGTGCACCCCCAGTCGGCTACGAGTTCGCCGACGAGCAGGGACGAAGCGTGGTGATCGGCACCGTGCCCATGGATCCCGAGCCGACCATCCTCGACTGTGTCGGGCCGACCATCGACAAGTCCGTGGTTCCCGAGTTCACCCGCACCTACCTGTGGGAGATAGACAAGACCGTCGTCGATGACGTGACCGACCTCGACCCCGGCGAGAAGGCCATCTTCGACTACACAATCACCGTGACCCCTGACGGATACATGGACGCCGACCTCATGCTCAGCGGGTCCATCACGCTGAACAATCCGTTCGACGTCGCGATCGACGGCGTCGTGACGGACGACTTCGAGGGGATCACCTGCGACGTCGAGGACGACGGCGTGATCGACGACCTCGCCTCCGGCGCCGAGATCGACCTCGGCTACGAGTGCGACCTCACCGGCTTCGAGCCCGGCGAGGACGACATGAACGTCGCCTCCGTGACGTGGACCATCCCGCGTGGGCAGGGCCAGGGTGGTGGCAATCCCATCGTGGTGTCCCAGGGCGTCTTCGTCGATGTCGCCTTCACGACCCCGACCACCGAGGTGAACGAGATCGTCACCGTCATGGACGACACGGTCCAGGACGATGACGACGCGGTCGTGCTCGGCACGGCGACCTGGAACGTCGAGGGCACGCCGACGGTGTTCGACTACCACGTCGAGGGCTGGAACATGACGCCGGGCTGCTACGACGTCGACAACACCGCGTGGATCGTGGAGACCAAGCAGGAGGCCTCCGCGCAGGCCGACTACTGCGTCGTCGCTCCGCCGGACGAGCCGGAGAAGCCGGAACTCCCGGAGACCGGCGCGGCATCGCTCCCGCTGCTGGGTCTCGGGCTGCTGTCGCTGCTCGGCGGCGGCACGCTCCTGGGCGTGAGGCGCCGCATGTGACCGTGACGGTTCACTGACGGAAGTGGGGCCCTGGACCGACTGGTCCGGGGCCCTCTCCGTGGTCAGCGCCGGTTCGCGGCGCGCATGGCCCGCTGGGCCTCGCGCTCATCCTGCTTGCGCCGGAGGGTCTCCCGCTTGTCCCACTCGGCCTTGCCGCGGGCGAGGGCGATCTCGACCTTCACGCGACCGTTCACGAAGTACAGCTCGAGGGGCACCACGGTCTGGCCCTTCTCGCGGGTCCGCTGCCAGAGCTTCGCGATCTCCGCGTGGTGCAGCAGGAGCTTGCGCTTGCGCTTCGGGGCGTGGTTGGTCCACGTGCCCTGGGCATACTCGGGGATGTTGACGCCCTGGAGCCACGCCTCGCCGCCGTCGATCTCCACCCAGCCCTCGGCCAGGCTCGCCCGCCCGGCACGAAGCGCCTTGACCTCGGTACCGGTGAGCACGAGGCCCGCCTCGAAGGTGTCCTCGATGCTGTAGTCGTGGAAGGCCTTCTTGTTGCGAGCGATGACCTTCTTGGCGCTCGCTGCCACCTTGGCGCGCTCGGCGGCGGTGGGCTTCCTCGTCTGCTGTTGTGCCGCCATCTCACACTCCTCGCGACCTGTACGGGCACTCAAGCGTACGTCATGGCAGGGGGACAGCGAGCGGTGGGTGTCAGTAACCCGGCAGTGACATCGGGTCGATCGTGCTGCCGTTCTTCCAGATCTCGAGGTGCACGTGGCAGCCCGTGGACGCCCCGGTGGTGCCGGTGTACCCGATC
>JBNJCY010000224.1:0-4221 GCA_051744325.1 Actinomycetota bacterium
GGTTGGGCACAATCCATCACAGGAACAGGAACAGGCGCAGGCGCAGGCACAGGCACAGGCACAGGCACAGGCGCAGGTGCAGGCGCAGGTGCAGGCGCAGGCGCAGGTGGGGGCATGCGGAGGCGGGTGGAATCTCGGGCCACAACAGCGACAAGTTGCCATCCCGGCCACCTCCGGGCTCGTAGTGTGGAATCACATCCCCGCGCGATCGAAGGAGATCCCTCATGACCGATGTCAACGAGCCCCGTCCCTGGATGGACACCTCGCTGTCCCCCCGGGAACGTGCCGAGAAGCTCGTGGAGGCGATGACGCTGGAGCAGAAGATCCAGCAGTTGCACGGCAACATGGAGACGATCGACATCTACGAGATCTCCCGCCGGGCCCAGGAGGAGGGAACGGACCTCGACCAGCTCGCCGCCCAGATCCGGGTCGAGCGGCATGTCGCCGCTATCGACGAGCTCGGCATCCCGCGCTTCCGGATCACCAACGGGCCGGTGGGCGTGGGGATGGGTGACGGGACGCCGTCGCCGCCCGCGACCTCCCTGCCGATGACCATCGGGGTGGCCGCTGCGTTCGACCAGGAACTGGCCCACGAGTACGGGGAGATCATCGGCTCCGAGACTGCCACGCTTGGCCAGCACGTCCTCGAGGGGCCGGGCGTGTGCCTGCACCGCACCGCGATCGCCGGCCGCAACTTCGAGTACTTCTCCGAGGACCCCTACCTCTCCGGCGTCATGGGCGTTGAGATCACCAGGGCCATCCAGGCGCACGATGTCATCGCCATGGGCAAGCACTACGTGGTCAACGACCAGGAGTACGAGCGCTTCCGCACCTCCGTGGAGGTCGACGAGCACGTGCTGCGCGAGCTGTACCTCCTCCCGTTCGAGATGCTCGTGAAGGACGCGGACATCGCCGCGATGATGAGCGCCTACAACCGCGTCCGGGGCGTGTACGCCACCGAGAACCGCTACACGCTGACCGACGTCCTGCGGACCGAGTGGGGCTTCGACGGCTACGTGCAGTCCGACTTCTGGTCCTGCCGGTCCGCCGCGCCCTCGCTGAACGCCGGCATGGACCACGAGATGCCGGACGCCAAGTGGCTCAACGAGACCAACGTCAAGAACGCCCTCAACGACACCTCCCTGGAGATCCAGACGGTGGACCGGGCGCTCGTGCGCCGCTTCGCCCAGATGTTCCGCTTCGGTCAGTTCGAGCGCCCCTACGCCCCCGGCGAGATCGACGCGGCCAGCCACGGCGCTGTCGCCCGCCGCATCGGCTCCCAGATGGCCGTGCTCCTGAAGAATGACGGCGCGATGCTGCCGCTGAACCCGGAGACAGTTGGATCGATCGTGATCATCGGCCAGGCCGAGTACGTCGATGACGCCTGCCAGGGCGGTGGTGGGTCCTCGAAGGTCATCCCGCTCTACACGGTCTCACCGGTGGAGGGCATGCAGGACGTGCTCCACGACCTCGGCTCCGATGCCACCGTCACAAAGGTCACGGTTGCGGACGACCTCTCCAACCTCGAGGAGGCCACGGCAGCGGCCGAAACTGCCGACACGGTCATCCTCATGGCCGGCGTCGTCGCCAGCGAGGGCGAGGACCGGCCGGGCATCGCGCTCGCGAACGAGCAGGACCGCATGCTCGGCGAGCTGCTCGGGGCCAACCTGCGCACCGTCGTCGTGCTGAAGGACAGTTCGCCGGTGCTGCTGCCGTGGCTGGACCAGGCCCCCGCCGTGCTCGAGGCGTGGAACCAGGGCGCCGAGGACGGCCACGTGGTCGCGGACCTGCTGTTCGGCGTCGTGAACCCGTGCGGCAAGCTGCCCACCACGTACCCGCGGTCCGAGGACGACACCCTGTACGCCGGGCACGCCGAGCGCTACCCCGGCATTGACGAGGGCGCCGGCTACCCGGTCATCCGGTACAACGAGGGACTGGAGGTCGGCTACCGCTGGCACCAGGCTCAGGGCATTGCACCGCTCTTCCCGTTCGGGTTCGGCCTGTCCTACACGACCTTCGAGCTGTCCGAGTTCTCGGTCACCCCCGAGCATTCCGACGGCGTCGCTCCGTTGGCCGTGACGGTGACCGTCCACAACACGGGCGAGGTGGCTGGCGCTGAGGTCGTGCAGGTGTACCTGGGCGTACCCGTTGCCGGCCAGCCCCCGAAGCGGCTCGTTGGCTTCCAGAAGGTTTGGCTGGAGCCGCGGGTGTCGCGCGAGGTGACGATCGAGGTGGACCCGGCCGCGACCAACCACCCCCTGAGCGTGTGGGACCACTGCAGCCGCCAGTTCATGGTGCAGCCCGGGGAGTACACCGTGTACGTGGGCACCTCCAGCGAGAACACCCCGTTGAGTGCCACGGTGACCATCTGACGGTTTGCCGCAGACGCCCAGGCGTGGGGTTGGCGTTTGCGCCTGATGTGTGCGCGCGAACTGCACCACATTCGACCGCTAGCGTTGTCAGCGTGACAACGTTCGAGGGCATCCCGTTCGCCGCCGCCGACTTCTACGAGGACCTGGGGCACCACAACTCGCGCGACTGGTGGGCCGTCAACCGGGAGGTCTACGAGAGCCAGGTGCGTGCTCCCATGGCGGCGCTCGCCGCCGCCCTGGAGGACGAGTTCGGGGCCGCGAAGGCTTTCCGCCCCTACCGCGACGTGCGCTTCTCCCCGGACAAGACTCCCTACAAGACGCACCAGGGAGTCGTCGTCGCGACCGGGTCCGGCATGGGCTGGTACGTCCAGGTCAGCGCCGACGGCCTCATGACCGCGGGCGGGTGGTACTCGGGGACGCCGGCCCAGCTCGCCCGATTCCGTGGCGTCGTCGACTCTGCTGGCCCGGGGGAGGAGTTGCGGCGGATCGTGGGCGAGCTGCGGAAGGGTGGCTACGTCATCGACGGCGATCGGCTGAAGACCCGGCCACGGGGGTTCTCGCCCGACCACCCGCGGCTGGAGCTGCTGCGCCACCGGAGCCTGATCGCCGAGGCGCAGCACGGGGCGCCGGAGTGGTTGCCCACCGCGGCGACGCTCGAGCGGGTGCGCGACGACTGGCGCGCCTACGGGCCGTTGCTGGAGTGGCTGGACGACCACGTGGGAGAGGGCTGAGCCCCCCGCCGAACGCTACTTCTCGAGGAGGACGGCGATCGTCGGTGATTCCTCCCGGTACGGTGCCCCGGACACGTCGCTGAAGACCTCAAGCGCGCGGAAGCCCGCTGCCGCCGTCTCGGCCACCAGGCTCTCCCTCGTGAAGCAGTGATTCCAGATGTTGTAGCTCCTGACAACGTCCCGCGTGATGACGACGGCGCGGTGCAGGGTCGTGAGGTCCGGGTACCTCAGGTTCGCCTCAAGGCACAGGTGGCGCTCCGCGCTCCAGAAGCCTGAGTCCTGTGCCGCCCAAGTCCTGCTCTCCTCGAAGGCCTCGAAGACCTTGGGGGAACAGACATCCAGGAGGAAGCGTCCCCCGGGCCGCAGGCCTGCTCGGACCTTTCGCAGCAGGTGCTGGCGGTCGGCGGCCGAGAGGACGCCGTAATCGCAGTAGATCATCGCCGCGAAGTCATGGGTGCCCGGCAGTTCCATCGACAGGTAGTCGTCGCACAGGTAGGTGATCGGCAGGCCGTGCCGTCGTGCGGAGTCACGGGCGTGGTCGATGGAACGCCGGGAGAAGTCCACTCCGGTGACCTCATACCCGGCGGCCGCGAAGCGCTCGGCGTAGAGGCCCGGCCCGCACCCGAGATCGAGGAGCCGGGGGTACCGGTCCGGCGGGGCGGCCTGCGCGATCCACCGGACGGAGCGATCCATGAAGGCCGGCTTCCTGCTCGCGAGGTCCTCGTCGGGGTCGAGGTGGACCTGCAGCAGTTCCCCGGAGATGTGCTCGTCGAGCCAGAAGCTCGGGCCGTCGGAGGCGTCCATCGGGGGCGGCGCCAGCAGCTCATCCAGGCGGTCGAACATGACAGGTAGCATCCCACGCAGGACGGCTGGTCCACAGGCGGTGTGCTCCAGCCGTGACGCCGGGAGGAGAGCGCGTGCTGACTGCGGAACGGACCTGGCGGCCGGCCTGGCCGTGCCCGGTTGCGCAGGTGCTCGGCCCACTCCGGCACGGAGCTGGCGACCCGACCTTCCACCGCACCGCGGATGCTGCCCTCTGGCGTGGCATCCGCACCCCCGATGGGCCGGTGACGCTGCGGCTGGAGTCCCGGTCCCGTGACGGCGCAGTCCACGGCACG
>JBNJCY010000225.1:0-4215 GCA_051744325.1 Actinomycetota bacterium
GGGGCAGCGGCGGCGTACGCCCCCACGCCGGTCTCGGTCCAGAGGCGGGTGGCGAGGGTGTCCATGCCGGTGGGGCGGAGCAGCAGCGTGGCGGGCAGTTCCTTCATCGCGGTGAGCATGACGAGCGCGAAGCCGGCCGCCACCCCCGGTGCCGCGAGGGGGAGGGTGACGTCGCGGAGGACCTCCAGCGGCCGCCGCCCCAGCGAGCGCGCGACCTCCGCCAGCCCGGGCGGGCTCTGGGCCACGGCGGCGCGCACCGAGGCGACAGCGATCGGCAGGAACAGCACCGTGTAGGCCAGCACGAGCAGCGGGGTGCGCTGGTAGATCGGCTGGGCGAACCGGATCCCGAGGAACACGAGCGCGAGGGCCACCACGATGCCGGGGACGGCGTGTCCCGCCCACGTGGCGTGCTCGATCCACCGGGTGCGGCCGCGGTACCGGGCGGCGATGATCCCCACCGGGATCGCGAGCGCGGTTGCAGCGACGGCGCCGAGCAGCGCCACCCACAGCGTCGCGCCGGCGGCGGGGACGAGCCGGCCCCAGTCGACGCCGGCGGACTGCCCCCGCAGCACCCAGTACACGAGCACCCCGACAGGGAAGGCGAGGGCGACCGCGGCGACGCCGCCGGTGGCGGTCAGCGCCAGCGAGGTCCCCTTTCGGCCGAGCCGCGCCGGGCGGGCGCGACGGGCGGTCCCGGACCCGACCCGGGACTGCTCGGCCCGGCCGCGGCTGCGAGCCTCCGCGACCGTGATGGCCACGGTGAGCGCCACGAGCACGAGGGAGAGGACGGCGGCCGGAGTCCGGTCGAAGGAGGCCCGGTAGGAGGTGTGGATGACGCGGGTGAAGACGTCGTACCGCATGAGGGAGGGGGTGCCGAAGTCGCTGAGGGCATAGAGCGCCACGAGGAGGGCGCCGGCGGCCGCGGCGGGGCTCACCTGCCGGGTGGTGACCGTGAACCACGTCTGCCAGGCGCCCCGGCCGAGCGACCGGGACACCTCCTCGAGTGCCGGGTCCGTCCGGCGGAGGGCGGCCACGACGGGCAGGTACACGTACGGGTACGTGCAGGCGGTGAGCACGAGGAACGTCCCCCAGAATCCCGCGATCCCCGGCACCACGGACACCCACGCGTACGCCGCCACGAAGCTGGGCATCGCGAGCGGCAGGGCCGCGACCACCATCCAGGCCCGCCGTCCCGGCAGGTCCGTCCGTGTGGTCAGCCACGCCAGGCCCACTCCGACGACGGCGCTCGCCCCGGTCACCGCGGCGGCCAGCCCCAGGCTGCGGAGGGCGAGGGAAAGGGTGCGCTCCCGAGCCAGGATGTCCCACACCGCCGGCCAGCCCGCCTCCGCCGTCCGGAGGACGAGGTAGGCGAGCGGCAGCAGCGCCACGGCCGCTGCCACGAGCGCGGGCACGAGCAGGGCCGCCGGGGGCCGGTGGGCCCCAGTTCTGCGGGTGAGCCGTGCGCGTGCGTTCACGTCAGGTGAGTCCCACCTCGTCGAGGAGTGCGAGCGTCTCCGCGAGTGAGTCCAGGGAGTTCAGGTCGATGGCGAGGCCGTCTGAGAGCGGGGCGAGGTCGTGGACGGTGGAGGCCACGCCGTCGACGACGGGATACTCGGCGGTGGAGTCCGCGAAGTACTGCTGGGCCTCCTCCGAGAGGAGGAACTCGACGGCGGCCAGCGCGCCCTCCTCGGCGTCCGAGCCCTCCAGCACGCCGACGCCGGCGACGTTGACCAGGGCGCCCGGGTCATCCGAGCCGAGGAAGTGGATGCGGGCGGCGACGGCGTCCGCGCCCTGCTCGGCGACGCGCGCGTACCAGTAGTAGTGGTTGATGAGGCCGATGGCGACCTGGCCGCCGTCGACGGCGTCGAGGACCGGGGTGTTGCCCTCGTACGCCTGGGGGTCGAGGTCGGCGAAGCGCTCAAGCCACTCGCGGGCCCCGGTCTCGCCCCGGTCCACCCGCAGGGCGGTGACGAAGGAGTGGAAGGACGCGTTCGTGGGGGCGTAGCCGATGAGGCCGCGGTAGCGCTCGTCGAGGAGGTCGTCGATGGAGGTCATGTCCGCGACCTCGGGTGCCTGGGCCGGGTCGAAGGCGAGGACGCGCGCGCGGGCGGAGGTCGCGACCCACTGGCCATCGGCGTCGCGGAAGCGGGGCTGGACGCGGTCGAGGAGCCGGGTGGGGAGTTCGGTGAGTCGGTCCGCGTTGGCGAGCGCACCGAGCGCACCGGCGTCCTGGGAGAGGAAGAGGTCCGCGTCCGTGCGCTCGCCCTCCTCCAGCAACTGGGCGGAGAGTTCGGAGGAGCCGGCGTACCGGACCTCGACGTTGGTGCCGACGGTTGCCTCCAGCTCGTCCAGCAACGGGGCGACGAGGTTCTCGTTCCGGCCCGAGTAGATCGTGAGGGTGGGGGAGCCGTTGGTGCCGGAGGTGGCGGCGCCGTCGCCGGTGGAGGTGCAGGCGGCGAGGACGGCGGCGACGGCGGTGGCCGAGGCGGTGACGGCGAGGCGCCGGGTGGGACCCCGGGTGGGGCGCCGACCTGCCGGGGAGTGGGATGCAGGCATGTGGTCCTCAGGGTAGGGATCTGGGGCCGCTGGGGGGAGACCGTGGGTGGGCAAGGTCAACCTAGACCGCGGCGGCTGATTTACGCAACACCAGTGTTGCGTAATGGGACCGGTGCGGTTCCACTCGGAGGGCTTCCGGAGGTCGGCCTGCCGCCCAACTGCGTCTGGGACCCTTGTCCCATGTGACGGATGTGACCTACCATGCGGGGACACCAGGATCGGGGGCATCATGGCGTGGGACTACCTCGATTTCGACCTCGCGGTCCTCCGTGAGGACGGGACCTTCACCTCCCGCGTCCTCTCCTCGCCCGTGGGGGAGGCCTCGTCGCCGTTCGCGCTCCCCTTCGGCCCCGCCGAGCTCGCCCAGTTCATGGTCGTGGTCGGCCCCCCTCGAGCCTCGACCCGGCGCCTGGTCCCGGCGGCGGCGCGTGTCCTCGACGTCAAGGACTACGGCACGCGCCTGGGGAACGCCCTCCTGGCGGGCGAGGTGGACGACGCCTTCCGCCGGAGCCTCGCCGCAGCCGCCGAGCAGGGCAAGAACCTGCGCATCCGCCTCCACCTCGATGCGGAACTCGATCCCGTCCCGTGGGAGTACCTCTACGACGCGCGGCTGGACCGCTTCCTCTCGCTCTCCCAGGAGACGCCGGTCGTGCGACTGCTGGAGTCCCTCGAACGACTCCCCGTGCTCGAGATCGAGCCGCCGCTCCGGGTGCTCGTGATGATCTCCAGCCCGAGCGACGTGCCGGAGCTGGCGGTCCAGCAGGAGGAGCAGCTGCTGCGCGCCACCACCGGTGACCTCGTGAAGAGCGGCCAGCTCGAACTCGTGGTCCTCGAGGACGCCACGCTCTCCTCGCTGCAGCGGGCACTCATCGAGGAGTTCCACGTCTTCCACTTCATCGGCCACGGCGGATTCGACTCCCACGAGCAGGAGGGCGTGCTGGTTCTCGAACGGGAGGACGGTACGGCCCACCGGGTCAGCGCATCGCGCCTCGGGACCCTTCTGCACGACGCGCGCGCCATGCAGCTCGCCGTCCTCAACGCCTGCGAGGGGGCGCGCAGCTCCGGCCGGGACGCGTTCTCCGGGGTGGCCCAGGAGCTGGTGCGCCGTGGCCTGCCGGCCGTGGTGGCCATGCAGGCCGAGATCTCCGATCGTGCTGCCCTTGTGTTCACGCACGAGTTCTACTGGTTCCTCACCCGTGGCCTGCCCATCGACGCCGCGATGTGCGAGGTCCGCAAGGCGATGGCCACGTCCGACGAGGCCTCTGAGTGGGGCACCGCGGTGCTGCTGCGGTCGGACGAGGACCAGCCGTTCCACATCCGCCCGGCGAACGGCCCAGTCCCGGTGCGGGAGCAGCGCTGGGAGTCGCTGTACGAGGGCGCGCAGGGTGCCCTGGCCACGGGTGCCTCAGCCGCCGCACTCACCATGCTGGAGCAGATCGAGGCCGAGCGGCCCGACTACCAGGACGTCACCGAGTTGATCGAGCGGGTGCGGCCGGAGGCGGTGGGCGGCGGTCCGCCCGGCCCCCCGGTCCTGCCCGTCTCCCCGAGCGATGACGACGACGTGACCTTCCCGGGTGACGACGTCGTGACCTCGCCGGGTGACGACGTCGTGACCTCCCCCGGTGACGACGTCGTGACCTCCCCGTGGGATGGCCGGAC
>JBNJCY010000226.1:0-4208 GCA_051744325.1 Actinomycetota bacterium
GTCCTCGGTCCGGACCGCGAGCCTGTTCGTCCCGCTGGAGAGCGGGGGCCCCTTCGGCACCGCCCAGGAGACGAGCACGCCGTCACGTTCGAGGCGGAGGTCCCAGTGCAGCCGCCGGGCGTGGTGCTCCTGGATGACGAACGTGGAGCCCGTCGACGGCGCCGGTGAACCGTCGGGCACCGGCTCGGGGGTGCGCGCGGCGTCACGCATCGACCGATACGTCGCCAGCCGGTCCGGAGGATCCGTACGGGAGTCGGGGACGACGTCGTCGTCCTCCTCGCCGTCACTCTCGCGCCAGCCCTGGGCGGCAATGGGATCGAGGCCCCCGGCCACGCGCTCGAGGACCTCCTCGTGTCCGAGCTGGCGCAGCGCCGGGTCGGCCAGCTCGTCCCACGTTCGGGGCGCGGCCACCGTGGGGCGCAGGCGGCCGCGCAGGGAGTAGGGGCACACGGTGGTCTTGGCGGCGGAGTTCTGCGACCAGTCGATGAGCACCTTGCCCTCCCGGAGGACCTTGCGCTGCAGCGACACGACGAGGTCGGGGTGGTCCGCCTCCATCGCCCGGGCCAGCTCGCGCGCCACCTCCGAGACCTCGGCGGAGGCGTGGGTGCCATCGAGGGGGGCGTACAGGTGGATGCCCTTCGAACCGGACGTCACTGGAACGGCGTCCATGCCCATCTCCACGAGCACCTCCCGGCAGAGGCGGGCCACGCGCGCGCAGTCGGCGAGGGTGACACCCTCCCCCGGGTCCAGGTCGATCACCATGCGGTCCGGGTTCTGGGGCACGCCCGCGCGATCGAAGCGCCACTGCGGGACGTGGAGTTCGAGGGCGGCCACCTGCGCGAACCAGGCGAGGACGCCCTCGTCGTTCGCGAGCGGATACACGTTGGTCCGGGACGAGTGCTCGATCGAGGCGCGCGGCACCCACTCGGGCGCGGAGTCCTCGAGGTCCTTGCGGAAGAACACCTCCCCCGGTGCCTCCGCTGTTCCGACGCCGTCGACCCAGCGCTTCCGGGTCACCGGCCGCCACGCCGCCTGCGGGATGAGGACTGGGGCGATCGCCCGGTAGTAGGCGAACACGTCCGCCTTCGTGGTTCCCGTGGCCGGATACATGACCTTGTCCAGGTTCGTGACCTTGAGCCGGCGGCCCGCCACCGTCACCCACTGCTCCGGGGCCATCCGCGCCTCCCGCCGACCATGTCCGTCCTGCCATCGTGGCACAGCGGACCGGCGGGCGGGAGGGGCGCGCGCCGGGCAGCCCGTGCCGCAGGTCCCACGCGTGACGGGGCGCGCGCCGGGCAGCCCGTGCCGCAGGTCCCACGCGTGACGGGACGCGCGCTCCCACCCCTCGCCACCGTCCCACCGCAGTGCTTGACTGGTCGCATGAGGGCGATCTGGACAGGTGCGGTGACGTTCGGGCTGGTGAACGTCCCCGTCAAGGTGTACGCGGCCACGGAGGACCACGACGTCCCCCTCCGCCAGGTGCACGACGCCGACGGCGGGCGGATCCGCTACGAGCGGCGCTGCGAGGTGTGCGGCGAGAAGGTCGAGTTCGCGCACATCGACAAGGCCTACGACGACGGCGAACGCACCGTGGTCCTGACCGACGACGACTTCGCCTCCCTGCCCTCGGAGCGGAGCCGCGAGATCGAGGTGGTCCAGTTCGTGCCGAGCGACCAGGTGGAGCCCATCATGCTGGACTCCAGCTACTACCTCGAACCGGACTCCAAGTCACCCAAGGCCTACCACCTGCTGCGCCGGACGCTCCAGGACACGGACCTCACCGCGATCGTGAAGTTCGCGCTCCGCCGGAAGACCCGGCTCGGAGCGCTGCGGGTGCGCGGCGACGTCCTCGTGCTGCAGACCCTGCGATGGGCGGACGAGGTGCGGGAGGCGGAGTTCCCGGGCGCGCTCGCGGACGTGAAGGTCGGTGAGCAGGAGCTGAAGATGGCGGGCGCGCTCGTCGAGCAGTTCACCGGGGATTTCCACCCCGATGAGTACGAGGACGACTACCAGCGCGAGCTCCGCCTCCTCATCGAGGAGAAGCTCGAGAAGGGCGAGGTCCTCGACCCGGAGGCGATGTTCGGGAAGGCCGCCGAGGAGGAGGGGACGGGTGGCGACGTCGTCGACCTCATGGAGGCCCTGAATCGCAGCCTCGAGGCCAAGCGCGCGAAGGCGAAGGGCGAGGGCGAGGGCGAGGGCGAGGGCGAGCCGGCTGCGAAGGAGAAACCCGCCCGCGGAGAGAAGGGCGCGTGAGTGCGACCACTCGGCCGGACACGAGCAGGAAGAGAGACGCATGAAGGTACGCATCGTCACGGGTGACATCACCCGCCAGGACACCGACGCGATCGTGAACGCCGCGAACTCGTCACTGCTCGGGGGTGGCGGCGTGGACGGGGCGATCCACCGCGCCGCGGGACGGGAACTCCTCGACCACTGCCGCAAGCTGCGGGAGACGACTCTCCAGGACGGCCTGCCCGTCGGCAAGGCGGTGGCCACCCCGGCCGGGCGCCTCCCCAACGACTGGGTCATCCACACGGTGGGGCCGAACTGGCACCAGGGCCAGCGGGAACCCCGCCTGCTCGCCTCTTGCTTCCGGGAGTCCCTCGACGCCGCCGCGGTGGTCGGGGCACGGAGCGTCGCCTTCCCCGCGATCAGCGCAGGGGTCTACGGCTGGGATCCCGCGGAGGTGGCGCGGATCGCAGCAGAAACGGTGACGAGGGAGAACCCCGGCTGGGCGGACATCGAAGAGGTGCGCTTCGTCCTGTTCGACGAGGCGCTCACGGCGGTGTTCGCCGACGCGTTCGGGATCGCGCCGGGCTGAGCTACCGAATCGGCCGTGACCAGGCCCGGCGCCACCCGGGCCGCGGGTCCCGCCCGACCGTGCTCCAGAACTCGGTGGCGCGGATGATGCGTTCGTGGCGCACCTCCCAGAAGGTGGACACCATGATCTCCTGCCCGTCCTCGAGCTGGAGCGAGACCTGGCTCGCCGCCTTCTCCCCGCACGCGAGCACCGAGATCACGCGCACCACCCAGTCGAGCGGCGCGTGCTGCCCGGCTGCCACGACGGCACCCGCCCCGACGACCCGCTCGTTGAAGGCCGGCCACTCGAAGACCACGCCGTCGGCCAGGATCGCCCGCAACCCGATCCACTCCCGGGCGTCGAGCAGGCCCCAGTAGGCCCGCACGAGGTCGGCACAGTACTGCCGGGCGGTCTCCCGCCACACGGAGGCGGCCGGGGTCCCGTCGAGGTGGGCGAGGAAGCGCGAGCGCAGCGCCATGAGCTGCGGGTCCACCCGGGTGCGGACGTCATCCTTCTCGAAGGACTCCTCGGTCTCGTACTCGAAGAGCGCGCGGAAGCGCCGGGGATCGTCTTCGTCCCACTGCAGGCGGACACGCGTGGTGCCGTGGTCCTGGAAGTAGGCCTCGGCGACGCTGTAGAACTCCTCCAGAGCCTCACGACCGTCCGGTGGAACCCGTCCCTCCACGATCATGATGACCGCCGGCCGGGCCGGCCCGATGTCAGTCGTCATGTCCTCCCCTTCCAGAAACCTCATTGTCCCGCACGTGCCGCCGCCCGTCATCCCTCTCACCGATGTCGAGTGGAGCGCGCGACCCACAAGGCCGTAAGCTATTGATAACCGTTCTCAACTGGTTGGCAGGTTCCCGTGTCATCTTCCCTCCCCCGTCCCGTGCCGACGGCGGCGCTCGCGGTCGCGGCGCTCGTCCTGGCGGCGTGCGGCGCCCCGTCCTCCGACGGCTCCCCGGCCTCCGGCGAGGAGGCTCCGGTCGCCATCGCCACCACCACCCAGCTGGGCACCGTCCTGGAGGACATCACCGCGTGCGCCGGGGCTGAGTCGACGACCCTGATGGGACCCGGGGTCGACCCGCACACCTTCTCGGCGTCGTCGGCCGAGGTGGCCGAGATGACCCGCACGGGCCTCGTGGTCATGAACGGTCTAGGACTCGAGCAGGGCTTGGCGACCGCGATCGCGGGAGCCGAGCAGGACGGCGCGACGGTGCTCGCGATCGCACCCCTGGTGGACCCGATCGAGTTCGGCGAGGAGCCGCTCGAGGAGGGTGAGACCCACGACGACCACGAGCACGCGGAGGAGGATCCCCACTTCTGGTTCGACGTGGCCCGCATGGCCGCCGCCGCCGAGCTGATCGGGGACGCGCTGGCCACCGAGACCGGCGACGAGGCGTTCCGC
>JBNJCY010000227.1:0-4198 GCA_051744325.1 Actinomycetota bacterium
GGAACGCAGTCGTCCGCCTCCGCCACCGGGGCGTCGCGCGCCACCCGGACCACCACGGGCGCGGCCGCGAGGTAGTCCGCCGCCTGGTGCAGCCGGCGGCGCTGCGCCGTCGTGAGACCGGGATCCACGCGCCCGAGCGCCGCGAGGACACCGTCGAGCGAGCCGTACTTCCGCAGCAGCGCGGCCGCGGTCTTCTCGCCCATGCCGGGGACGCCGGGCAGTCCGTCGGAGGGGTCGCCGCGCAGGAGGGCCATGTCCGCGTACGCGGCGCCGTCTGGCACGCCGTACCTCTCCTTCAGCCGCGCCTCGTCGACGACGTCCAGGTCCCGGATCCCCCGCTGGGTGTACAGGACGCGCACGGGCGCGGCGTCGTCCACGAGCTGGAACAGGTCCCGGTCCCCGGTCACGATCTCGACGGCGTCTCGGCCCTCCGCCGGGCCGGCCAGCTCGCGGGCAACGAGGGTGCCGATGACGTCGTCAGCCTCGTACCCCGGGGCGCCGAGGCGCGCGATTCCGACGGCGGCGAGTACGTCCACGATGACCGGCACCTGGGCGGTGAGGGCCTCGGGCACATCCTCCGCGCCGTCCGGCCCGGCGAGGCGGTGCGCCTTGTAGCTGGGGATGGCCGCAACTCGGAAGGCAGGGCGCCAATCGTCGTCCCAGCAGGCGACCACGCGGGTGGGCCGGCGGTCGGTGAGCAGCGTGGCGACCATGTCCAGCAGGCCGCGGACCGCGTTGACGGGGGTGCCGTCCGGCGCCGTCACCGAGCCGGGGACGCCGAAGAAGGCGCGGAAGTAGAGGCTCGCGGTGTCGAGCAACAGCAGGGTGCCGGCCATTCGGCCAGCGTAATGGCGGTCGTTCAGCGTGGCTCGGCCCACGTGGCGGGGATGTCGACCCCTCCCTCGTGAGAGACACGACGGCCCATCTGGACGTAGGCGGGCTGCGGAAGGATCTTCCCGACCACCAGCGCCTGACCCATCCGGAAAGCCGTGGCGCCGGCGACGAGCCCCTCGGGCACGAAGGAGAAGAGCCTGCTGAGGTCGACGAGATCGGCGGACGAGTTCATGCGCATGAGCAGGAGGTTGTCGCACTGGGACACGACGTTCTCATGCACCTTGTTCGGCCGCTGTGTCGAGGCGAGGAGGTAGAGACCGTACTTGCGGCCCTCGGCCGCGATCTGGACGGCCTGGGCTGAGGAGATGCGGGACATCTCCCCCTCGGGCTCCGCGGAACACACGTTGTGGGCCTCGTCGATGACCACCAGGCAGGGCTCGCGGCGAAGCCGTTCCTCCCACAGCGTCGTGAGGACCGCAGCGGCGACGAGATTCTGTTCCTCGACCGTGTCCAGCGAGCCGAGGTCGACCACCGTGCACCGTGCCGATGGGTGTCGCAGCTCGGAGATGAGGGAGGCCGACCTCGGGTCCCAGATCCTCCAGTCGAGGACACCCAGGTTCAGCGCGCGCATCCCGAGCTGCCGCGCACCGGCTGTCTCTGCCGTGAGGAGCTGCGATGCGTCCTCGACCAGGGGCTGGCCGGCGCTCTGGGCTCGTAGCAGGTCGGTGAGGAAGGCGTACTCATCGCGATCCCGAATCGGGTCGAGACCGAGGACGGCTGCCTGCAGTGTGCTCGGGAGATCGCCGAAACCCAGGCGCAAGGGGTGCGCCGCCGTCGCATCGTCGGTCCAGACCGCGATGTCGTCCGTCACGCGGGCGTAGCGCATCGCGAGCTCGGGATCAGCGTCGTCGCGGAGCTTGCCGAGGCGGACATAGTCGGAGTTGGGGTCGAGGATGATGACCCGGAGACTGGTCTCCGCGAGCACACGCTCCAGCAGGAGGCCGAGGGAGTAGGTCTTGCCGGACCCGGACTGGCCGCACATGAAGGTGTGCCTGGCGAGTCCGCCGCTGTCCAGGGTCACGGGCACTCCCGGGGAGTGGACCAGCTCACCGATCGTGAGACCCGCGCGCCGGGGCCGGATGCGCTCAAGCCATGCTCCGATCTCGGAGGGGGTGGCTGCTCGGGCCAGGGCGTCATGGAACGGCCTGCCATCCGAATCGAGCACACGCCCCGACCCGGCCGCGATCCGGACGCTGGCATCGAAGCCCTCCCCCGGCCTGCCGGCGATCGATGCCGACATCGTCTCCACGGCGAGTCCGGTCACCTGACCCAACCGGGTACCACGGCCGTCCTCGAGGACGACGTATCCGCCACGCGCAAGCTCCAGGTCGTGCAGCGAGGCCTGGACCGTGAAGGAAGCCCCGTCCACGGATGTGGCCAACGGGAGGACGCTCCGCTCCACCTCCTCTCGCACGCGCCGGAAGGTGGCGAGTTGGTCGGCAAGGGCGTCTGGCGTGGTGAGGACAGGATCGGACATGGTTCCTCCGTTCGCGGTGTGACGACAGCCACGAGTGTAGGGTGGCGAGCCCTTCGGTTACTCACCCGTGGCGGGTGTGACGGGGTGGTCTCGCGGCCAACCGCGGACCATGCTTGAGCCATGGAGTCGCGCCGGCGAGGTCAGGCTGCGACGGCCCTCGGGCTCACGGCCGCGGTCGCGCTGCTCGTGGCGCCGCTGCTCTCCTCCTCCCCGGAGCGTGCGCTCGGGACGACGGCGGAGCCACGGTCGGTCGTCGTGACCGACGTCGTCCTCGGGGTCGGGGCGGACGAGGCGGAACGGCGCGTCGCGTGGTTCTCCCCCGACCCGGCGGTGCAGTGCGTCGAGTACGCCGATGCGGCCGGGAGGACCGCGGAGGTGGAGGCGTACGAGTCGGGCGCCGCCGTCGCCGATGGCCTGACGTGGTTCCACGCCGCGCTCCCTGGCCTGGAGGCCTCCGCTGCGTACACCTACCGGGTGGGGAACTGCGCTGCGGCCTGGTCGGAGCCGATCGAGTTCAGCACGCCCGACGAGAGCCCGTTCTCCTTCCTGTTACTCGGCGACCCCCAGGTCTTCGAGAGGACCTCCGACGTCGATCCCGCCGCCGGCTGGGCGGCCACCTTGGACGAGGCCACCGCCGCCGTCCCGGATGCCGCCTTCCTCGTCACCGCCGGTGACCACGTGAACGCCACCGACAACGGCCGGCAGACCCCGGAGTGGGAGCTCCTCCTCCGGCCATCGCACCTGCGCCACCACGCCGTAGCGACGACGATCGGGAACCACGACGAGGCGGATGGGACGGGCACCCAGTACGGGGAGCACTTCGCCCGGCCCAACGTGGATCCTGCGGGCGAGACGGTCGCGGGAAGCGGCGACCACTGGTTCACCCACGACGGCACGCTCTTCCTGAGCCTGAACACCAACAGCACGGACTTCGCCGGCCACGAGGTCTTCCTGCGGCGCGCGCTCGCCACCAATCCGGACGCGCGATGGACGATCGTCCTGCTACACCACGCGCCGTACAGCGCCGTCACCGACGTTGACGACGACGTCGTCGCGGACGTCCGCGTGAACCTCACCCCGGTCCTGGGCGACCTGGGCATCGACCTCGTCCTGGCTGGGCAGACTCGCTGGTCCTGACAGATCAGCCTCTCGCGAGGGCTGGGTGGCCGCGATGTTGCGGCGCGACCTCAGCTCAGCTGCAGGGTGGTCAGGCAGGTGGGGTCCTCCGGTCCGGTGGCGATCGGCGCGGTGGTGGTGAGCCCATCCCAGGCCACGGTGATGCTGCCCTCGATGTCCTTCGGCAACCAGAATCCGACGAAGCCGTTCTCGTAGGTGGTCACGGTCTCGTCCACGAGCACCTCGCCGTCGGCGGCGGTGATCGTCACGTCGATGTCCTCCCCGACCAACTCGCCCTGACAGCTCGCCAGGTTGTGGTAATAGCACTCGTGGGTGTTCTCGACGTAGGGCGCCAGCGAGACGTAGAAGGCCTCGTCGGGCAGCGCCAACTCGGTCTCGCCGTCGGGGGTCGCGAACAGGACGGTGTCGTAGCGGACCGAGGCGGCGAGGCCCGCCTCCCGGTCCTCGTTGGTCTGGTCAAGGGCGGCGACGATCTCCTGCGCGTCGCTCCCCTCCAGCCCGAAGGGCTCGAGGAACGCGGTCTCCTGATCCGACGCCTCGGGCTGGGTGGCGGCGCACCCGGACATGACCAGCATGCCGATCGTCGCGGCCGTGAACAGGCTCTTCCTCATGGCACTCCTTGGAGGTGGCTACCGTTCCATCCTCGGCGACGTCGCCGCACGCCTTCCGGAATTTCGATCAAGATTCGAT
>JBNJCY010000228.1:0-4193 GCA_051744325.1 Actinomycetota bacterium
CATCCGCGGTACGGGCGAGGTTGAGCCGTTCGAGCTCGGCTTCCTGGACGAACATCGCGTACTGCGGCATCGGGTCGCAGGCCTCGATCTCCTCGACGGGGAGCGGGTTGACGGGGTTGTCGATCCACTCACCCTGGAGCGGAAGCACCCAAACGGAGCGGCCGTCGACCGGGTTCGTCTCGCCGGTCCAGTGCGGGTCCTCGGTCCTGTGGCGAGCGTGTTCCGCGGTCGTGGTGACGGTGCGCTCGCCGTATGTAGATCGCGTGGGGGATTGCGTGGGGATTGCGGTGCGCCCACCACCGTCATGGGTCACGGCGGACGACCGACCTGAACGGGCGGGGGCGTCGAGCCCGGCCAGCCCGCCGGCCTGCTCGCCCGAAGCGGTTGGATGCCTGTGCATCACACTCCATGATGTTATGCTGTCATGCATGCGCACCACCGTGACGCTCGACCCCGACGTCGAGAACCTCATCCGCCGCCGCATGGCCGAACGGGGGGTGTCCTTCAAGGAGGCCCTCAACGGTTCGGTCCGCGACGGCGCCGCCCGGCCAGCCGCCGACATCGCCTTCACCACCACAGCGGTGTCCCTCGGCGAGCCGGCCCTCGACGTGGACCGGGCCCTCGCAGTCGCAGCCGACCTCGAGGACGCCGAACTCGTGCGGAAGCTGCGGCGCGACGCGTGAGGATCGTCGACGCCAACATCCTGATCCACGCGGTCAACGCCGATTCCCGCCACCACGACGCCGCGCGCCGGTGGCTGGACGCGGCGCTGGGGGGTGGCGACGTCGTCGGCCTGGCGTGGACGGCACTGCTCGCCTTCGTCCGGCTCACCACCCGGCCGGGCATGTTCCCGCGGCCCCTGCCAGTGGAGGCTGCGCTCGCCCAGGTGGACGGGTGGCTGGCCGCCCCGGGCGCCGTCGTGGTGCACCCGACGGCGGAGCACGCCCGGCACCTGCGTGAACTGTTGGGGGCGCGGGGCGCCGGGGGCAACCTCGTCCCGGACGCACACCTCGCTGCCCTTGCCCTCGAGCACCGCGCAAGGATCGTCAGCTACGACGCGGACTTCACCCGCTTCGCCGGCGTCCGGGTGGACCTCCCTGAGGATCTGCTCGCCTGAATGGCTCGCCATGCGGGCAGGCCATCGCCCGCCGCGGCACCGGGGCGCAACGACTGATGGACAGTCCCTCGTCCTACCGCCTGCTGCCGCGCTAAGGTGACGCAGGCCCACCCGTCCCCCCGGTCTCGAGCTCAGGAGAAACGACGATGGACAATCCCACGTGGCTCAGCCTCCTCCCGCCCATCGTCGCGATCACGCTGGTCATCCTGACCAAGAAGGTCGTCCTCAGCCTGGGTGCCGGCGTCCTCGCGGCGGCAGCGATCGTCGCGGGTTTCAATCCGCTGGAGACGCTGCGCCTCGTCTGGGAGGCGTTCCTCCAGATCTTCTGGGCCGACGGGGCGCTCAACACCTACTACATCTACATCCTCATCTTCACGCTGATCCTCGGCATGATAACGTCCCTGGTGCTGATGGCGGGCGGGAGCCAGGCCTTCTCGGACTGGGCCATCACCAAGATCAGGAGCCGGCGGGGCGCGCAGGGGTTGGGCGCCGGACTCGGCATGGCAATCTTCATAGACGACTATTTCAACGCCCTGGCCGTGGGACAGGTGACGCGGCCGGTCACCGACCGCCACCAGGTCTCACGGGCCAAGCTCGCCTACCTCATCGACTCGACGTCGGCCCCGGTGGCCGTGCTCGTACCGTTCTCGAGCTGGGGCGCCTCCATCATCGGCATCATGGCACCAGTCATCGCCGCCTCGGCGCTGGCCGTGAGCGACGTCGAGGCGTTCCTCGGCGCGGCCGCGACCAACTACTACGCGATGGCCGCGATCTTCACCGTGCTGTTGGTTGTTGCGCTGCAGGTGGACTTCGGGCCGATGCGCACCGAGGAGCGCCGGGCCATCGACCACGGCCACACCTACGACCACAGCCTGGAGATCCCCGGCGAACTGTCCGAGGACCTCCCGGTGCACGAACCCGGTGCGAAGCGGTCGCTCATCGTCCCGTTCCTCACCCTCGTCGCGGGAGTCTTCGGCGGGATCGCCTGGACCGGCTACTCCGGTGGAAACAGCTGGGCACCCCTCGACATCCTCGCCAACACCGACGTCACCGTCGCACTCATGTACGGCGGGGTGCTCGGCTTCGGCACTGCGCTGTACTACTACGCGCGCTACACCCGGGAGAACCCGAAGTTCAGCCTCCACACCCTCGGCCGCGGGCTCGTGGAGGGCCTGAAGTCGATGCTGCCCGCCGTCTACATCCTCCTGCTCGCCTGGTCCCTGGGCTCACTGATCTCCCAAATGGGGACCGGGGAGTACCTGGGTGGACTCGTCGAGGCTGCCAACATCAGCCCCGCGTGGCTCGTCCCGGTCATGTTCGTCCTGGCAGGAGTGATGGCCTTCTCCACCGGCACCTCGTGGGGTTCGTTCGGGATCCTGATTCCGATCGCTGGAAGCATCATGAATTCCATCGGTGACTCCGAGCACCTGCTGCCGGCCCTCGGGGCCGTCCTCGCCGGTGCCGTATTCGGGGACCACTGCTCCCCCATCTCCGACACCACGATCCTGTCGTCGACGGGGGCCGCCTGCAACGTCATCACCCACGTCACCTCCCAGCTGCCCTACGCCCTGCTCGGAGCCGCTGCGGCCCTGCTGGGATACATAGTGCTCGCCGCCACCGGAAACGCGTGGCTCGGGTTCCTGACCGTCCTGCTCGGCGTGGTCGCCGCACTGTTCCTCGTCCGGATGGTCCTCCCGGCGTTGAAGAGCGCCGAGGTCCCTGCGGTGGAGACGGCCTGACGCCGCGGTTCCCGGTTTGCCCTCCTCGACCGGGTCTGCCAAGGCGACGTCCCCGGCGTCGGCTGGCGTGCTGGACATACCTGACCTGCGGGGAGAGATCGCTCGCTCCGTGATCGGCACGAGCCCTCGTACCATGGGCTGCATGGAGGTTGTGGGCGAAGTTGGGCGCTCAGGGTGGTTCCTGCTGTGACGCGCGACAGGGACGCTGCTGGTCGCGCGCGTCAGGCGCGCCCTCGAGATGCGCTGGGTCGTCCCCTGCCCCACGGAAGCGTGGGTGTCGAGCCGGTGTCGGAAGAGCCATTGCCGCCGCTGGAGTCGTTGGATCTCGCGCGGATCCTGGTGGAGCAGGGCAGGCCATTTGCCGCCCATGAGGTTCTCGAGGCCCGCTGGAAGGCTGGTCCGGTGGAGGAACGGGACCTGTGGCAGGGACTGGCGCAGATCTGTGTCGGCCTGACCCACGCCGCCCGCGGTAACAGCGTCGGGGCTGCCCGGCTGGTGGAGCGAGGTGCGAGCCGACTCGAGGCCTACAGTGCCGGCGAGGGGCCTTCGTACGGGCTGGACCTGGCCGCCATCGTTGACTGGGCCCGCAACCAACAGGGGAAAAGCACCGCACGCTGGCCGGGCGGAGGACATCCGCGTCCCGAGGGGACCTATTCGTGTACCCCACCACTCCACGCCAGCGGCAAGTGCGGGCTGGGACGTGACCGTTACCGCGCGCCCGCTGCCTCCAGACCCGACGCCACGAAGAGGTCGATGAAGCGCTCGACACCCTGCGGGGTCAGGTGGAACTCGTCGATGTTCACGTCGCCTGCCGCGACGGGGTCTCGGCTGCCGTCCGGGCCGCAGAAGGTGTCATAGGCAGGCAGGGTCGTGATGTTGTACTGTTCGGCGGCGCGCAGGGTGGCCTGGTTCATGGCCTGCCACCTGGGCCGCACGATGTCGTAGGTGCCGGCGGTCTGGAAGGTCGGCATCAGGAACTGCCAGACCGTGGTCGCTCGGATGATCGCATCCGCCGGATCACGCAGCGCCACGATCTCCTCGAAGGTCGCGGTGACATCGTCCTGATACTGCTGCAGCGCCACGTCCATGCAGGTCTCCATCTCGGCGGGCGTCGTGGTGCGGGGGTCCCCGGTGCACACGTCATTGATCAGGCCCATCGGGACGTCGAAGCCGATGATCTCGGCTTCCTGTAGGTCCCGCCGGAGGTTCTCGTCGGTGCGTAGCCGGTCGAGGAGGTCGCCGCTGCGCTCTCCTCCCACTGAATAGCCTGCGTCGGGGTTGATCCAGTCGTGCATGACCAACTCCACCCCGAGTTCCTCCTCGAGCCGCAACTCAAG
>JBNJCY010000229.1:0-4180 GCA_051744325.1 Actinomycetota bacterium
GGCCGGCGGTGGTGCGGAAGCCGGTGGCGTCCGGCGGCGGGCCGGCGTGGCGGATGACCGTCTCCGAGGTGCTGCCCCTGGCCGGCGTCCGTGCCGAGGACGTCACGCGCCTCGCCGGCGCCGCGGAGGCCGGCTCGGAGCACCCGATCGCGCAGGCGATCGTCGCCAGTGCCCGCCACGCCGGCCCGCCGCCGGACGCCACCGGCTTCCGCACCACCGCCGGCCTGGGCGTGACCGCGACCGCCGAGGGGCGCCAGGTCATCGTGGGACGGCTCGCCTTCCTCGCGGAGCACGGCCTGCAGACGGCCGGCGCGGACGACGTCGTCGCGAGCGCCGCGGCGAACGGTGGCACCGCCGTCGCCGTGGGCTGGGACGGCGCCGTGCGCGGCGTGATCGTGGTGCGCGACGCCCCGAAGGCCGACGCCCGCGACGCCGTGCAGGAGATCCGTGCGCTCGGCATCGAGCCGGTTCTCCTGACCGGGGACTCCGAGGCCGCCGCCCGGCACGTGGCCGGCGAACTCGGCATCGGGCGCATCCATGCCGGCGTCCTGCCCGGCGCGAAGCGCGACGTGGTGGCCGCCCTCCAGGAGGAGGGCCGCGTGGTGGCCATGGTGGGCGACGGCGTCAACGACGCCGCGGCCCTCGCCCAGGCCGGGGCGCGCGGGCTTGGTATCGCGATGGGCACCGGGACGGACGTGGCCATCGAGGCCTCGGACATCACCGTGCTCGGCGGGGACGTGCACCGCATCCCGACCGCGATCCGGATCTCCCGGCAGACCCTGGCGATCATCAAGCAGAATCTCTTCTGGGCGTTCGCCTACAACGTGGCCGCGATCCCGCTGGCCGCGCTCGGGCTGCTGAATCCGATGATCGCGGGCGCAGCGATGGCGGCCTCCAGCGTCATCGTGGTGAGCAACTCGCTCCGGCTCCGCCGGGCCGGCTGAACTCAGTCGAGGATGCCGCTCTCCAACAGCCTCGTCATGATGAGGGCGAAGTCCCAGCCGAACTCCGTACCCACCAGCACTCCCCCGTCCTCGACCCAGAGTCCGCAGTCGCCGAAAATCTCGAGGCACTGAAGGACCGTGTGATCGCTGAGACGCCGGAGGATGCGCTCGCTGTCGTCCGAGAGTTCCGGGGTTGGCAGGGGGTTCGCCGGGCTGGCCCACCACGCCTCGGTGAGGTCCGTGCGGGTGGGGGGCTGGTCACCCGCGAACGCGATGAAGAACACGACGTGGGCGAGACACGTCGTGTCGAGGCCCTCCCGGAGTGAGACCACGAGGTGGGAGAGCGCCAACAGGCCGAAATGGACCGCGTCGGAGGCGGGCGCCGTCGGCACCGTGCGAGCCGCGACGACTCGTTTCGAGCCGAGTTGGACGAGCCCGGCTGCCACCAGCGGATTCCAGAGGCGATCGAGGGCGAGGCAGTCGCCCGCGCTCCGCCAACTCGTGACGGCGACCTCCCGCAGGATCTCGTCAGTCTCCGGGTCCGGGACCTCACCGTGCCCGATGCGCCACCAGCCCCGCTCCCACTCCCACAGGTCCAGCTCGCGGTAGGCCTCGCGGGCGACGGCGGGGCGCAGCAGTCCGGCTGCCGTCACCTCCCGGCCGTCGCCGACCCACTGCGCGAAGGCGGCCAGGGAGCGGCAGTAGGCGGAGCCGAGCCAGTGCGGTGCCGCGAGTTCGGGATCCGAGGGGAAGGCGAGATCCTCGTCCTCGTCCAGCCGCGGCTCGGCCGGCATTCCCCACCCCCCGGGCACAGCGCCCGTGGCCTCGACCATCTCGGGCTCCGCCCGGCGGGCCTCCGCCCGCAGTATCCGTGGGTCCGCCGAGCCGCGGGCCATGCGTCCGGTGTTGGACAGGAACTTCCAGAACGACTCCAGCGTGGCCACGAGTGCTGCCACATCGGGCGCGCCGGACGGGCCGTGCGCGGGCCAGCGCTCCAGCATGAGGTGCTCCACGCTGCCCTCCGGCCAGCGGTTCGCTGTCAGTCCGTCGTGCAAGGAACGCAGCTCGAGTGCGGTCTCGAGGAGATCCGCGTCCAGGGGCGCGGACCTCTTCTCGGCCCACTTGGCTGCGTGGCGAATCAGGAGCTCCGAACCTGCCATGCGCCCATCATGCCCCTCCAAACCCTCGGTGGCACCGTCGTCATCCCCGGACAGGTCTGCGCCGGCGCCGACCCCTACCAGCCGAGGACGGCGCCGTCGGCACGGGATTCGGTGCCACCGACATGGACCCCGTTCCCCAGCTGCCAGATCGCCTGGCCGCGCCCGAACGCCCCGGCGTGCGGGGCGAAGGCCACGTCGTGGCCGCGGACGGCCAGCTCATCCAGGACGTCGCCGCCCACGGCGGACTCCAGCAGCACGCTCCGCCCCTCGACCCAGATCCAGCGCGGCTGGTCGAGGGCGGACTGGGGGTCGAGGCCATGGTCCACCGTGTCCAGGACGAGTTGCACGTGGCCCTGGGCCTGCATGTGCCCGCCCATGACGCCGAACGGCCCGATCGCGGCGCCGTCGCGCGTGAGGAAGCCGGGGATGATCGTGTGGAAGGGCCGCTTGCCGGGCTCCAGCTCGTTGGGGTGGCTGGGCTCGAGGGAGAATCCATGGCCGCGGTTCTGCAGCGCGATCCCCGTTCCCGGCACCACCACGTGGGACCCGAAGCCGTGGAAGTTGGACTGGATGAAGCTGACCATCATGCCGGACGAGTCCGCGGCGCAGAGGTAGACGGTGTCCGAGCCGCGCGGGTCCCCCGGCTCCGGGGCGAGCGCCCGGTGCCCGATGAGCCGGCGGCGGCGCGCGGCGTAATCCTTGGAGAGCAACTCGGCGGTGGGGACCTCCGCCCGCGCCGGGTCCGCGACGTGCCGGAGGGTGTCGGTGAGCGCCAGCTTGATCGCCTCGATCCCGAGGTGGAAGGCCTGGACGGAGACGGGCCGGAGCGCCGCCAGGTCGTACTCCTCGAGGATGTTCAGCGCCATGAGCGCGGCGATGCCCTGCCCGTTGGGTGGGATCTCCCAGACGTCGTACCCACGGTAGTCCGTGGAGATCGGCTCCACCCACTCGCCGCGGTGCCCGGCGAGATCCGCGGCGGTGAGGTGTCCGCCGGTGCGCGCGGCGTGGGCGGCGATCCGCTCCGCCAGGTCCCCCTCGTAGAAGGACCCCGCGCGGGTGGCCGCGATCTCCCGCAGGGTGGCCGCGTGGTCCGGTGACCGCCACCGCTCCCCCACGGCCGGGGCGGCGCCGTCGGGAGCGAAGACGCGGAGGAACTCGTCGAAGGGCTCGCCGGCCAGGCCCGCGTGCGCGCGCTCCACGCCGCCGCGCCAGCCCCACGCCACCACCGGCGAGACGGGGAATCCCTCCTCGGCGTACGCGGCGGCGGGCTCGAGGAGGCGCTCGAACGGCAGGCGGCCGAAGCGGGCGTGCAGGTCCGCCCACGCGCGCGGCGTGCCGGGCACGGTGACGGCGTCCCACCCGTACAGCGGCACCGTCGCGTGGCCGGCGTCCCGCAGCCGGTCCGCTGTCAGCGACGACGGCGCCCGCCCGGACCCGTTCAGGCCGTGCAGCCGCGTCCCGTCCCAGACGAGGGCGAAGGCGTCCGAGCCGATGCCGTTGGAGCAGGGCTCCACCACGGTGAGGCACGCCGCCATGGCGATCGCGGCGTCGGCGGCGGAGCCACCTTCCTGGAGGACGCGCAGCCCGGCGGCCGCAGCCAGCGGCTGGGAGGTGGCCACCATCCCGTTCGCCGCGAGTAGGGGCTGGTGGCGGCCGGGCTCGGCAAGTGCGGACAGGTCCATGGATTCGAGCGTGCCCCGGGCGCGATCCACCCACCCGCGTGACACGCCGGGGTGGTCAGACCGAGTCGCGCCAGACGATCTCGCAGTGAGGGCACCCTGCTCAACGCACTCACCCATGGGCAGGAGACAACCATCTCCACGATCGAGGCGCAGTCGATCCCTGTGGCCGAGTAGCCACAGCACCTGCCGGCCCGGCCGGCAGTCGGAGGCTCTCCGACCTCAGGACGGGGGACCCCTGGGTCCACGGGTGCCTTCGATGACGGCGCAACTCATCCCCCGACGAGCAGTGTGAGGTCCGGATCTCTCGGCCTTGGGGACCTCACCAGCGGGTGAGCACCACGTAGTCGAAGGAGGCCGTGATCGGGGTGGGAGCCTGGTGGGCGACCAGCCCGAT
>JBNJCY010000230.1:0-4165 GCA_051744325.1 Actinomycetota bacterium
CAAACGTCCCAGCCGTCGTCGATGAGCGCGTCCACGAGGGTCCGGGGGAGCGGGGGCCGGAAGAGCTCGGCGCGCACGCCGGCCCCGTGGACGAGCATCACCGGCCCGCGCCACGGCTCGGCCCGGCCGCGCACCCGGATCAGCGTGAGGGGCAGCCCGTCGCCGGCGGCGAACGCGTGTGACTCGGTGCGGTGTTCCGTTCGGGTGGTGGGACGGGTGGTCGGACGGGTGGTGGGACGGGTGGTCGGAGCGGTGACCTCAGTCATGGCGTACCTCCTCCCTGGGCCGGCGCGCGGCCGGGCCGTAGACGTTCCACAACGCCTCGCCGAAGAACGAGCCGAACCTGCCCAGCGACCGCACCGGGTCCTCGCCGTGGGACCGGAACGTGGTCAGCTGCCGGGCGAAATCGAGGGGCAGGATTCGCAGCACCCCGGCGCCCAGGACCGGCGCGGTGCCGCCCGGGGGCACGTGCCCGCGCAGCAAGGTCACGTGGAGGGTGGAGGTGTCGGTCCAGATGTCCAGGCCGGGGTCGTTGCGCACGGACTTGAAGCCGTAGAGCGTGATCGGTGCGGCGCCCGCGTCCCGGATCCACAGGCGGTAGCGCATCTCCCGCTTCTGGTTCGTCTCGCCGTCCTGCGGCGCGACGAACAGGTTGAACCAGCCGCGCTCCACCGGGAGTTCGCCGCCGAGCAGGTCACTGCGCACCACCCCCTCCGCGTGCCCCTCGTGGTCCTCGTCGGTCACGAAGTCCTCGATGTGCGGCGCCGTGATGGTGAGTTCGAACATGAGCTTGTGGCCCAGCGCGCGGGCGCGCTTCCGGCCCACCAGGGGATCCGTCTCCCCGAGCGTCACCCAGCCCTTCATCTGCTCGGTGAACTCGACGGCGCGGCCCACGTCGCGAGCCTCGGCACCGCCGTCGGTCGGCTGCCCCGGCTTCGCGCCACCCGTTACGGGTCCCACGCCCAGGAGCGGCGAATCATCCGTCACGAGGGGGTCGGTGGCGGTGGGTGTTGACGGCGGGGCGGCGTGGCGGAGCCGCTCGCGCCGGGGCCTTTCCAGCATGCGTTCCGCCGCCCGGTCCGCCAGCGCGGCGATGGTGAGTGCCGGGTTGGGGCCGACGGGCCCGGGCATGGCGGCGCCGTCGAGCACGTACAGCCCGGGGTGGCCGAAGGACTCGCCCCACGCGTCCACCACGCCCTCGGTGGAGTGCCGGCCCATCGGCGCGCCTCCGAGCGGGTGCACCGTGACCACGCGCTTCGTCCACCACAGCGGGTTGTCCCGGTAGGTGGCGTTCAGCGCGTCGGACAGGCGCCGCATGGTTCCGCGCATCGCGGTGAAGTAGTCCATCGAGGTGGCGGTGCGCCAGTCGACGTCCAGCTCGCCGTCGCGCAGGGACAGCACGCCGTCAGGTACGTCACGGCCCATGCCGAGCAGGGGCAGGGAGCTGGACCCGATGCGGCCCTGGCCCACGAGCTTCGCCACCTCGGCCGAGATGGTGGACTCGTTCTTCCGCGTGAGCCGGTACCGCGCGAGATCGAGCGCAGCCGAGGCACCCCGACGCACCGACCTGTGCAGCATCGAGGTCTCGATGAGCCAGTTGGTGAACTCGGGGAACCCGGCCTCCTGGATGTAGAAGCCCCGCCCGTGGTCTCCGGTGTCATCGAGGGCGTCCGGGACGCGGATGGCAGTCGTGATGACCGGGCCGTAGCTGCCGTCGATGAGCCGGGACCGCCCGCTGGCGGTGTCCACCTGGGCGCGCATCAGGAAGGTCAGCAGATCCCCGTTGCCGCTGAAGCGGGTGCCGACCGCCGGGCCCAGGGCGGGCAGGGACACGCGGTTGCGCAGCAGCAGCGCCGCGGTCCCGAACGTGCCCGCGGCGAGGACGAGTTCGTCGCAGCGGATGGTGCGGAGCGTGTGTTCCCGGTGCCCGGCGTCGTCGGCGTCGCTCGCCCACTGGCGGTGGTCCACCTCGTACCCGCCGCCGTACCGCGGCCGGATCCCCACCACTTCCGCCAGGGTGCGGATGTCGGCGCCGTGGTGCTTGGCGGCGGAGAGGTAGGTGTGGTCGAGGGTGTTCTTGGAGCCCTCGTTGCAGCCGATGTCGCACTCCCCGCACAGCCGGCAGCTCAGGCGGGGGAGTCCATGGAGGTTCCCGTACTCGGGGGTTGGCAGGATCTGCTTGGGTGACGCGGCGCCGTCGGGGTCCGCCCCGAAGCTGATAGCGAGGGGAGGCGAGAACGCCTCGTGGCCGATCGCCGTGGCCGCGTCCCGGAGGGCCACGGACTTCGCGATGGTGGGGTACGGGTTGGGCCGCGGGGTGAGCATCGCCTCGACGGCGTCATAGTGCCGCTCGAGGTCCTCCCGGCCGATCGGCCAGTTCTCGTACCCGCCGCCGGGAAGGGGCTCGTCGTGCACGAACCAGCGCTCGTCCTTGCGGAGGAGGACGTTCGCGTAGATGAGCGAACCTCCGCCGAGCCCCGCGGAGACGATCGCCTCGAGCTTGCGGAAGGAGCGGACGTCGAACAGCCCGTAGAGCCCGTCCTTCGGCTCCCAGAAGTTCCGGCTCATCTCGTGGGGCGTGCGGGCGAAGCTGCCGGGCGGGTAGGGCTGGCCCCGTTCCAGCACGACGACGGAGCGGCCACCCTCGGCGAGCCGGTACGCCGCCACCGATCCTCCGAAGCCGGACCCGATGACGACGACGTCCACGTGGTCCCGGGCAGCGCCCGAGAGTGGCGCGGTGGGGGTGGCTGAGGGGTGCACGAGTACTCCGTCCGGGGCAGGGGCTCCTTGCGCTGAACATTAGCGGAGGGCTGCGTCTGGGACAATGGTCCCGGGTGAGGCTGCCTGTCTCCCCCAGGCCCCTCAGCCGCCCAGCAGGTCGAGCAGGGCGCGCGCGTAGGCGCACTCGACATCGCCGTCCACCACTCGGCGGTTCTCCCCCAGCACGCGGTAGGTGACGATCCACTGGCCGGAGTCGTTCTCGAGGGCCACCAGGTTCTCGCCGAGCGCCGCGCGCAACTGGTCCTCGCGGGGCAGCCAGAGCACCTCCTCCTGCGCGACGGAGTCCAGCGCCCACTCGGTGGTGCCGTTGAACTTGACCACCCCACGGCCGAAGTGGTCGTGCACCTCGATCGTCATCTCGGCGACGTAGAAGACGGCATCGTCCATTCCCCGGTGCGGGATCATGAACCGGTCCCCGCTCACGGGCTGCCAGGGCAGGTCGGCACGCTTCAGGGACTCGGCAAGTGCAACGGTGATCACCGCTTCATTATGGGCACGACCTCAGCACCCCGTCGCCCGTGGGGGCTCAGCGCTCAGCGAACGCGCGCGCTCGTCGGTCAGGTGCCGCCCTCGGCCGAGACACGCGCGGCGGCAAGCGAGGCGGCGTCGTCGTCGAGGTAGCGGCCGCCCCGCGGGTGGGCGCGGCCGAGGTGGTCGACGACATAGGCCAGCGGGTGGCCGGCCGGGATGTTCAGCTCCTCGATCTCGCTGTCGGTGAGGTCGTCGATGACGGCGCTCAGCGCCCGCAGCGAGTTGCCGTGGGCCACGACGACGACGGTCTGCCCGTCCGTGAGCCGCTCGCGCAGCTCCTCCTCCCAAAGCGGCCGCACGCGGACGACGACGTCGTGCAGCGACTCGCCCGCGCCCGCCACCAGCGGCCCGGAGTCCGCGAGCGGGACCGGGTCCAACCACGAGGCGCGCTGCTCGGCGCTCGCCGCGGGCGGCCGGCCGTGAAGGGTGCGGCGCCACCGGAAGAACGACTCCTCGCCGTGCCGGGCCGCGGCCTCGGCCTTCGGCACGCCGGTGAGGCAGCCGTAATCCCGCTCGGCCAGGCGCCACGTGGTCTCCACCGGGACGGACATGCCGAGGTGCCCCAGCAGGAGCTCGGTGGTGCGGCTCGCGCGGACCATGGGCGAGTCGACCACCAGGTCCGGCACGATGCCCTCGGCGCGCATCAGGTTCGCCGCGATCGCCACCTGGCGTTCGCCGTCGCGGGTGAGGCCGACGTCCAGCAGGCCGGTGAAGGTGCTCGTGGCGTTGTAGATGCTCTCGCCGTGGCGCAGCAGGACGAGGGTTCCACCCGGGGGCAGCGCGGTCACCGCCGGTCCTCGAGCAGCGCGTCGGCGAGGCCGACGAGGAGCTCGTCGGACTCGGCGTCGACGAT
>JBNJCY010000231.1:0-4158 GCA_051744325.1 Actinomycetota bacterium
CCGCCCACGATGGGTGCGGCGGCGGTGGAGGTGGTGGCTGCGGCGTCGTCGTCGAACACCGGCGTGACCACAGTGACGTCCGGCAGGTGGGTGCCGCCGTGGTACGGGTCGTTGACGGCGAAGGCCTGGCCGGGGCGGATCGTGCCGGCGCGGCGGCGCAGCACCTCCTGCACGGTGGCGCCCATGGAGCCGAGGTGCACGGGCATGTGGGGGGCGTTGGCGATGAGGTGGCCGTCGGCGTCGAAGAGGGCGCAGGAGAAGTCGAGGCGCTCCTTGATGTTCACGGACTGCGCCGTGGCCTCGAGGCGCGCCCCCATCTGCTCGGCCACGGACATGAAGAGGTTGTTGAATATCTCCAGCATCACCGGGTCCGCGGCGGTGGTGGCATTTGGTCGCGTGGGTGCGCTGGTGCGGTCCAGCCGCAGTGCGCCATCGGGGAGGACGACGGCCGCCCACCCGTCGTCCACGATGGTGGTGGCGTTGTCCTCGGCGATGATCGCGGGCCCGTGGATGTGCGTGTGGACCGGGAGGTGCTCGCGGCGGTGGAGCGGGATCGGTTGGGTGCGGCCGCTGAGGTGGGCGGTGACAGTTGCGGGTGCGGCGGCGCCGGTGGGGACGGCGGCGACGCCCGGTTGGGGTGCGCGGGCGACGGCTTCGACGGACACGGCCTCCACGACCAGCGGCCGGTCCATGAGGAAGGAGTAGGTGCGGCGATGGGCGGCCTCGAACTCGGCGGTCATCGCGGCGATGATTCCGGCGCTCGCCGCCCCGTCATCCGGTCCGGCTTGTCTGGCAGCCGCCAGCCCGGCCTCCACACCCTCAGGCACGTCTTCCACCTCGGCCTCGAGCATCACCGGGATCGCGGTGTCCGTCCCCTCGTAGCGCAGGTGGGCGCGGAGGGTGACGTGGACGTTGGTGGTCTCTCCCTCGCCCTCACCCTCAGCGGAGAGTTCCGCGCGGGCGGCAGCCTCGAGTTCCGCGGCGACGGCCGTGACCCGTGGGAGGACCGTGGGTTCGAGCCGGGCCTCGATCGCCTGCTGCCGCAATGCCGCGATATCCGCCAAACCCATGCCCAGCGCTGAGAGCACGCCCGCGAGCGGCGGGACGAGTACGGTGCGGATCCCGAGCGCGTCCGCGACCGCGCAGGCGTGCTGCCCGCCGGCGCCGCCGAAGGTGGTCAGCGCGTAGGTGGTGACGTCGCGGCCTCGGGCCACCGAGATACGCTTCACCGCGTTCGCCATGTTCGCCACGGCGACGGCCAGGAAACCCTCCGCGACCTGCTCGGGGGTGAGGGCGGTGGCGGTGGGGTTGTCGGTGCCTTCGGACTCCGCGGGCTGTCCGGACAGCCGCTTGGCGAGGGCTGCGAAGTCCGCCCGGACGACGTCGGCGTCGAGGGGCGCATCGCCGTCGGGGCCGAAGACGTGCGGGAAGTGGTCCGGCTGGATGCGGCCGAGCATGACGTTGGCGTCGGTGACGGTGAGGGGGCCGCCGCGGCGGTAGCAGGCCGGGCCCGGGTTGGCGCCGGCGGAGTCCGGACCGACGACGAAGCGTGCGGTGGCACCGGCGGACGGGTGGGCGGCGTCGTCGCCCTCGATGTGGAGAATCGACCCGCCGCCGGCGGCCACGGTGTGGATGGCGAGCATCGGCGCGCGGAGGCGGACGCCGGCGATCTCGGTGTGGAAGGTGCGTTCGAGTTCGCCGGCGTGGTGGGAGACGTCGGTGGAGGTGCCGCCCATGTCGAAGCCGATGACCTCGTGCAGGTTGGCGGCGCTGGACATGGCGGCCATACCCACGATCCCGCCGGCGGGGCCGGAGAGGATCGCGTCCTTGCCGCGGAAGTGGCGGGCCTCGGTCAGGCCGCCGGAGGACTGCATGAAGAGGAGGCGGACGCCGGGGAGTTCCTCGGCCACCTGGTCCACGTAGCGGCGGAGGATGGGGGAGAGGTAGGCGTCGACGACGGTGGTGTCGCCGCGAGGGATCACCTTCGCCAGGGGGCTGACCTCGTGGGAGAGGGAGATTTGGCGGAATCCCAGGGTGCGGGCGAGGCGGCCGATCGCGCGCTCGTGGTCCGGGTACAGGTGGGCGTGGAGGCAGACGACGGCGACGGCGTCGATGCCTCGGGCCTTGGTGGCGTTGAGCGCGGGCTCGAGTTCGGCAAGGTCCGGCGGGGTGAGGACCTCGCCCTGGGCCGTGACGCGCTCGTCCACCTCGATGACTTCGGTGTAGAGCATCTCGGGCAGGACGATGTGGCGGTCGAAGATGCGGGGGCGCTCCTGGAAGCCGATGCGCAGGGCGTCGGCGAAGCCGCGGGTGATGACCAGAGCCGTGGGTTCGCCAGCGCGGGTGAGCAAAGCGTTCGTTGCGACGGTGGTGCCCATGCGGACGACGTCGATGAGGTGGGTGGGGATCGGTTGGTCCGGGGCGACGCCGAGGAGGTGGCGGATGCCGGCGATCGCGGCGTCGGGGTAGCGGGCCGGGTCCTCGGAGAGCAGCTTGTGGGTTTGGAGCGTGCCATCCGGCCGGCGCGCGACGACGTCCGTGAACGTGCCGCCGCGGTCGATCCAGAACTGCCAGCCGGTCATGAAGAGACCTTACGGCGCGCCAGGGTTTTGGCCGGTCCTGTTCCGTGCGCCTCCGTGGCGTGAGGGAGGCTCCGTGGGGCGAGGGAGGGGTTGGTGCGGGTGGTCGTTGGCGTGAGGGAGGCTCCGTGGGGCGAGGGAGGGGTTGGTGCGGGTGGTCCGATCCGCCCAGGGTGCAGGACTTTGGTCCCGATTTGCTGCATCCAAACCGGTGGCTGCGACGGAAGTAGCAGGTGTAGGGCATCCAAGGGGGATGCCGACCGACTTGAAGGAGATCTCGATGAGCAGGACCACCCGATTCACCGCCACCGTCGCCGCTGCTGGAATTGTTGCCGCCGGCTTCATGGGCCCGGCGTCCGCCGCCCCGTCGAACAAGGGCACCACCTACGTCGTGCCGAGCGCGACCACCAACCTGGTCCTCGTCGACGTCGCCCGGCCGGGCTCGCTCTCTGACCGCGGTGCCGGCTTCGGCATCGTGGGCAACCCGAACGATGGCACGATCGAGCACGTCGGCGGCCTGTTCGTTGAGACGCTGCACACTGGCAAGATCCTGCAGCTGCGCAACTTCACTATCGACCTCGATCGGGCGACCGTGTCCGGCGTCGCCACCGGCTTCGGACGCGTCGACCTCTTCACCTTCGCGCCGAACGACGAGGGATCCGTGGACCTCTTCTTCACCGAGACCGCTTCTTTCGCGGTGTCGGGTGACGTTGCGGCGATCGCGGGCGTCTTCGCCGGGACTGCGACCATCGACCGCTGACCCCACCCAAACCCAGGGCCGCCAGTTCACGAGACTGGCGGCCCTGTTCCCTGCCCGCGCAAGGCCTCGTGTCTGGGACGTTGTGCTCATGTCACAAGGTCGCGCACCGCTGCTCGATCCCCTCGCCGAGCCGACCGCTCGCGTCGACCCCAGCTTCAACGCTGTCCTCTCCCCCACCACCTTGGATCTGGACCGTGTTCTTCACCCCGATCCAGTGCCTGCTCCCCCTCCAGGTAGAAGACATCGACCCGGTTGCCAAGGAAGCGAGCCTCGGCGTGGTCATGGCGGTCGTGGCACTCGTCTCGCTCGTGGCCAGCCCGATCGCCGGCGCCATCTCCGACCGCACCTCCTCCCGCCTCGGACGACGCCGCAGCTGGGTCCTCTGGCCCACGCTGGCCGCCGTCGCAGTTCTCGTCCTCGCGGTCCTCGTCCTCATGGGCGGGCTCACCACGACTGGCGGGCTCACCACGATTGGTGGGCTCGTGTTCGGCTGGGCGCTGGGCCAGCTCACGCTGAATGAGTCCTATGCCACTGTGACCGCGTGGACTTCGGGACCCAGCAGCGCACGATCAAGGACTCCGGGTACTGGTTCGCCCAGCAGCTCGGCAGGAGCGCACGCCCGCCGCGCTGATGCGGGAAAGCTCGGCCTCCTCGCGAACCAAGCCGGTGGTCCGTGGCGTGGGGGAGGCTCCCTCGGGTGGGGGAGGGGTGGTGCTGGGTGGTCCGTGGCGTGGGGGAGGCTCCCTCGGGTGGGGGAGGGGTGGTGCCGGGTGGTCCGTGGCGTGGGGGAGGCTCCCTAGTGTCAAGGCAGGGGCCGAC
>JBNJCY010000232.1:0-4147 GCA_051744325.1 Actinomycetota bacterium
TGGCCCGCTGACGACCGCTCGGCGGGCAGGGCATCCTCGTTCATCCGGCCCGCCGACCGATGACTCCCTACACTGGAAGACCCACGAACCTGAGACTGGAGAAACCATGAGTTACGCCCGTGACCTGACCGGAACCGTCGTCGCCATCACTGGAGCCACCGCCGGAATGGGCCGTGCCACCGCCCGAATGCTCGTCGCGGAAGGCGCCCGCGTCGCTCTCGGTGGGCGGCGCGAAGAACGGCTCACCGAACTCGTCGCCGAACTGGGCGAGGACAACGCTGTTGGAGTTGTGATGGACGTCCGCTCCCCCGTGGACAACGCACGCCTCGTCGACGCTGCCATCGCCAGGTGGGGCAGGCTGGACTCGGTGATCCCCAACGCGGGAATCGGCATGTACGGCGGCATCCTGGACCACACCGACGACCAGCTCACCGAGATGATGGACACCAACTTCGCCGGGACCGTGTTCAGCGTCCGCGCGGCTCTCCCGGCGCTCCTCGAGGCCGGCGCCGGGGACGTGGTGATCGTGGCCAGCGTGGCGGGCTTCCGCGGCGGAGCGGACGAGGCGGTCTACGCCGGCACCAAGCACGCGCAGGTGGGGTTGGCAGGCTCGCTCGACCGCGAACTGCGCGAGAAGGGCATCCGGGTCACGCTCATCTGCCCGGCTGGGACCATGACCGAGTTCGCGGTGGGCGCGGGCCGCACCGCGGACGACCCCCGCGCGGCCGAGTGGCTCGTGCCGGAGGACATCGCTGCCGCCATCGTCACCACCCTCAAGCAGCCCCGGTCGATTCGAACGGCGATCTGGACGATCTGGAGCATGGGCCAGGGAAGCTGACGATGGAAGGCACGAACGGGACCGTCGTCCGCTTGGCCGCCGGCGACTATGAGGCCACTGTCGTCTCCGTCGGCGCGGGCCTGGCGCGATTGACGTGGCAAGGAATCGATCTCGTGATTCCCTTCGATGAGGACGAACTCCCGCCTGCCTACCTGGGCAAGTCGCTCGTCCCTTGGCCGAACAGGATCGCCGACGGCCGCTACGAGTTCGACGGCGTCACCCACGAGCTTCCGGTGAACGAGCACCCGACGAGGACTGCGCTGCACGGCCTCGCGTGTTGGCTGGACTGGGACGTCGAGGCCGCCGACCCCGACGAAGTGTGGCTGAGCGGCGTGCTCGTGCCGAGGTACGGGTATCCGTTCCGGCTTCGCTCGGAGGTGACGTATCGACTTGACGCCGAGGCAGGCCTGGAGGTGGTGATCAGGTCAACCAACATGGGGACGACCGCGGCGCCATACGGCTCGTCCTCGCATCCCTACCTCACCTGCGGGCTGATGCCGGTCGACGAGTGCGAGCTCCAGTTCCCCGCTGGACTGGTGCTCCTCACGGACGAGCGCATGCTGCCCCTCGAAACGGTGGCAGCCGAACAGGCGGGCATGGACTTCCGTGAAGCACGGCGGGTGGGCGAGCAGAGCATCGACAACGCCTTCAGTGACCTCCCGCCCGAAGGCTGGCAGGTGACCCTCTCCCATCCCGGTAGCGGCGTGACATCGCGACTCACGGCACAGGCGCCGTGGCTGCAGATCTACTCCGGCGACCTCGTCGGCCGCCGAGGCGCCGCCGTGGAGCCGATGACCTGCCCGCCTGACGCCTTCAACTCGGGTGCCGACCTCATTGTGCTGCAACCAGGACAGAGCCACACGCTGGCCTTCCGAATCGACGGCGGCCGTCTGTGACCTGAGAGTTGCTGCTGCGAGGGCACGGAAGCACTGCGGCGGCCGTGCCCTCGCGCGCAACCTAGCGGCCGCCCTCGATCGCGCGGCCCCGCTGCTTGCTGCCCGACTCCCCATAGGGATAGTCCGGCGTCAGCGGGGTGCTCGCCCGGTCGAGGAGCGCGAGTTCCTCCTCCTCGAGGTGCACGTCGACAGCGCCGAGGTTGTCAGCGAGTTGCTCCGAGGTCCGGGCACCGAGGATGACCGAGGACACGACCGGTTGGGCGAGCAGCCAGGCCAGGGCCACCTGCGCCATGGTGATGCCACGACCCTCCGCCACGGACCGCACTGCGTCGACGACGTCCCAGGTCCGCTCCAGGCTGCTGCGGCGGCTGTACGCCTCCATGCCGAATTCGGGGTTCTCCCCCAGCCGGGTGGCGCCGGTGGGCCGCGCGTCAGCGCTGTACTTGCCGGTCAGCCAGCCCCCGCCGAGCGGGGACCACGGCAGCAGCCCGAGCCCGTTGGCCTCGCACGCCGGTACGATCTCCCACTCGAGCTCGCGGACGAGCAGGTTGTACTGCGGCTGGAGAGTGACCGGGACTGACCAACCGCGGAACTCCGCGAGGTCGACGGCCCGCTGCAGCTGCCAGGCGGTGAAATTGGACAGGCCCGCGTAGCGGATCTTCCCGGCACGAACGGCGTCGTCGAGGAACCGCAGTGTCTCCTCCAACGGCGTGAGGGGGTCCCAGGCGTGCACCTGGTACAGGTCGATGGTCTCCACCTGCAGCCGCTGGAGCGAGGCATCCAGCGCCGTGGAGAGATGCCTGCGCGAGAGCCCGAGGTCGTTCGGACCATTTCCTGTCGGGAACCGCCCCTTCGTCGCGATGACCATCTGGTCGCGAATCTCAGCCGGCTGGTCCGCCAGCCAGCGGCCCACGATGGACTCCGACTCCGTTCCCGCGTAGACATCAGCGGTGTCGATGAAGGTCCCACCTGCATCGACGAACTGGTTCATCTGCCTGCGCGAGCCGTCCTCGTCAGCCTCCCGTCCGAAGGTCATCGTCCCCAGGCACACCGCCGAGACGACAGCGCCGCTTCTTCCGAGCTTTCGGTACTCCATGTCTCACATCCCATTCTCCGGTCCGGCCCCGCCGGCCCCGGTCAGAACTTTCACTGCTTGGTACCCACTGTGGAGCCTCCTCGTCAATCGCTCTCGCCGGCAGCTCCGGATCAGGAGGTCCTCCACGTGTGCTCCGGCTCGTAACCGAGAATCCTGCGCGCCTTGTCGATCGAGAACATTGACTCGTGTATGCCCAGCTCCTTGCGGACCTCGACACCCGGGTAGACCTCGGCAGCGAGATCGGCACTCGACCGGCTCATGACCGTGTCGGCATTGGCGATGATGAACACATCCATGCCCGTGCCCTCGTACTCGAGCCCGCGCCGCACGGCCTGAGCTCCATCCCGGGCGTCGATATAGCTCCACAGATTCCACTTCCGCAACATGGCATCCGAGTCAAACGACGGGAACGCTGCATAGTCCGGCGGCTCCATGACGTTCGAGAAGCGAAGGCCAATCATCTTCAGCGCAGGGTCCCATCGGCAGAGGTGATGGGCCATCTCCTCCTCAAGCGCCTTGTTGAGCGAGTAGGTGGATTCCGGGCGTACGCGGTATTCCTCGTCAACCGGGATGTAGGGCGGTGGCGTGTCGAAAGGCAGCCCAAGAACGGTCTCGCTTGAGGCCCACACGATGTTGCGCACACCATTCGCACGGGCGGCGTTGAAGACGTTCCACGTCAAGATCGCGTTGTTGGCGAACGTCGCGGAGTTCGTGACACGCCCGGGGGCCGGAATCGCGGCAAGGTGGACGAGCGCATCGACCTTGCCCTGGTGCTCATCCACACAACCGCCGAGGATCTCCAGCGCTTGGGCGTGGTCCGTGAGATCTGCACTCACGAACTCGAATGGGCCATCCGCTGGTTGAGTCCGGTCGACAGCGACGACGTCCCAACCGTGCTCGCTCAGATCCCGCACCACCGCGCGGCCAAGCTTGCCGGCGGCACCTGTCACGACGACGCGGCGACTCACCGAGCACCGCCGAGAACGAGGGAAGTCCCCTCAGACGCGAGGGCTCGATCAGCGCCCCGCTCAGTTGTCCGGCTCGATCGAGACATCATCATCTGCGTCCTCCGTGGATCACTGGTTGGGCACCTTTCCTCAACGAGGAGCCTAGCTCTGTCATCGACTGTCAACGAGGCGCTTCAAGTCCCGCTTTCACCACATCCGCGACTGCTTCGGGTGTGAAGCCCGCAGCGGCGAGTGCCTCGGAGCCGGAGCCACTTGTCCCGAACTCCTCGACGCTGACGCACTGCACGTCCGAGCCGAGCACTCCCGCCCATCCGAGCGAGATGCCAGCCTCGAGCACGAACCTTGCCGG
>JBNJCY010000233.1:0-4132 GCA_051744325.1 Actinomycetota bacterium
CTCACCGGCACCAAGTCTGCTGTCGACGACGAGGGCGAGGACGAGGACTACGAAATCCCGCCGGCGACGGACGAGGACGACGATTGGAGCTACGGCCGCCGTTAGCTGCTGTAGTCCCCTTGCAGGGCAACTGCGCCCGCGGTGATGCCCTTGGTTCCGCTTACCACGGTGGCACCCCGGGACGGGGACGCTCCCACGCGCACCTCCCCGATGGTCCACGCGTCCACGTTCGCGTCCCGTGCCGTTGCAATGACCCGGGACTCCTCCTCAGCGGGAACCAGGGCCAGCATCCCGACCCCAAGGTTGAACGTGCCCTCCAGGTCGTCCCAGCCCACGTCCCCCAATTCGCGCAGCACCCGGAACACCGGTGGCGGCGCGATCTCGCCGCGGTCGACGACGGCGAGCGCACCTTCCGGCACCACGCGCGCCAGGTTGGCGGCCAGCCCACCACCCGTCACGTGCGCGAAGGCGTGCACCCCGGGCAGCATGGCAAGGCAGAGTCGGGTGTAGAGCCTGGTGGGCTCGAGGAGTTCCTCCCCCAGCGTGCGGGAGAATTCCGGGACGTCGCGGTCCAGCGCCCAGCCGGACACCTCGACGATCCGGCGCACGAGGGAGTAGCCGTTCGAGTGCAGGCCGGAGGACGCCAACGCGACCACGCGGTCGCCGTCGGCCACCCAGTGGGGCCCCAGGATCAACTCGGCGTCCACGACGCCAGTGGCGGCGCCCGCGACGTCGTAGTCGTCCGGGTCCATGACGCCGGCGTGCTCGGCAGTCTCGCCGCCGATGAGGGCGGTGCCAGTGGCTGCGCAGGCCTCGGCGATGCCGCGGACGATGTCCGCGATGCGCTCGGGGACCACCTTGCCGCACGCGATGTAGTCGGTCATGAAGAGGGGGATGGCGCCGGAGACCACGAGGTCGTCAACCACCATGGCCACGAGGTCCTGCCCGATCGTGTGGTGCACCCCCATGGCCTGAGCGATCCGGATCTTGGTGCCGACCCCGTCGGTGGAGGTGGCGAGGATCGGCCGCTTCATGCGCAGCAGGGCGGAGGCGTCGTACATGCCAGCGAACCCGCCGGCACCTCCGAGGACGGCCGGGGTGTGCGTCGCCGCGACGGCAGCCCTCATGAGCTCGACGGCGTGGTCCCCGGCGGCGGTGTCCACCCCGGCGGCGGCGTAGTTGAGGCTCATCGGGTCTCCAGGTCGGCGAGCGGCAGGTTGGGTTGCTGGAACGTGGCGGCTGCGTGTGGCGTGGGCGCCGGGTAATCGCCGGTGAAGCAGCCGGCGCAGAGGCGGTCCGCGGGGATGGTGGTGGCCGCGATCATGCCCTCCAGGGAGATGTAGCCGAGGGAGTCCGCCTCGATGTTGGCGCGGATCTCCTCGATGGTCAGGCCGTTGGCGATGAGTTGGGCGCGGGTGGCGAAGTCGATCCCGAAGAAGCAGGGCCACTTCACCGGTGGGGAGGAGATCCGGACGTGGACCTCGGCGGCCCCTGCTTCGCGGAGCATGCGCACCAGCGCCCGCTGGGTGTTGCCGCGCACGATCGAGTCGTCCACCACCACGAGGCGCTTGCCCTCGATCACCTCCCTGAGCGGGTTGAGCTTGAGACGGATGCCGAGCTGGCGGATGGTCTGGGTGGGCTGGATGAAGGTGCGCCCCACGTAGGCGTTCTTCACCAGACCGTTTGCGAACGGGATCCCGGACCCCTGCGCGTAGCCGATGGCGGCGGGGGTGCCGGAGTCCGGCGTCGGGATGACGAGGTCCGCGTCCACGGGGTGCTCGCGGGCCAGGGTGCGACCCATCTCGAGGCGGGAGGAGTTGACGGACCTGCCGGCGATCCGGGTGTCCGGGCGGGCGAGGTAGACATACTCGAAGACGCAGCCGGCCGGGGAGGGCTCGGCGAACCGGAAGGAGTTGAGGCCGTCCTCGTTGATCGTCAGGAGCTCCCCCGGCTCGATCTCCCGGACGAAGGTGGCGCCGACGATGTCCAGGGCCGCGGTCTCCGAGGCCACCGCCCAGCCCGCGGGAAGCCGCCCGAGGACGAGGGGCCGCAGCCCGTACCGGTCGCGGGCCGCGTAGAGGGTGGTCTCGTCGATGAACACGAGGGAGAATGCACCCTCGAGCACCGGGAGGACACGCATGGCGTTACGGAGCAGGCTGGGACTCGGGTCGTCCGCATCTCCCCGCAGGAGGGTGGTGATGACGGCGGTGTCCGTGGAGGAACCCCGCCCCAGTTCACCGCGCAGGTCCGCCCCGTACCGCTCACGCGCGAGAAGCACGAGGTCCTCGGTGTTGGTGAGGTTGCCGTTGTGTCCGAGGGCCACGGTGCCCGCGGCGGTCGGCCCCAGGGTGGGTTGGGCGTTCTCCCACGTGGAGGTTCCCGTCGTGGAGTACCGGGTGTGCCCGAGGGCGATCCGGCCGCGCAGGGAGGACAGTGCGGCGTCGTCGAACACCTGGGAGACCAGGCCCATGTCCTTGTACACGAGGATCTGCGAGCCGTCCGACGTCGCGATCCCGGCGGACTCCTGGCCGCGGTGCTGCAGGGCGTAGAGCCCGAAGTAGGTCAGGCGGGACACGTCCTCGCCGGGTGCCCAGACGCCGAACACCCCACAGGAGTCCTGCGGAGCCTTCTCGCCGGGAAGCAGCTCATGGGTCAGCCGACCGTCGCCTCGCGCCACGGAGCCCACCCTACCGCCCGTGATCACTGAGTAGTACATGCGCCACCTGCCGCTCGCAAGCGCTTCAGGGTCCCCGGAGCCGACCGCTACGCCAGCTCGAACCTGACCGTGCGCGACGCCGGGTTCGCCTCCAACAGCCGGACGCGCACCTCCTCGCCGAGGGGCAGGTCCTCGCCGTGGACGAACGCCTCGACGGCGGGCCTCTCCAGCATCACGGTGCCACGCTGGCCACCGCCCTTGCGGGGACGGTCGTCCACGTCCACGACGACGGCGTCGAACTCACGGCCGAGGTGCGGTGCCAGCACGAGCGCCTCCATCACGTCGACGGCGCCGCGCTCGTACGCGTTCGCCCGCCGCGTGGTCTCGGCCATCACTTCCGGCAGGTCGGGGAGAGCTGAACGGATGTGCCCCGGCACCTCCGTGCCCTGGCTGTACGCAAGGCAGATCTCGAGCCCGAATCGGTCCACGAGCCGACGCAGCGGGGCGGTCACGTGGGCGTACTCCGAGGCGATCGCCCCGTGCGGCGTCCGGGAGTCGGGGGCGCCGTCGTCGAACACCTCATAGCCGGCGCCACGGAAGAGGGAGGTGGCCTGGTCGAGGAATGCGGCGTGGGTGGGCTGGGAGGAGTCGAGCGAGCGCACGAAGTCCGGGTACTCCAACGCGTTCGGCCAGCGCAGCTCCAGGGCGCGGGCACAGCGCCGCAGCCGCTTCACGTCGCTGTCCTGGGCGTCGGGGAGGGTGCGGAACACCCCGATGCCGGCCTCGCGCATGAGACGGGCGGCCTCCATACCGGTGAGCAGGGAGATCTGCGCGTTGTAACCCTCGGCGGGGACGGTGCCGCGGAAGTCGAGACGGTAGCCGCCGGAATCGTCGCGCTCGACGATCTGCTCGGGGATGTCGAGGGACACGCCCCCGCGCTCAACCTCGATCCGCTGCCTCAGCGTGCCGACGCGCTCGAACAGCGCCGCGAATCCCGCGGGGATCGGCGCGGGCAGGTCGGTGCCGGTGTCGAGGGCGCCCTGAACCTCGTCGTACGTGAGGCGCGCGACGGACCGCACCCGTGCCAGCTCGAGGCTGGTGCGGACGGGCGCGCCGGCGTCGTCCAGGTCGATGATCCAGAGGTAGGCGCCGCGCACGGCGTCCGGCAGGAGGGACGCGGCGTCTGCGGAGAGCACCCGCGGGTGGAGGGGGAAGGAGTGGCCGGGCCCGTACACGGTGACGCCGCGGGCTCGGACCTCCGCGTCCAGCGCGGACCCGGGCTGGACGATCCGGCCAACGGCGGCGATCGCGTACCGGACCCGGATCCCCGCGCCGCGGGATTCGAGGTGTACGGCCTGGTCGAGGTCCATGGAGCCGGGCGGGTCGATGGTGACGAAGGGGATCCCCGTGCGGTCCTCCCCCGGCACCGGCCGGCGGGCGGGGGCCTCGGCGTCGGCCTCGGGCTGGGCGGAGGAG
>JBNJCY010000234.1:0-4131 GCA_051744325.1 Actinomycetota bacterium
GTCACCGCCGTCGACGACCACCCGATCGTCGTGGAGGGACTCGCCTCGCTCCTCACGCGCGCGCCCGGGAGGGGTGGCGGCCGGGCGGCCCGTTCCGCTGGGCCCACCGTCGAGTGGTTGGGGCAGTCCCGCACCCTGACCGAGCTGCGCGCGAAGCTGGCCGAGTGGGACGAGCCGCCGGACCTGGTCTTCTACGACCTCAACCTGGGTGACGGCTCGGACCCCGCCGAGGGCATCGCCTCACTCAACTCGGACGGCATCGCCGTGGTGGTCCTCACCTCCGAGCTGCGCTCGGTGCCGATCCGGCGGGCCATCGCGGCCGGGGCAGCGGGGCTCGTCCTGAAGTCCGACGACCTGGACAGGATCCTCGACGTCGTCCGCTCGGTCAGCCTCGGCAACTTCGCGGTCTCCAGCGACCTGGCCTTCGTGCTCGCCACGGACGAGGACATGGTCCCCCACCTCGCCCCGCGCGAACTGGAGGTCCTGCGTCTCCTCGCGGATGGCGTGCCGCGCAAGTCGGTCGGCAACCGACTCGATCCCCCGGTCAAGCTCGCCACCGTGGTCACCTACCTGAACCGGATCTGCACGCGGTACCAGGAGAACGGGCGGGCGGTGGCGACGTCGCAGGACGCGATCCGGGCCGCCGTGGAGGACGGCTACTTCGACTTCCCCGGGACCGGCAGGGGCAGGGCCGACGAAAGCGGGCCGGTCAGCCCCAGTCGGTGAGCCCTGCGCGGTCGTACTCCCCGTCCGGGTACACCACCCGCTCGATCCCCGCGGCGGCCAGCGCCTTGCGGCACCCGGCACAGGGCGGGTCCGTGATGTAGGCGGTCCCGCCCTTCGTGTCACGGGTTGCGAACAGCAGTGCGTTGACCTCGGCGTGGATGGCGATGCAGAAGCCCTGCGTGCCGGGGCGGTCGTAGTCCCCGAGCCCCGGGATCACGTCGTACGGCAGTTGCCCACGCGGGCAGGCACCCTCGAGGCAGTCGGGCTCGCCGGGGGCCGCCCCGTTGTACCCGGTCGCGATGATCCGGCGGTCCACCACGATCACGGCGCCCACCTTGCGTCGCGTGCACTTCGCCCGCACCGCGACAGCGTGCGCGATCCCCAGGAAGTACTCGTCCCAACCGGGAACGGTCATGGCGGCCTCCTCGCTGCTGGTTCCAGCATGCACCGGCCGGCCGCGGGAAGGCGGGTTTTCCGCTACGCCTCCAGCACCTTCGCCAGTTCCTCCGGCCCGGTGACCGGCAGGTGGCAGGTGAAGCCCTCGCACACGGTGGCGGACGGGGGCCCACCCGTCGCATACCCCACCACCAGGAACGGGTCGTACCGCGTCAGGGCCACATCCCGGAGCGCTACCACACCCGGTGACGCGGGATCCCCTGCCAGCACCAGCTCCCGGGGCGGGTGTACCAGACGCTCCGCCACCGCCAGGGCGAACCCGGCAAGATGCCCGCCGGGGGCGTCCAGCAGGAGGCGTACCACGGCTTCCCCCTCGCGCCGGAGGTCCTCATCGTGCCGCAGTGTGCCCAGCACGAGCAGTGACTCGGCCATCAGCGCGTTCCCGGACGGCGTCACCCCGTCACCCAGCTCCCGAGGACGCGCGAACAGGTCGGTGGCGGTGGTGTCGTGGAACCCGCCGGCGGGGTGCCGGAAGCGCTCCCGCGTGGCGTCGAGGATCCGCCCGGCCTCCTCCAGCCACCGCCCGTCCCCGGTCGCCCCGTGCAGGGTGAGCAGCGCACGCGCCATCGCAGCGTGGTCCTCGAGGACCCCGGCCCCGGACGTCCGCCCGCGCGCGAACGTGCGGGCGAGCGCGCCGTCGTCGTCCCGCATGGCACCCAGGATGAACGACGCCGCCGCCTCGGCTCGCGCCACCCAGCCGCCCTCCCCGAGGGCACGGCCGGCATGGGCGAGGGCGTGGATCGCCAGCCCGTTCCAGCCGGCCACCACCTTGTCGTCCCGCGCAGGGGGCACCCGTCGCGACCGTACCTCCAGCATGACCTCCGCCGCCCGATCGAGTCGCGACCGCACCGCTACCAGGGGCTCGCCCCGCGCGTCCGCGAGCTCGTCCGCGGTCGCCACCACTCGCAGGACGGTGGCGCCCTCGAACTCACCCGGGTCCCTGACCCCGAACCGATCCTTGATCAGGGTTGCGTCATCGGGTTCGAGCAGCGCATCCACTTCGGCCTCGGTCCAGATGTGGAACCGGCCCTCCACCCCTTCGCTGTCCGCGTCGAGTGCGGCGGCGAATGCGCCACCCTCGGCGACCATCTCGCGCTCGAGCCACTCCACGATCCGTACCGCCACCTCGCGGTGGCCGGGATCCCCGGTGATCGTGAACAGGTCCGCGTACAGCTCGAGGAGCTGGGCGTTGTCGTAGAGCATCTTCTCGAAGTGCGGGACCTTCCAGCGGGCGTCCACGGAGTACCGGGAGAAGCCGCCGCCGAGCTGGTCGTGGATGCCGCCGCGCGCCATCGCAGCGAGCGTCCGCTCCACCATGGCGAGCGCATCCGACGCCCCTGTGCGGGCGTGGTGGCGCAGCAGGAACAGCAGGAGGGGCGGCTGGGGGAACTTGGGGGCGCCCCCGAAGCCACCGTTGCGGCGGTCGAACCGGGCGCGCAACGTCTCGACGCCTGACTCGACTCTCCGCTCGACGTCCCCTTCCGGCCCTGTCTCCTCGGGCGCCAGGAGGAAGGCGGCGACGCGGTCGGCGTCGTCGAGCATGGCACTGCGGTCGGTGCGCCACGCCTCGGCGACGGCGCCGAGGACCTGGAGGAAGCTGGGCATCCCCCCGCGGGGCTCCGGAGGCCAGTAGGTCCCGGCGAACACGGGGAGCCCGTCCGGGGTGAGGAAGACGCTGAGCGGCCACCCGCTCCGGACCCCCATCGCCTGGGCGGCGCGCATGTGGACGGCATCCACGTCGGGGCGTTCCTCCCGGTCCACCTTCACCGCCACGAAGTGCGCGTTCAGGAAGGCCGCGATCTCCGGGTCCTCGAAGGACTCGTGGGCCATGACGTGGCACCAGTGGCAGGTGGAGTACCCGATACTCAGAAAGATGGGGACGTCGCGGCCGGTGGCGGCCTCGAAGGCCTCCTCGCCCCACGGGTACCAGTCCACCGGATTGCCCGCGTGCTGGAGGAGGTACGGGCTGGTCTCACTGGCGAGACGGTTCATCATGGCCTCCCTCGCGATGTTCACGACACGCTACAACACCCCCGGCGATACCCTGAACACATGCTTCGTACCGTTTCCGGGCCCCTCTCCGATGGCCCGGCCGCCTTTCCCGCCCCCTCGCCCCGCCGCGGCCAGGCCGACGAGCTCGTGTGGGAGGGCCTCTGCTTCGCCGCCCCCGCCGGGCACCGGCCCCTGTACCTGGACCTGCACGTGCCGCGGACCGTGTCCCCCGCCCAGGATCCGCCGGTGATCGTGTGGGTGCACGGCGGTGGCTGGGAGGCGGGGTCGCGGCGCCGCCTCGGCTGGGAGCTGGAGCGCGGCTGGATCGTGGAACGTATGGTGATGGCGGGCTTCGCCGTCGCCGTCGTGGACTACCGGCTCACCGGGGACGCGCCGTTCCCCGCGCAGGTGCAGGACGTCACGGCCGCGGCCGCGTGGCTGGCGGACCACCACGCCCACCTGGGCATCGACACCTCCCGCGTGGCGCTGTGGGGCGAGTCCGCGGGCGGGCACCTCGCGCTCCTGGTGGGGGCCGCTGGCCTGACCGGGGACGCAACGGTGCGCGCCGTCGTCGACTGGTACGCGCCCACGGACCTGCCCGCGCTGTTCGCTGACAAGGACCTCCCCAAGCAGGAGCACGCGTGGCTGGCACCCGAGGCGTCGCCACTTGTAGCGATTGCCCCAACAGGTCCTCTCGTTCTCACCGAGCATCCCGCGCGCAGAGAGGTGTCCCCGCCGCACGGGTCGCTAGGCGTCGGGGAGTAAGTCCGGGCGGTTGTGTGTTGTTCGCTCCTGAGACTGCTCCGCCCGCCAGCGCTCAATCTGTTCGTGGTGGCCACTGAGTAATACCTCTGGAACATCCATGTCCCGCCAGCTGGGGGGTTTGGTGTAGCTGGGGTATTCCACTCCCGGCAACTGGTGGACACGAAACTGCGGACCTCTTCGTTGCGGCAAATG
>JBNJCY010000235.1:0-4118 GCA_051744325.1 Actinomycetota bacterium
CGGCGAGGAACAACGCGATGGCGGGGGCGATCGGCCCGTAGCCCTCCAGCGTGGCGGCCTCGGTACGGTGCCCACCGGCCAGGCCACCGGCCGGGCCACCGGCGGGGTCAGTGTCCGCGTCGTGCCCGGTGAGCTCGGCGTGCAGGACCTCTCCGAGGGAGGGGGGTGGGGTGAACCCGGGGAGGGCGCGGGCCAACACCTCCAGGGGCACGGTGACCGTGACCTTCACCGGCGCCGAGGTCACGGTCTTCCCACCGGTGGTGGTCAGGGTGGTGCCCTCCCGCGCGGCGGTGACCGCCCACGCGGTCAGGGTGTCGGCACGCAACTGTCCCACGGTCCGCCCGTCGCCGGCAGCGTGGGCGCCACCCGCGGCGGAATCCAACGCCCCGTCCAGGGTCACGGCGTCCACGGCGGGCAGGAACACCGACATCCGGGCCATCCCGTCCTTCGCGGGCCGGGGCCGACCCACCATCCGCTTCGCCGCCGCCGCTGCGGCACGCTCGTCCGCACTGTCCGGGTCGGCCTCGATGAGCATCCGCTCGATGTCGCGCCGCAACTCCGGGGCGGTGCGCTCCGGGGCCCGGACCAACGCCCTGCCCTCGATCGGCAGCGCCACCGCCAGGGGGACCTCCCCCAGGCAGTCCGCGATCACCCACGCCTTGGGAAACGTCACCCGCCCGGCATCCAACGCCTCCCCGGTGGCCCAGAACGGTCCCGTCACAGCCCGGCCCACCGCGATCAACCGCTCCGCCTCAGCCTTGGTCACCCGCAACGCCAACGCGATCTCCTCCGCGGCGACCTCCACCGTCCCGGTGTGCGTGGCAAACGACAGCCGGTGCGAGGCCGACAAACGCGCCGCGTACCTCGCCTTCAACCCCGCCGCGTGGGCCTCCGCCCGGGCCGCGGCCCGCACCGAGGCCAACAACGCCTCCTCACTGGTCTGACGGCAGGCGAAGTTCTCCAACATGACGATCGCCTGCGCCCCCGCCCCCGCCCGGTCCACCAAATGCTCCTGGGTCCCGAACTCCAACACGCTCACCCCATGGCGGCAGAACTCATGCACCTCCACGGCAACCCCACCTGAAGCGACCTCAACTGACATACCCCCATCCTCCAACCCCCCACTGACAACAACGATCCGGCAGCGAACGGGGGCCTCCTGGACGGCGTCAGGTGTGCCGGGCCGTCGCGTCTGGGTCAGAGTCCGGAGGACCGGGCGGTATTCAGATGTGGGTGTCGCGCAAGCCGCGATGCACGATCGCATCTGCACCTGTTGAGTCCTGATCGCCAATCGAGGGGGTGCTCAGCGGACGGGTTGCCGAGTCGGCGATCGGGACACAGGCTGGAGGTCCCAACGATGGAGGAGACAAACATGCGACTGGATCGCAAGGTGGCACTCGTGACGGGCGCGGGCTCGGGGATTGGGAGGGCGTCGGCTCTCGCGCTGGCGAAGGCCGGTGCGACGGTGGTGGCCCTCGGGCACAAACTCGAGAACGCCCAGGAGGTGGTCACGGAGATCGAGAGCGACGGCGGCACGGGACTGGCCCTGGGCGGCGACGTTGCGGACGAGACCGGCATGGCCGACGTCGTCGGGAGGATCGAGCGCGAGCACGGGCGGCTGGACGTGGTGCTCGCCAACGCCGGCATCAACGGGGTGTGGGCGCCGCTGGAGGAGTTGACGGTTGAGGACTGGCGCAAGACCATCGACGTCAACCTCACCGGCACCTTCATCACGGTCAAGCACGCCACTCCCCTGCTGAAGCGTCAGGGCGGGTCCGTGATCATCACGTCCTCGATCAACGGGACGCGCACGTTCAGCAACACCGGCGCCTCGGCGTACAGCTCCAGCAAGGCGGGGCAGGTGGCGTTCGCGAAGATGATCGCAGTGGAGCTCGCGCCGGACAGGGTGCGGGTCAACGTGATCTGCCCAGGAGCGATCGACACCGACATCGACGACAACACCGAGGAGCGTGACACCGACGAGGCGGGGGTGCCGGTCGAGTTCCCGGAGGGGAGTATCCCGCTCACCGGTGGCAAGCCGGGCAGCTCGGAGGAGGTGGCGGACCTGGTGCTTTTCCTGGCGTCGGACGCGTCCAGCCACATCACGGGCACCGAGGTGTGGATCGACGGCGGCCAGTCCCTGCTGATCTGATGCGAGGGTTGCGATGATGGCCGGGCGGGGACACTCCACCGGTCTTGACCCGTTGCCGTGGGCGACAGCCAGGTTCGCTGATTTGAAGGAATGCTACAATTGATCTCAACAGAGGACCGCTTCCGGTTGCGCAATTCCAAGGGCGCCGGGCCCGGTTCTCGGACGTCGATGCCCCTCTCATGGACCGCAGGTGACGCCGGCATCGCGGCGTTCGGAGCGATACCGCACATCGCGGGACAGCAGAAGGAGGGCACGATGGCAGAACTGAGCAGGCTCCCCGGCCCCGTCATGGAGCTGTGGGAGTGGCAGTACCAAGGGCTGTGCCGCGACGCCGACACCGAGCTCTTCTTCCACCCCGAGGGCGAGCGCGGCGGCACCCGGCGTCGCCGAGACCAGGCAGCCAAGGCGATCTGCTCTCGGTGTCCCGTGATCCAGGAATGCCGAACGCATGCCCTGGCGGTCCGGGAGCCGTACGGCGTCTGGGGTGGACTCTCCGAGGAGGAACGGGTGGCAATCATCGTCCGCAGGAAGGCGCAGGCCATCGCCTGACAGGACCGGGCACCAAGAGGTGAATCGACGGCGGTCAATCCAAGCCGGGGGCGGGAGAACCCCCGCCCCCTCCATGAGTCGGCCTGCCTTCACAGGCGCTTCCCCGACGGCGAGAACCACCGAGAGCGGCTCCAGCAGGGCGGCCTCGTCGAGCTCGCCGGACAGCGGGTGCGGGTGGCCGGCAGGTGGGATGAAGATGGGCCCGTCCAGATATTCGTGGAGGTCGGATGACCGCTCCCGGCTTCACCTCCGGTTCTGGGATCTCGTCGATCCGGATGTATGGCATGGCCGCTGGCCTGACCCAGCCGAACCGTCCCCACTTCCGGTGTGCCGCACGGCGCTGCGATGATTGGCCTCATGACAGCGGTGTGCCAACATGGCTGAAGGAGCGATCATCGTCGGTGCCGGACCGAACGGACTCGCTGCCGCTGTGACCCTCGCGCGCGCCGGCGTCCCCGTTGAGGTGTACGAGCGTGCCTCGTTCGTCGGCGGTGGCACGCGGACCGCGGAGATCACGCTGCCGGGGTTCCGGCACGACATCTGCTCCGCCGTGCACCCCATGGCGCTGGTGTCCCCGTTCTTCCGCGAGTTCCGTCTCACCGAGCGCATCCAGTTCCTCAACCCGGACATCGCGTACGCGCAGGGCATCACCCGGTACCGGGCGGCGATCGCGTGGCGGGACGTGGAGCGCACCGCGGCCGGGCTCGGGCGGGACGGCGCGGCTTGGCTGTCCCTCATGCGCCCGTTCATCGACCACGCGGACCGGGTCACCGACCTGATCTCCAGACCCCTCCTCCGTGTTCCCGCCCGGCCGTGGGAGGTGCTCGGTCTCGGGCTCACCGTGCTCGAACAGGGGACGCCGCTCTGGAACCTGCGCTGGCGGGAGCAGGACGCCCCCGCTTTGCTCGGCGGGGCGCTCGCCCATGCGATCGGGCAACTGCCCTCGCTGTCCGCCGCCGCTGCCGGATTGGTGCTGGCGGGTGCCGCACACGTGGGCGGCTGGCCGATCCCGATGGGTGGCTCGCAGTCGATCGCGGACGCCCTGGCCGACGACGCCCGGGCCCACGGCGCCACCTTCACCACAGGCGTTGAGGTGTCGTCCCTTGCGGATCTCCCACCCGCGCGCGCCGTCATCTTCGATACCACTCCGCGTGCCATGGTCCGCATTGCCGGGGTCCGGCTGCCCGCCGGCCACGCCAGGCGACTGCTGAGGTTCCGGTACGGCGACGGCGTCGCGAAGGTGGACTATGCACTCTCCGGTCCCGTGCCGTGGGCGGCGCCCGGGCTGGCCGGGGCGGGCACGATCCACCTCGGCGGAACGCGGGAGGAGACCGCAGCGTCCGAGGCGGCCGTGGCGCGCGGCGAGTATCCCGAACGCCCGTATGTGCTCGTCTCCCAGCCCAGCGTGCTGGATCCC
>JBNJCY010000236.1:0-4083 GCA_051744325.1 Actinomycetota bacterium
CGACCGCCTCGGTCACCACCGCGCGGTTGCGTGCCGCCCCGCCGCCGACGGTCACCACCACCGCGTCCGCCCCCACGACGGCGCGGCGCACCGTGTCAGGATCCGTCGCGTCGCCCCGGCGGTCGACGACGCCGTCGGGCGACGAATCCGAGCCGGTCCGCGACAGGCTGGTCACCTCGTGACCCGCCTGGGCCGCCAACCGGACGACGTGGGCGCCCGTTCCGCTGTTCCCGCCGATCACCGTGATTCGCATGGACCCATTCAACACCCCTGTGAAACCGTCGGAGTCCACCGGTCGCCCGCGTCACGGCTCGAGGCGCTGCCTGATCCTGCGGTTCGCCTCCGGCTTGTCGAAGCGTGCCGGGTCGTGCCAGCTGCCGATCATCTCCAGAAGCTCCGGGGCCGCGTCCGAGGCCGGCACCTTGCCGTCCAACACGGCAACAGCCTCGTTGTAGGCCCGGATCCCGCCGGCCTCCTCGGGTGGGCACCGCCGCCGGCCACCGCCGCACAGGATCTCCGGGTAGCCGAAGATCGGCGGGAGCGCGGTCTCGAGCATGATCACGTGCTGCCAGTCGTCGCCGGGATCGTAGAGGTAGTACAGCCGGTCGCCCGGCCTGGCGAGCACCTCGTCCAGCCTGACATCGGCCTCGGCGGGCGCGGCGACGTCGTCGGGATCGTCGGCCGTGCGGAACGGCGACGCGGATGGGTCGCGGAAGCGTGCGGTCTGGAAGCGGTGCGCGTGGCGGTCCTCCCAGCCCATCGCGGCCTGGATGACCACGTGGAGACGGTCGAGCGTGAGGTCGCTGGGGAGGTCGATGCGCCGCCAGATCGGCGGCTTCGCGCCGATGATGTCCACCCGGACCCCGTACAGGGCAGCGACCTCGCGAGGTGGGTGCTCCCCGGGCGGACAGTGACGCCCCTTCTCCGCCTCGGACGGGCCGCGCATCGCCGGGTGGGCGGCAGCGGCCGCCTCACGACGCCGTCGCACCCCATCCCGACCTCCCGGGGGGAACGGGATGACGTTGTCCGACGCGCTCACCGGGTCAGCAAACCACACGGGAGCCACATCGTTACGGACCGTCCCACGAGACCCGGACCGGCGATCGTCACCGCAGGCTGTCGAGGTAGCGGTTGATCACCGGTTCGAACCCGACGGCCGCGTCCACCGGGTCGGTCGAGGGGCCGGTGTGGTGCTGGATCCTGGTCGAGCAGTTCTGGTCCCGAAACTGCACCGAGGCGGCGCACCAGGTGCTGTCCCCCACTGAGGAGCAGCCCTCGGCAATCGTGATGTGGTCCTCCCCCGCGCAGTCCACGGTCCACTCCGCCGCCACGCCGGGCTCCGGACCGCAGTACTGCTCGTCGATCGAGCCCCCGCCGTAGTCGCCGTTCCAGACGAAGTGGGCGTCGGCCTCGGTGGGCCAGCAGGCGACGGTGATCTGGGTGGTGTGGTACCACTCATCGGGGTCCCGGAACAGGCACGTCACGTGCTGGCTGAACAGGGAGTCGGCGTAGTCGGTGAGGTGCAGGTCGGTCTCGCCGCCGACGGACTTGTGGTCCTCCAGCGCCCGCTCCGGCACGACGGTGCCGATCGCCTCGCAGGCGGAGAGGGACGAGGTGAACCACTCCTCCACCGGGTGCACCCCGGGCGACAGGGTCGGCCCGGCCGTGGACGTCTCACCGTCATCGCAGTCGTGCCCGAGGCGGGCGAGGGACTCACAGCAGGTCGCGCTCCATTCCGAGCCCTCACAGTACCCGGCCAGCCACGGACCGATTCCGGCGGTGCAGCGGTCCCGCGCACCCGGGTGGCCGTCGAGGATCGCACACCGGTTCGTCGCCGCCCTCTCCACCCATCGGAGGCAGTTACCCGGCACGGGTGCGGCCTCACAGGCGGCCGGATCGTTCGCCACGGCTGCCCGGCAGCCGGCCACGGAGAACGGGAAGGAGGGTCGGATGGCGGCGATGTCCGCGCACTCCTGTTCGGTGAACCTGTCAGGGAACTCGAGAACCATCTCGGCCGCGCAGAGCTGACGCGCACCAAGATCGTCCGGGTTGATCGCCTCGCACTCCCGGGCCTTGCGGAGGAACGAGAAGTCGCGGCTCGTCATGTTGATGACATGGGTAGCGGTGTCGACGGTGCGGCCCACCGCGTAGGCCTCGATGTCCGCCTGCGAGACGCCACCGAAGATCGCCCTGGCTCCGAGCGCGATGAGCTCGGGATCGATCTCGGTGCGGATGGTGGGGCGCAGCCCTCCCGCGAAGTCGACGACCCGAACCTCGAAGCGCGGGTCCGGATCGAGGATGGTGATCTCGACGGCGTCAGCCGGCGCCTCCTCCACCACGAAGCTGCCGGCGTCCACCTCTGCTACGAGCGACTTCGGGATCTCGAACTCGACGGCGGCCTCCGCGATCCGTGCCTCCGTCTCGTTCTCCAGCACGAACCAGAGCCGCCCGTCCACCCCTTCCTCGCTGGGCTCGACGTCCACCCACTCCTCCACCGTGATCCCCTCGGGGGTGGTGTACTCCGCCAGTTTGTACATCAGCTCGGAAGCGCCGTCGCCGTCGCCGTCGAACTCGATGAGGGCGTCCCGATCGAGGTAGCCGGTCACCGTGACGTCCGGAGGAGGTTCCTCCGCTGCCGCCGCGGTGGCCGCGGGGTCCGCCTCCCGCGTCTTCGCCGGATCAGGACCGGGGATCAGTCCGCAACCGGCGGAAATGAGGGCCAAGCCGAGTAGAAGAGCGATTCCCGGGCGCTTCATGCCCACAAACGGTAGTCCCGAAACCTCGCGGCCGGGCCGGCTTCAGCCCACCATCTCCGGAAGCAGGATCGACGCCACCGCGAACCCGTCAGCCGTGCCCTCGAGCCTCACGAGCCCGGCATTGCGGAAACGGACCACGTGCGCGTCCTCGTCGCCCGCGACGAGCGCCGAGGCGAGGCGGTCTAGGAACGGCAGGTGACCGACGACGGCGAGGCCACCCTCCGCCGTCGTCCCGGCCTCCGTCCGGAGCCAGTCCGCGACGGGACCCACCGGATCGGACGGCGCCAGTCCGGCGCGTGCGTCGACGGTCGCGCCCAAGGCCTCGGCAAGGATCCGGGCGGTCTGCTCGGCGCGGAGCTTGCCGCTGTGCACGCACCGGTCCACCCGGACGCCGGAGTCTCTGGCACGACTCGCGACCTCTTCGACCTCGGCAAGGCCCGCAGGCGTCAGCGGACGCGCCGGGTCCTCCTCCTTCGGGGCCGCCACGCCGTGCTGCATCAGGTAGAGGTCCATGGTTGCTCCTTCCTGTCAGTCCAGTCTCGCCCATCCGCTGCGACGGCGCGCAGGACCTCGAATGCGATCTCCACGTCGATGCGGGCTCACCGCTCCTTGAGCGCGGCGAGCCGCGACCCGACGTCGGGATCCGTCTCGACGGCCAGGTCGTGGATCTGCCCGAGGATCGTGGCGAGCCGGGACTCGGTGACCACGTTGCGCGGCGCCGTCATCCTGTCCATGAACCGGATCGCGGCGAGTGCAACCTCGGACAGTCCGTAGGTCTCCTCCCTCGCCGCCCACGCGGCCCGGCGCGGGCCGCCGAACCAACCACAGCACCCACCGCCCCCAGACGCGACGATCCAGCGCACGCTGGGCGAACCCGGACGCCAACGGAGTCGCGACGAGCGGCTTCAACGCTCGTTAACCCATCGTTGGGGAAGTTCGTTTTCCAGCGAGGCAAAGGAATTTCCCCAGCAACGGGTTAACGGCTGTTGAGCCACTGGGAAAGCACGAAGAAGCCTGACGGAGGGCGTGACAGGGCTGAGAACGGGCCCGCGGGGAGCCCGCAATAGCTGTCAACAAGCCCGCGCGAAGCGCCAAGCGCAAGGGCCCGGCATTCGGGGGTTTGGCGTGATTGCGATGGGTGTGCGCGGCGATCACAGGCACGTGGCGATCACAGGCACGTGGCGATCACAGTCACTCGACGCCCGCGCAGACACTCAGAGGCTGAGATACATGACACCGAACGCGAGGTGGACCAGGCCGAAGAACGTGGCCACCCACCCCAGCATCTCACCGAGGTTCGTCCGCACGCCGAAGCCCTCGGCTCGCC
>JBNJCY010000237.1:0-4078 GCA_051744325.1 Actinomycetota bacterium
GACTCCGCACCCTCCGAGCGGTCGATCCAGTCCGCGACGAGCTTCACCCAGCCGTCCCCGGCGCGGGCATTGCGGGCCATCGCCTCGGGGAGTCCGGCGACGTCGTCGAGCTCCTCGGCGAAGCCGGGCAGGTATCGCTTGGGTCGGGCGAGGTGGCGCCCGGCCCGGATGATCCGGGGCAGGTCCACGCGATCATCGATCCAGCGGGTGTCCGAGGGTGAACCGGCGTCCCGGATGAGCAGGACCCCGGCGTCCCGGTCGGCCAGGGCCTGCGACTCCGCATCCTCCCGGGTGACCGCTCCGTGCGCCCCGAGGCCGACATGGCAGTGAACGTCCACGAGCCCGGGCAGTACCACGCCGGAGAGTTCGGTGACCGCGGCGCCCACTGGGGCCGCGGTCACCGACCATGCCATCCGCCCGTCCACCACCCACGCCTCCGGGCGGGCACCCCCCGCGGAGAACACCGAGCCCGTGAGGTGGATGGTCACTTCTTCAGGTACTTCTCGAAGCCGGCGGGCAGGTTCAGCTGCGACGGGTCGAAGTCCTCCGGCAGGCCGGCGGGGCCGGCCCCGAACGCCGAGGCGGAGGAGGATCGTTCGGCGGCGCGCTGCTGCAGCTCCATCTCCTGGCGGGCCCGCTTCGCCGGATTCCCGGACTTCCCCTTCGGCGCCTTGCGCTGCGGCGCCGTGCGGCCCTTGGACTTCTTCCCCATCCCGGGCATGTTGCCCGCCCCGGGCATGCCGCCGGTCCGAGCCATGGTCTTCATCATGGTCCTGGCCTGGTCGAAACGCTCCACGAGCTGGTTGACCTCGGTGACGGTGGTCCCCGAACCTCGGGCGATCCTCGAACGGCGCGAACCGTTGAGGATCCGCACGTCGGCACGTTCGGCGGGCGTCATCGAGCGCACGATGGCCTCGACCCGGTCCACCTCCCGCTCGTCGAAGTCCTCGAGCTGCTCGCGCATCTGCCCCATCCCGGGAAGCATGCCGAGCATCTTCTTCATCGAGCCCATCCTGCGGACCTGCTGCAGCTGGCTCAGGAAGTCGTCGAGGGTGAGCTCGCCCTCGCCGGTGAGCTTGGCCGCCATCTTCTCGGCCTCGGCCTGGTCGAAGGTTCGCTCCGCCTGCTCGATGAGGGTGAGGAGATCCCCCATGTCGAGGATGCGGGAGGCCATCCGGTCGGCGTGGAAGCGCTCGAAGTCGGTGAGCTTCTCACCCGTGGAGGCGAACAGCACGGGCTGGCCCGTGACCGTGCGGACCGAGAGCGCCGCGCCACCGCGGGCGTCGCCGTCGAGCTTGGTGAGGACGACTCCGCTGAAACCGACACCCTCCTGGAAGGCGGTGGCGGTGTTGACGGCGTCCTGGCCGATCATCGCGTCGAGCACGAACAGGATCTCGTCGGGCTCGACGGCGTCGCGGATGTCCGCCGCCTGCCGCATCATCTCGGCGTCGATGCCCAGCCGGCCGGCTGTGTCCACGATCACGACGTCGAACTGGCGGAGCCTGGCCGTCAGGAGGCCCGAGGCCGCGACCTCGACGGGGTCCCCGGTCCCGTTGCCGGGCTCGGGTGCCCACACGGCCACGCCGGCCTGATCCCCGACCACCTGGAGCTGGGTCACTGCGTTCGGGCGCTGCAGGTCGGCCGCCACGAGGAGGGGGGTGTGCCCCTGCTCCTTCAGCCAGATTCCGAGCTTTCCCGCCAGGGTGGTCTTCCCAGAGCCCTGGAGGCCGGCGAGCATGATGACCGTCGGCGGGTGCTTCGCGAAGTGGAGCTCACGGGACTCGCCGCCGAGGATCTCGATGAGCTCCTCGTTGACGATCTTGATGACCTGCTGGCCCGGCTTCAGGGCCTGCGAGAGCTCCGCCCCCTCGGCACGCTCGCGCACCCGCGCGGTGAAGGCGCGGACCGCGGGCAGTGCCACGTCGGCGTCCAGCAGTGCCCGCCGGATCTCGGAGATCGTGCCGGCGATGTCCTCGGCCGTGAGCCGGGAGCCGCGCAGGGACTTGAAGGAGGCGGTGATGCGATCGGAGAGCGTTGCGAACAACGAGCGGGCCTTTCGTCAGGGAAGTACTGCCCCCAGCGTAACGCCCAGCCGTACGCCGAGGCGTTCCACGAACTGGCCCACGAGCGTGGCGCGCCACTCACTCCATGCCCGATCCCCCACGGAACGCGCGTCCGCCTCGGTGAGCGCGGCCAGCAGGGCGAGGCGCCTGCGGGTGCCGACGACTGCTGCGATGCGGTCCACGACGGCGCCATCACCGGGGTCCGCGGTGGTCGCGGTCTCGGCGAGGAGCAGGTGGTGCCGGACGAGGAACTCGATGTCCGCCGTGTAATCGACCAGGCCCATCCGTGCCAGCATCGCCGGAACAATCGCCGCCCCCGCCTCCGAGTGGTCCAGTGCGCCGGGGACCTTGCCCATGTCGTGCAGCAGGGCGGCGAGCAGGAGCACGGGGCGGTCCTCGGCCGGGAGGCCGGGCGCGATGCGGGAGGCCTCGGCGGAGGCCTCCACCAGATGCCGGTCGACCGTGTGCCGGTGGATCGCGGCCCGCTGCGGCCGGTTGCGCACGAGCGCCCATTCCGGGATCCACCGAGTGAGCAGGCCCGCGAGGTCCAGTTCCTCGAGCACTGCCACCTGACGGCCGGAGGCGAGGACGTCCAGCAGGTCCTGACGCGCGGCCGGTGGCCACGGCTCGGGCAGGGGCGCACTCCCCGACAGCGAGGTGAGGGTGGGAGGGGCGATCGGCAGGCCGGTCCGGGCCGAGGTGGCCGCCGCACGGAGCGCGAGCAGCGGGTCCGCGGACGGGTCGGCCCCGATCGCGAGGACGACCTCGCCGTCGTGCTCCACGAGCCCGTCGGCCAGGGCGCGAAGACGCGGGGCGACCCGCCGCCCCCGCACGGTGGCCGGGCCTCGCAGGGCCGCGAGAGACGGTCGGCGCAGGGCCTGGCGGGCGCGCCGGACGGTGGCGTCGAGGGCGGCCGTCACGAGCCGCGCCGACTGCGCGCAGGAGGCGAGCAGCTCGTCCGCGACCGTGTCCGCGCTCGCCAGGACACCCTGCAGCCCGAGGAGCGCGGCGACCTCGTCGTGCTCGGCGAGGACCAGCCGGTTCGAGGGGCGCCGGGTGGTGCGGTGGAGGGCGTCCCGCACGTCGAGGAGGTGGGCGCGGGCGTCGTCGAGCGGACCGTGCGGGCGGTCGGTCAGCCAGGAGGCGACCAGTGCATCGATGACGACGGCGTCGCGCAGCCCGCCGCGGGCCTCCTTCAGGTCCGGCTGGATCAGGTAGGCGAGCTCGCCGAAGCGGTCCGCCCGCCGGTCCACCGACGCCAGCAGTTCGCCGAGGCGGCGGCGGGCCGCCCTGCGCCAGTCCTCGAGCACGGCGCTCGCGGCACGGTGGGTGACGAGGGGGTCCCCGGCGACGTGACGGATGTCGAGGAGCCCCACGGCGGCCGGGAGGTCCGCCGAGGCGATCTGGCGGCACTGGGCGAGGGTACGGACCGAGTGGTCCAGTTTCAGGCCCCCGTCCCAGATCGGGTACCAGAGCGCCGAGGCGAGCGCCTCGACCTGTGCGCCGGAGAGGGTGCGGCCGTCGTGGACCAGCAGGCAGTCCAGGTCTGAGCACGGGCCCGCGTCGCGCCGGCCGCCGGACCCGACGACGGCGAGCGCCACACCCGTTCCGGCGATGCCGCAGGCCGCCGCGGCGTCGTCGAAGAGCTCCAGCAGGGCGGCGTCGACCATGTCGGCCAGCGCCTGCCGGTAGGCGACCCCCGCCGCCCGGCCCGCGGCGAGGCCGGCCGGTGCGGGCGGCTCCAGCGCGAGTCGGTCCCGGACCAGCGTGCGAACACGCCGGGCCGGGACCGAGGGGTTGTGCATCAGAGGGCCTCGACCCCGCGCTCCGCGGTGCGGACCCGCACCAGGCTGTCGACGGTGGTGACCCAGATCTTCCCGTCGCCGATCCGCCCGGAGTGGGCGGCGGCGGCGATTGTGTTCACGACCCCCTCCGCCTCGACGTCGTCCACGACGATGTCGAGCCGGATCTTGGGGACGGTGTCCACCTTGTACTCGGCCCCGCGGTAGACCTCC
>JBNJCY010000238.1:0-4057 GCA_051744325.1 Actinomycetota bacterium
GTTCGCCCAGTAGTCCACGAAGGCGTCCTGCGCGGCGACGGTGCCGGGGAACGCGATCCCGCGGCCGGCCAGCGCCACCTGGCCGTCGGCCGATCCGAGCCACTTCAGGACCGCGACGGTCGCGTCGAGACTCTCGGTCTCCGCGTTGCCGACCGCGGCGACTCCGTGCACCACGCTCACGCGTCCCTCGGGCCCGGCCACCATGGGAGCGAGCCCCCACTCGAACTCGGCATTGTCCGCGATGGTGCGGAGGTTGTACGGGCCGGACTGGAACAGCCCGAGCTTTCCCTGCAGGAAGAGGTCACGGGTGATGTCCCCGTTGGTGTTCGTGTCCGCGGCCGACGGCGCCACGTACCACGTGTTCACCATGTCCACGAGGTACTGGAACGCGGCCTCGCCCTCGGGGGAAGCGAAAGCGAACTGGCCGTCCTCGTCCTGGAACTGGGCGCCGGCGGAGCCGAGGAAGTCGAGGTAGATGGCCTGGAGGTCGGCCTGGGCGTTGAACCCGAAGGTACCCCGGTCATCCGGGTTGAAGCCCTCCTCCCCGGGGTGGAGGCCGGCGGAGTCGGTGGTCAGTGCGCGCGCGGCGGGCAACAGCGTGTCACCCTCGCCGCCGCCCGGTACCCAGGTGAGGCTGGTGGGGTCCACTTCCGCAGCCTCCACCATCTCCTGGTTGTAGTAGAGCGCGATGGAGTCCCAGAGCTGGGGGACGCCCCACAGGGCGCCGTCCCGCTGGTAGAGCGAGACCACGGATTCGGTCCACTCGTCGTGGTCGTCTCCGATGACCTCGTCGATGTTGAGGAGGTTGCCGTTGTCGGCGTAGCGGCCGAAATTGGAGGTGTTGGTCCAGAAGACGTCGGCCATGTCCCCGGACTGCAGGTCCAGGGGCAGCCGCTCCCAGTAGTCACCCCACGGGACCACCTCGACCTCGACAACGATGCCCGGGTTCTGCGCCATGAAGGCGTCGAAGGACTCCTCGTAGGCCGGCGCGGCGACCTCGTCCCACAGGCGGAACTTCACGGTGGTCGAGCCGGTGGCCTCGGTCTCATCGGAGACCGCGGGATCGTCCGCGTCCCCGGAGCCCGGTGAGCAGGCGGCGAGCACGAGTGCCGCAGCCGCGATCACGGCGGCAATGGCACCGCGCTTCGGGAAGATCATCTGCTCACTCCTTCACGGTAGGGGCAATTATCCCCCATCCAATCCTTCCCCTCGTCAGGCGCGAGTTCCAGTCCGTGGTAGCAACCGTACATTACGTTTTGGCTACGTTCTCATGGGAATCTCTTTGTAGGGCCTTGGAGGCGTTGCGGGAACGATCAAGCGCATTCCCGCACCTGGCCCTCGACGATCTGGAGCCGCCGTTCCGCGCGCTGGGCCACGCGAGGGTCGTGGGTCACCAGCACGATCGTGAGTCCCTCCGCCCGCCAGCGCTCCTCGATGAGGTCCATGATCTCGTCGCGGGTGCCGACGTCCAGATTGCCGGTGGGCTCGTCCGCCAGGAGCACGCGCGGCTTCTTCACCAGTGCCCGCGCGAGCGCCACCCGCTGCTGCTCACCGCCGGAGAGTTCGCCGGGCAGGTGGTCGGCACGCTCCGCCAGGCCCACGCTCCCGAGCGCTCCCCGCGCGCGAGCACGACGCTCCTCGTGGGGAACCCCCGAGGGCACGAGCGCGGTCTCGACGTTCTCCACCGCGGACAGGGTGGCAAGCAGGTTGAAGGTCTGGAAGACGATCCCGACCTCGTGGGCACGCACCCGCGCCAACTCGTTCCCGGACAGGGCGGCCAGGTCCCGGCCGGCGAGTTCCACACTGCCTGCGCTCGGCCGGTCCATGCCGCCCAGCATCTGGAGCAGGGTGGACTTCCCACCGCCGGTCGGGCCCTGGACAGCGACCATCTGGCCGTCCGGGATCTCGAGCGAGACGTCGTCGAGCGCGATCACCGCCCGCGCGCCCGCGTACCTCTTTGTGACGTTCCTCAGTGTGTACATGTCCCCGGTTCCTCTCACTCGACGCTGCGCAATGCCTCGGCCGGCCGCAGCCGCGCCGCTCGCCAGCCGCCGATCGCGGCGGCGAGGAGTCCGCCCAACAGGGCCACACCGAATCCGATTCCCACCATCGCCAGGTCGATGGGGCTGGAGAGCATCACGTCGACGACGTCGCCGAGCGCACTCGCCGCTCCTTCCGTCCCCGGGGCGGCGCCCTCGAGGCCCTGGCCGCGCCCGCTGCCAGGCCCACCACCCATCGCGAAGGTGCCGGTGGTGCCGGACAGCGTGATGCCGAGCGCGTTGACGATCCCGACGATCCCGAGGCCCAGCGCCACTCCCACGGCCCCGCCGATGCCTGCCTGCAGGAGCGACTCGGTGGCCACCTGGCCCGTGATCCGCCTGTCGGACCAGCCGATCGCCTTCAGGGTCCCGAAGTCCCGGGTGCGGCGGTTCACGCTCGCCACGGTGAACAGCACGGCCATCAGGAAGGCGACCAGGAGCACGGCCAGCGAGAGCCACGTACCGAAGCTGGAGAGCAGCGAGGACGCCGAGGACACCGTGCCGGAGACGGAGTTCGCCAACTCGGACTGCGTTGCCACCGTGGCCTCGGGCAGGGCTGCCTCGATGCCCGCGGCCACCACGTCCACCTCCGTGGAGCTCACGGCCTGAACGTAGACCTCGCTCACCTGATCCTCGAGACCGGCGATGGACTGGGCGACGTCGAGGGGGAGGTGGATGTCCGGGAGGTCGGTGAGGGTGGACGAGTCGACGACGCCGACCACCTCGTGTTCCGTCGTCGAGACCATGATCGTGTCCCCGACGCCCAGCGACTGGGCCTCGGCGTACGCGGCCGAGACGACGGCCACGTACGCTCCGGCGTCGGACTCCGCGAGCAGGCGTCCCGCCGTCGCCGTCGCCGAGGCGAGCGGACCGAGGGCGACGGCGCCGGGTTCCACTCCGGTCACGGTGGTCTGGTCGAAGCTGAAGGCACCGCCGCCGAAGCCGCCGCGGGCTTCGGCGTCCTGGTCACCCTCCCGCGGCCCGGTTCCGGGCTCAGGGGTGGGGGCACCCTCGGCGCCCATGCCCGGCAGCTCCCCGGAGAAGTCCACGAGTTCGAGCTTGAGCGCTCCGACGGCTCCCGCGACGCCGTCGACGGCCGCGATCGCTGCGACGTCCGCGGAGGGGAACGCCGCGGACCCACGGGTGAGCATCAGGATGCTGGAGTCGAGGCGGGTGGTGCCCTCCGCGTCTGTGGCGCCCTGATCCTGGTTGAACTCGAACATCCGGCCGCCCATGCCGGCGAATTCGCCGCGCTGGGTGACGGTGACGTCCGTGCCCACCCCGTAGATGGACGTCAGGACGTCCGCTTGGGCGGCCCGGACCCCGGCGGAGACCGAGTTCACGACCATCACGAGCGCGACGGCGATTGCCAGGCCTGCGGCGACGATGACCGTCTGGCGTCTGCGGCGGGTCAGTTCCCGCCGCGCGTAGGTGAACAGCACGATGTCTCCCTTGACGAAGCCCCCTTGACGAGCCCGCGAGCTCGTCCCTGACGGTAGGCCCGGTTCCTGTGAGGAGGCTGGGAGGTTCCAGGGTTGTCGCGCCGGCTCCGGCCGTGGTGCTCCGGCCGTGGTGCTCCGCCCGTGGTGCTCCGCCCGTGGTGCTCCGGCCGTGGTGCTCCGGCCGTGGTGCTCCGCCCGTGGTGCTCCGCCCCTGGAGCTCCGCCGTGGAGCTGGAGGTGTCACCGGACGCCCGTCACCCCGATGGAGCGGGTGATCTGGTCCTGGAAGGTGAGGAACAGGATCACGAGCGGCGCCAGGGCGATGGTGGTCGCGGCCATGACGAGGGTCCAGTTGCCGGAGTACTGGCTCTGCAGCGCGGCCGTGGCCACGGTGATGACACGCCACTCCGGGGCCGGCGCGATGATTGACGGCCACATGAAGTTGTTCCAGTGGGTCACCACGGTGATCAGGGTGAGTGTGGCGATGATCGGGGTGTTCATCGGCAGGACCACGTGCCACAGGCGGCCGAGCGTGCCGGCACCGTCGAGCCGGGCGGCGTCCAGGATCTCGCCGGGC
>JBNJCY010000239.1:0-4056 GCA_051744325.1 Actinomycetota bacterium
CTTCCCTTCACCCCTGAGGCACTGGCGAAGGCAAGCCGACGGCTGGACGTCGAGGCAGTCGCTTACACCTCCAACCTGGAGAACCACGCAGAGATCGTTCAGGACCTGGCGCAGGGCCGGATTCTGCTCGGGAACGAGCCGAGTACACTGCGCCAGGTCCGTGACTGGCGCACGCTTAGGGCCTTCTGTCGCCAGGCCGACATCCCCTTCCCGGCCACGCTCCTCCCCGGCGAGGAGGGAGCGGCCGACCCGTCAGGCCGCTGGCTGCGCAAGCCGATTCGCAGCGGCGGCGGGGGTGGGATCCGCCCATGGGACGGGGATCCGCTGGACGACGACCATCTCCTGCAGGCCACCGTCCACGGGCGCCCGGCCTCGGCGGCGTTCGCGGCGGACGGGGAGCGGAGCGTCGTGCTGGGGCTCACGGAGCAGCTGATCGGGCGGGAGGAGCTGGGCGCCCGGGGATACGCGTGGTGCGGCAATATCCTGCCGCTGGCCCTTGGCTCCGACGACGAGGCCCGGGCCGTGCTCCACGAGGTGGAGAGGACCACCCGGCAGCTCACCCGCCGCTACGGTCTGCGGGGGGTGAACGGGATCGACCTGGTGGTGGCGGATGGCCCTACGGGCCGCCCCCGTCCCACCCTGGTGGAGGTCAACCCGCGGTACACGGCGTCGATGGAGCTGGTGGAGCGCGCCTACGGGCTCAGCGCCTTCCACGCGCACGTGCGAGCGTGCGAGGGCGAGTTGCCCGCCTTCTCGCTGGACGAGAGGCTGGACGAGGAGCGGTTTTACGGCAAGGGGATCGTCTACGCGGAGGAGGATGTGGTGGTGCCGAACACGTCCGCGTGGCGCCGCCAGGGGAGGCGCGACGTCCCCTTCTCCGGGGAAAGGATAAGCGCAGGCCACCCCATATGCACGGTGATAGCCGAGGGGGAGACGCGGGAGGAGTGTTGGCAATCTGTGCTGGCGAAGGCAGACGACGTACGGCAGGGCCACAGGAGGCGACCTTGACCAACCATTTCACACTCATCACAGGACGCACACGAGAGCAGGCCGAGGGGCTCCACCGCGGCAAGGAGACCCAGGCCTACCGGAGCGCCACCGAGCGGGTGGAGCTGAACGGTGACGACATGGCCCGGCTGGGCATCCAGGCGGGGGCCCGCATCCGGCTGCGCACGTCGGCGGGCACCGTGGAGGTGCCCGCCCGCGCGGGCGAGCTCCCGCCGGGGCTGGTCTTCATGCCGCTCGGCCCCGCGGCGAACGCGCTGATCGGGACGGAGACGGAGGCCACGGGGATACCGCCCTTCAAAGGGCTGGAGGTGGAGGTGGAGCCGGCATGAGCGAGATTGTGGAGAACGCCGTCTGCACCTTCTGCGGGTGCCTCTGCGACGACATCGTCGTCGAGGCCGACGACGGCCGGGTCGCCAGCGTGAAACGCGTGTGCGGCAACGGGCGCGGGGTCTTCGAGCACTACGACCCCACGCCGCGGCCGCCCACCGTCGACGGTGCGGAGGTGACGTGGGACCAGGCCGTGGCGGAGGCCGCGCGACTCCTGACGCGGTCGGACAGCCCGCTGATCTACGGGCTCAGCTCGATGGCCAGCGAGGCGCAGCGGAAAGCCGTCGGGTTGGCCGACCGGCTGGGGGCCATGATCGACACCACGTCGTCCGTCTGCCACGGGCCCACCGGCCTGGCCATGCAGACGGTGGGGGAGCCGACCTGCACGCTGGGAGAGGTTCGCAATCGGGCCGACCTGATCATCTTCTGGGGTTGTAACCCGACGGCGTCCCATCCTCGCCACATCACGCGCTACTCGGTGACGCCCCGGGGCCGCCTGACGCCCAACGGCCGGAAAGATCGTACCGTGGTGGTGGTCGACGTGCGGCCCACCAGTAGCACCCGCCTGGCGGACGCCTTCCTCCAGGTCGACCCGGGCGCCGACTTCGAGGTGCTGACCACGCTCCGGGCCCTGGTGCAGGGGAAGACGCACGAGATCGCGGCGGAGACCGTGGGTGGGGTTCCCACCGCCCAGCTGGAGGAGCTGGCAGAGCGCATGACGTCCTGCCGCTTCGGGGTGGCGTTCATGGGCATGGGCCTGACCCAGACGCGCGGGCGCGATCTCACCATCAGCGAGCTCTTCACGCTGGTGGCGGAGCTCAACGAGCACACCCGCTTCTCCGTGATCCCCATGCGTGGCCACGGGAACGTGGCCGGCGCCGACCAGGTGATGACGTGGCAGAGCGGCTACCCCTTCGCCGTCAGCCTCGCCCGCGGGTATCCGGTCTACGGCCCCGGGGAGTTCTCGGCCGTCGACGTGCTGGCGCGGGGGGAGGCGGATGCCGCCCTGATCCTCGCCTCCGACCCGGTGGCCCACTTTCCCCGGGCCGCCGCCCAGGCGCTGGAGCGCATCTCGACCATCGTGCTCGACCCGATGCCGTCGCTGACCACGGCCATCGCCCGGGTCTTCCTCCCCACGGCCTGCTACGGGGTCGACGCGGTCGGCACGGCCTACCGCATGGACGGGGTGCCGATCCGGCTTCGGCCGGTGCTCCCCTCGAACCGTCCCACGGACGAGGAGATTCTGGATCGACTGATTGCAGCGTGCTGAGCATCGTGGTGAGCCTGTCGAACCACGTATCGAAGGGAGGCGGTGAAGTGATGCTACGAATTCTGAACGGCAAGGTGTACGATCCCATCCACGGAATCGACGGCAAGGTCAAGGATCTGTGGATCGAGGACGGCAAGGTGGTGGCGGCCCCGGAGGACCAGGCGGTGGCAGCGGGGGCCGGGACCATCGACGCCACCGGGATGGTGGTGATGCCCGGCGGCGTCGACATCCACAGCCACATCGCCGGGGCGAAGGTCAACGCAGGGCGGAAGTTATGTCCGGAGGACCACCGGGATCACTTCCGCACGCGGACGGATCTCACCCGCTCCGGCGCCGGCTACACCACGCCCACCGCGCCAGTGACCGGCTACCTCTACGCCGAGATGGGGTACACCACGGTGATGGAGGCGGCCACCGCGCCGCTGGTGGCGCGCCACACCCACGAGGAGCTGGAGGACATCCCCATCCTCGATAAGGGCGCCTACATCACCATGGGGAATAACCACTTCATCATGGACTGCATCCGGAAGGGGGAGCGGGAGAAGGCCCGCGACTACGTGGCCTGGCTCCTGGGAGCGACGAAGGGATACGCCATCAAGATCGTCAACCCCGGCGGCGTGGAGAACTGGAAGTGGGGCCAGAACGTGGAGGAGATCGACGACCAGGTGATCGGCTTCGAGGTCACGCCGCGCCAGATCGTCACCACGCTGGCCTGGATCAACGACGAGCTGGGGCTGCCGCACGTGCCGCACATCCACGCGCTCAACCTGGGGAAGGCCGGCAACGCCCGCACCACCATCGACGCCATCGAGATGCTCGAGGGGCGCCGCGCCCACTTCTGCCACCTCCAGTTCGTCAGCTACACCGGCGAGCCGGGGGGTCTGCCGAGCTCGGGCGCGGCTGAGGTCGCCCGGGCGCTCAACGAGAACCCGAACGTCACCATCGACGTGGGACAGATCATCTTCGGCCCGGCCACCACGATGACGTCCGACGGCCCGCTGGAGTACTACCTGCACCGTATGACGGGCAACAAGTGGCTTAACGACGACGTGGAGGGGGAGACCGGCGGCGGCGTGGTGCCCATCGACTACAAGCGGAAGCACGTCTTCAACGCCGTCCAGTGGCTCACCGGCACGGAGCTCTTCCTGCTCATCGACGACCCATGGCACGTCTTCCTCACCACCGACCACCCCAACGCTGGGCCGTTCTTCTGCTATCCGCACGTGATCAAGCTGCTGATGGACCGCGACTACCGGGCTGAGGTGTTCGCAGGGATCCACAGGAAGGTGCAGGAGGGCGCGCTCCTCCCGGAGCTGGACCGCGAGTACTCCCTCTACGAGATCGCGATCATGACCCGGGCCGGGACGGCCCGCGCGCTCGGCCTGGAGCAGAAGGGGCATCTCGGCCCCGGAGCCGACGCCGACGTCACCATCTACCGCGATCTGGACGAC
>JBNJCY010000240.1:0-4053 GCA_051744325.1 Actinomycetota bacterium
GGACCTGAACAGTTACCTCCGAACGTGAATCTGCTCTCCGAACGCGAATCCGCTGTCCCGCCCCGGAGGAGGGGATGGCGCTTTCGTGTGGGGATGGCACGCATGCGCTCTCCGAACACGAATTTGCTGTCCCGCCCCACCGACCACGACTCGCGGAATCGGGTCAGACGTCGTCGGCCGGCCCGATCCCGGCGGCCTGGGCGACGGCGGCCGCTAGGGAGGACCCGGCGTCCTCGTAGAGGTGGAAAACGGCTTCCGCGCCGTGGTCGCACAGTTCCTCCACGTCCTCGTTGTACTTCGCGAGCGAGCCGACCACACCGGAGAACCCGAGGTCGACCAGCTGGTCGAGGGCGTAGAGGTTGACCTCGTGGAGCGGCATCGCGAGGACCGTCAGCCGCACGCCGCTGTGGCTCGTGACGCGCTCCCAGAAGTCGGTGTCGGTCGCGTCGCCCTCACGCACGTTCCACCCCCGGGCGCGCCGTTGCTCGACCACATGGCCGTCGGCGTCGATGCCGACGACGTCGAGGCCGAATTCCCTCGTCAGCCGCTCGTAGGCGCCGCTTCCCGTGCGCCCGAGCCCGAGGACGAGGGCTTCGGCCCCACCGATGTCGATGGGACGGTCGAGCGAGTTGAGGCGGCTGACGTCGACGTCCGGGAGCCGGTCCACGAGCCGCCTGCTGAGGGAGTTGCCTCGGGAGTTGACCATGGCGGAGATCGCGAAGCTGAGCGCGACACCGACGGAGAGCACCACGAGCCACTGGTCGTCGACCAGGCCGCTGGCCGCACCCACGGACACGACGATCAACCCGAACTCGGAGTAGTTCCCGAGCAGGATGCCGGCCATCACGGATGTCCGCGGGCGCAGCCGCATGAACCAGAGGAGGGCGGCGTAGCCGGCCACCTTGAATGGCAGGGCGAGGAGGAGCAGGGCGGACAGTGCCAGGGTCTCGAGGGTGGGGAGGCCTGTCAGCCCGATCGAGACGAAGAAGCCGATCAGGAGGATCTCCTTGAGGCCGAAGAGGTCCTGGGCGAGTTCCGCCGCGGCGGGGTGGCTTGCCAGCAGCATCCCCATGACGACGGCACCGAGGTCGCCCTTCAGCCCCACCGCCTCGAAGAGCGCGTAGCCCGGCACCAGCGCGACCACCACGCCGAAGAGGACGTGCAGCTCGGCGTGCCCGATCCTGTCCCAGATCCGGCGCAGCACCAGGGCGAGGGGGATGAGCCCAACGAGGGCCAGTGCCCACGGGGACGGAGTCTGCCCCGTCGCGATCGCGAGGAATGCGACGGCCGCAAGGTCCTGCAGGATCAGCACGCCGATCGCGATCTGACCGTAGATGGACTGGGTCTCGCCGCGATCCTCGAGGACCTTGACGACGAGGACGGTGGAGGAGAAGGACAGTGCGAACCCGAGGACGGCCAGCGTGCTCCAGTCCGTGTCGGCGGGCAGGCTGAACCCGAGCATCGCGATCAGGGCGATGAGGACCGCCCCCATCACCGTGCTCGCGGCCATGTGGACCGTGGTGGTCAGCCACACCTCCTTGCGCAGCAGCGTCCGCAGCTCGAGCTTCAGCCCGACGCCGAACAGCAGCAGGGTGACACCCAGGTCCGCGAGGGTGTCTATCGCGCTGAGGTGCTCGATGCCGGCGGCGTTGATGGCGAAGCCGGCGGCGAGGAAGCCCACCAGGGGTGGCAGCCGCAAGACGAAGGAGATCAGGCCTGCGAGGAACGTCACCACGAGGTAGATCGCGACTGTTCCCACCGGCTCGCCCCTTCGGTTCCCCGCCGGGACTCCACGTCGAACCGGCGTGTGGGCCAATCGTCCCACGCCGGGCTGGGAACGGTCAGGGGTTCGGGACCCGAGGTGCGTCAGGCCCGTCCGTGGGGGTCGTCGATGAACCCCTCCGCGTTCGGGTGATCCTTCTCGTGGTGGAGCGAGCCCAAGCCGTAGGCCTCCTCAAGGTTGCGCCGCGTGAGCACCTGTTCGGGCGGCCCGGCCGCGACCACGCGACCGGCCATGAGGAGCACCTGGTCGGCCACCCGCGCCTCCTCGAGGTCGTGGGTGGTGAGGATCACGGAGTGGCCCTGTTCCCGCTCGCCGTGGATGATGCGGTCGATCGTCCGCGCCGAGGTGATGTCGAGTCCGGTCAGCGGCTCGTCGAGCAGGACGAGTTCGTGGTCCTGGGCGATCCCCTGTGCCACGTAGACCCGTTGGCGCTGACCTCCGGAGAGCTCCCCCAGATGTCGCTCCGCCAGGTCGGTGATCTCCAGCCTGTCCATCGCCCGTTCCACCCGTGCCCGGTCCGCCCGGGTGAGCGGCCGGAACCAGCCGGATGAGGGGAAGCGGCCCATGGTCACGACCTCGCGCACGGTGATCGGCGTCCCCGGAGCCACCGCGACCGACTGCATCACGTAGGTCGTCTGCCGCCACGCCTCCGCGGGTGTGTCGCCGAGCACCTCCAGGGAGCCGTCGGCCACCCCGAGGAGACCCGCGATCGCGTGCAGGAGGGTCGACTTCCCGGACCCGTTCGGGCCGATGATCGCGGTCACTGACCGGGGCGGGAGTTCGAAGGACGACTCCGCCACCGCCACCGTGCCGTCGTAGGCGAGGACGAGGTTCCGCGCACTCACGATGGATGTGCTCATGCCGACTCCCGGAGGGGATCAAGGACCGCGGAGAGGGAGCTGCCGTTCCGGTTCGCGATGCCCGCCCGCACGCGGCTGTGCAGCCGGGTCGCTGCCAGGACCACGAAGAAGGCGGAGATCGGGACAAGCGCCATCGTCGCGGAACTGGCGGTGCCGAGGTGGTAGCTCAGGACGAGCCCGAACCAGACCGAGACCGAGGCGATGAGGATGGAGTAGACGATCATCCGGGGGATCGTCCGGGAGAGGAGCGCCGCGGTGGCGGGCGGGCCGACGAGCAGGCCGAACACCAGCAGGGTTCCCACTGACTGGAAGCTACCGATGACCGCGACGGCGATGAGCACCAGGAGGAGGGCGTGCACCAGCTTCGGCCGCATGCCGAGCGCCTGCGCCTTCTGGGGGGAGAACGAGAGGACGAGGAGGGGCCGGTAGAGCGCGAGTGACCCCAGGATGACGATCGCGGCCATCACGGACTGGCCGATCAGGTCCTCCCGGGTGACCCCGAGGGCGTCGCCGAACAGGATGGAAGTGAGGCTGCCGCTGTAGGAGGTGCTCTTCGAGATGATCACCACCCCGAGCGCGAGCATGCCGACGAACAGGAGCCCGATCCCCGTGTCCTCCTTGAGGGTGGTGGTGCGGTGGACGTACTCGATCCCGGCCACCATGACCACCGCGGCGATCGCGGCCCCGAGGTAGGCGGAGAAGTCCAGGACGACGGCTGCCGCGATCCCGGGGAGCACGCCGTGCACGAAGGCGTCGCCGAAGAAGCTCATCCCCCGCAGGACGAGCCACACCCCCACCATGGACCCCATGACCGCGGCGATCAGCCCGCCGAGGAGGGCGCGCTGCTGGAACCCGAGGGCGAAGGGCTCGAGGAACCAGTCCATGTCAGCTCAGGGCCTCCGCGATCAGCGTGGCGTTGGTGACCATCATGCCGGCGTAGGTCTCGGCGCCGGACCCCTCGGGACCCACGCTCCCCACGTACAGCGGGACCACGGCGACGCCGCTGCCCACCTCGGCCGCGACGGCGTCGACGAGGGAGGACGAGACGGCCGTGTTGGAGAACAGCGCCGGGGTGCCGGTCTCGCGCACCACCTCGACGAGGGCGGCGAGTTCCACAGACGACGGTTCGGCGTCCGTGGATCCTCCCGGTACCACGACCCCGGCGATCTCGAAGTCGTAGGCCTCGGCGAAGTAGCCGAAGGAGCGGTGGTCGGTGACGAGGACCCGGCGGTCCTCCGGCACTGCCGCGAGGATCTCGCGCACCTCGGCGTCAACCTCCATCAGGTCCTCGCGCACCTCGGCGCCACAGCCGCGGAACGCCTCGTCGCCGGTCTCGGTGGCCAGCGCGTCCCCGATCAGCTCGGCGGCGGCGGCCATGCGGGCCACGTCGAACCAGAAGTGGGGATCCTC
>JBNJCY010000241.1:0-4029 GCA_051744325.1 Actinomycetota bacterium
GGGGGCGTCGTTCACGCCGTCACCGGTCATCGCGACGACGTGCCGGTCCGCCTGGAGCGCGTCGACAATCCGGAGCTTGTGCTCCGGCGCCACGCGCGCGAAGACGGAGACCTCGCGGGCGGCCTCGGCGAACTCCTCGTCGGTCAGTTCGTCGAGCTCGGTCCCAGAGATCGCCCGGGCGCCGGGCTCGACGATACCGAGGTCCGTGGCGATCCTCAGGGCGGTCAGGGGGTGGTCCCCGGTGATCATGACGGTGCGGATCCCGGCGCGGTGGGCATCCACGATCGCATCTGCGACCTCCTCGCGCGGCGGGTCCATGATTCCCACCACGCCGAGGTGGACGAGGTCGCGCTCGGCGTCCTCCCCGGGGGCGTCGTCCCCGGTCAGCTCGTCGTCCGCGAGGTCGCGGTAGGCGACCGCGAGCGTGCGGAACGCCTGCCGGGAGAGGTCCTGGACGGTGGCGAGGATCCGGTCGCGCTCCGCGTCGTCCAGCGGGCGCACGTCGTCGCCGACGAGGACGTGGGTGCAGCGTTCCAGCAGGACGTCGGGCGCGCCCTTCGTGAACAGGCGGCGGTGACCGTTCCGGTGGGTCACCTGGGTCGACATGAGCTTGCGCTCGGAGTCGAACGGGATCTCGGCCACCCGGCGATAGAGGTCGAGGCGCTCGTGGGCGCCGTCGACCTTGCGCACGGCGACGAGGAAGGCCGCCTCGGTGGGATCGCCCTCGATCATCCACCCGTCCTCGGCGTCGTGCGCGAGCTGGGCGTTGTTGGCGAGTGCGCCGGTGACGAGCACCCTGCTGGCCGCCCGCTCGGCGGCGCCGGGGTCCTCGGTGTCACCGATCCGTGCGCGGCCCTCGGGATCGTAACCGACACCGTCGAGGTCGACACGCCCCAGCGGGGTGACCACCGTGCGAAGGGTCATCTCGTTGCGCGTCAGGGTCCCCGTCTTGTCCGAGCAGATCACCGAGGCCGACCCGAGTGTCTCCACCGAGTGCAGCGACTTCATCACGGCGTTGCGCCGCGCCAGCATGCGCACCCCGACGGCGAGCACGAGCGAGAGGATGGCAGGGAGGCCCTCCGGCACCGCGGCCACCGCCAACGAGACACCGAGCAGGAGGATCGTGACGGCCTCCTCGGCGGAGGACACGCCGTTCAGGAGGGCGATGGCCGCCATCACCACGACCGCGATGGCGATCACGATGATGCCGAGCGACTTCGAGACGGAGGCGATCTCACGTTGCAACGGTGTGGGCTCCGACTCGGTGCTCTCGAGCAGGCCCGCGATGGCCCCCATCTCGGTGTTCATCCCGGTGGCGGTGACGACGGCGTGACCCACGCCCCGCACCACCGCGGTTCCCTTGTAGGCCATGTTGTGCCGGTCGCCGAGCGCCACCTTTCCCGTCAGGGTGGCGGCGTCCTTCTCGGACGCCGACGACTCGCCGGTGAGGGATGCCTCCTGGATCCGGAGCCCGGTTGCCGTGACGAGGCGGGCGTCGGCGCCGATCGCGTCGCCCTCGGAGAGCACGAGGACGTCCCCGACCACGAGTTCCGCGGAGGGGATGGTGACGAGCCTCCCCCCGCGCAGCACCGTGGAGTTCGCGGCCGTCATCGAGGCGAGGGCCGCGACGGCGTCCTCCGCCTTCGCCTCCTCCACCAACCCGATGACCGCGTTGAGCACGACGATCACCGCGATCACGATCGCGTCCACCGGGAGGCCGGACGCACCCTCGACCACCCATGCGGCCACCGAGATCACGATCGCCGCCAGCAACATGGAGACCAGCGGATCGCGGAACTGGGCGAGGATCCTGCGCCACAGCGGCACGGGCGGGGCGGAGCGCAACTCGTTGGGCCCGTCCCGATCGAGGCGACGGCGAGCCTCCTCGTCGGACAGACCCTGCTCGGGGTTCACCCCGAGTTCCCGGGTGACCTCCTCCGAGGGACGGAGAAAGGTCGCCGTCGTGTCACCGTCTGCTGGCATGCACCAACTGTGCGCATCTGCCGGGCGCGATCACAAGTCCCCACCCGACCGGTCTCAGCGGATCGGAAGGGGAAGTGGACCGACCGTGGTCGGCACCATGGCGGGAGCAGCCTCGCCCCGCGGGTCCCCGAGGAGGACGTGGATCCGGCGCGCGACGCGAATCGCGAGGAGTCGGACCGCGACGTGCTTCAGCGAGAGGATCGCCTGCGCGCCGATCACGACCCAGATGAGGTTCGTGGCGACCAAGGGCCAGGCGCCGCTCACCGTCGCGCTGAGCGCGAGCGCCGCGGCCCCGCCGATGTTGAAGCCCTGATAGGCCACCGAGCCGGGGCTGACGCGGCCGTTGGTCACGAGGGCGTACGCACCGACTATCACGGCAGCACCCACCCATCCGACAAGGCCGATCAGGGCCGACAACAACTCGCTCACGCACTCATGGTGCACCCCTTTCTAATGAAGTTCAATCGAACAAAAATGAATATGGGATACAGTTCACCTTCATGGAGATAGACGCACGCAGGCTTGGCATCCTCCTTGCCGTCAGCAGGGCAGGAGGAGTGGTTGCAGCTGCCGACACGCTCCGGATCAGCCCTTCCGCAGTGTCCCAGCAGATCGCGAAACTCGAGGAGGAGATTGGGATGCGCGTCCTCGACCGTCAGCCGACTGGCGCCATCCTGACATCAGCCGGCAAGGTACTCGCCGAGTCCGCCGAACGCGTCGAGGCCGAACTCGGGGACGCACGGCGAGCGCTCAGCGGGCTCGGGGGCGGGGTCTCCGGGACCGTCGTGGTGGGCGCGTTCGAGTCCGCGATCCGCGCCATCCTCGTCCCGTTCCTCGCCACCCTCGAGGCGGAGCACCCAGGAGTCGACCTCGTGATCCGCGAGGTCGCGGAGGAACACGGGCGCCGGGCCCTCCGCCGGGGCGAGATCGACCTTCTCGTGATCGAGCATGACGTCTCCTCTCCCGAGGCCGTGCCCACCGGGGTGCGGGACGTGCCGTTCTTCGACGAGCCCTGGGCGGTCGCCCTCCCCGGTTCCTCCCCCCAGCCCACATCGGTCATGGATCTCGCCGAAGCCACCTGGCTCGCGCCCGAACCCGGATCGGCGGCGGACCGCGCCCTGCGCCGGCTCTCGGGTGAGATCTCCTTCCGCCCACGCACCGCCCACCTGTACCTCGACTTCGACGTCGCCCTCGCGATGGTCACCGGTGGACTCGGCGTCGCACTCCTGCCCTCCCTCGCCCTCCAGCGCACGCTGCCCGAGAACGTGCAGTGGGCGACTCTTCCCGGCCTGGGAAGCCGCCAAGTGTTCATCCGCCACCGCGTCAATCGCAACGAGCCGAGGGCGGCCACCTCCGCCGTCCTCGACGTCATGCTTCGCACCGGGGCCGCCCTGGCGGCCCCGTGACACGAGCCCGACCAGCGCGAAGCCGTCGCCAGAAGGACCCCGTCCACCAGTCGGTCAAACCTGACCACACCCGAACACCGTTCCCTAAGGTTCAACTCATGGCAAAGACTCTCCAAATCAGCTCCGGTGGCGACGACTACAACCTCGACGTCAGCGACGGCACCATCCGTGCCTCCGACCTGAGGCAGATCCCGACCGACGACGGCCCGCTCGCGACGTACGATCCCGGGCTCCTCAACACCGCCTCCTGCCGCAGCGCGATCACGTTCATCGACGGGGACACCGGAATCCTCGAGTACCGCGGCTACCCGATCGAGCAACTCGCGGAGAATTCGAGTTATCTCGAGGTCGCCTACCTGCTCCTGAAGGGCGAACTCCCCAGCGCCGCGCAGCTCGCCAAGTGGGAGAGCGACGTCAATCACCACCGTCTCGTGCACGAGAACGCCAAGGACATCATCTCCAAGTCCCGCTACGACTCCCACGCGATGGCGAAGCTGATGTCCTCGGTCGCCTCACTGCACGCGTTCTACCCCGGCTCCCGGAACATCTCCGACCCGGCCGAGCGTGAGGTCAACATGATCCGGCTGCTCGCCAAGATGCCCACCCTCGCAGCCTTCGCCTACCGTCACTCGCTCGGCCG
>JBNJCY010000242.1:0-4027 GCA_051744325.1 Actinomycetota bacterium
GTGGCGGCGTTGCGCGGGTCGTCCTCGGGGATGCCCACCTCGACCTTGCCCACGAGGTCCGCGCCGACGTCGGCCGCCTTCGTGAAGATGCCCCCGCCAACTCGCATGAACATCGCGAGGAGGGCCGCACCGAAGCCGAAGCCCTCGAGGACCGTCGGCGCCTCGGCGCGATAGATGAGAACGGTGCCGGCCGCCCCCAGCAGGCCGAGACCGACCACGGACATGCCGACGACGCCGCCCGTGCGGAACGCGATGCGCGCACCCTCGGACTTCCCACCGGGGTGGCGGGCGGCGGCGGCCACCCGCACGTTGGCGCGCACCGCGAGCCACATCCCGAGGTAGCCGATCGTCGCGGAGAAGGCCGCGCCCACGAGGAAGGCGACGGATCGGCCCAACTTGACGCCGCCGTCGCCGGGCAGCAGGAAGAGCAGGGCGAACACCACGAGCGCGAACACCACGAGCGTACGGAACTGCCGGCTCAGGTACGCCTGCGCACCTTCCTGGATGGCCGAGGCGATCGCCTGCATGGCGGGCGTCCCGTTCGGAGCCGCGAGGACCTGGGCGCGCAGGACGACTGCGACCCCCAGCGCCAGTACGGCGATGGCGGCGATGGCGGCGACGATGGTGAGACTCGTGGACCCGAGATCGGGCATGGCACTTCCTCGATTCCGCGGCGAATGGGACACCTGAGCACGAAGCGTAACGAGCGGAGGGGCTTCCCGCGCCCCGAGGTTGTGGCGCGCGTCACGCGGGACGTCCCGCGCCACCTCGTCGTGGCGCCTCCCGGGTGCGGCGAGCGGTCAGCGGACGGAGAAGTGCTCGAACCCGAGATCCGCGATCTCCCGCTGGATGGCGTCCAGTTGTCGGCGCCAGGCGGTGAGGTCCCACCCCCGCGCCCGCTGCTGGAAGGCGTCACGCGTGCCCTCCGCCCGTGCCTCCTGGATGACGAGTACCCGCACGCCGGCACCCTTGAGGCGGCGGGCGATCTCGACGGCGGTGTCCGCCTGGGGTGAGTCCGGATGCAGGGTGAGGCGGACCTCGTGGCCCACTCCGGCGTCGAGCACGAGACCGAGGGCATCCCACGCCCGGGCGCCCGCGGCGGCGACGCCGGTCACCGCGCCGTAGTCCTCCGGGAGCGCCTTGACGTCGAGGCCGACCCAGTCGACCAGGGGAAGCATCTCGGCGAGGCGACGGGTGTAGGCACCCCCGGTGTGGAGGCCGACCTCGAAGCCGAGGTCGCGCACCCGGGCCATCGCCGGGGCCAGCGCCGCCTGCCGGGTGGCCTCGCCGCCGGTGAACACCACGCCGTCGAGGAGGCCGCGGCGCCGCGCGAGGAGGGGCTCGACGTCGTCGTTCCAGCTGAGGATGCCGCGGGGAGCACAGTCGATGAGGGAGGCGTTGTGGCAGTAGGCGCAGTTCCAGGGGCAGCCCTGGCAGAACACCGTGGCCACGAGCTTGCCCGGCCAGTCGACGCTGGACAGCGGCACCAGCCCGGCGATCGTCAGGTCGTCCGCGCGCCCGCCCGTTCCCCGCAGTGTCTCGCCCGTTCCCTGCAGTGTCTCGCCCGTTCCCTGCAGTGTCTCGCCCGTTCCCTGTGCCACTTCAGCTCCCCGCATCGCGTGGGCGGTGGGGAGGCGGGTGGGTGACGGAACGATCACAGGTGGACCATCGCCTGGTCCTCGGTGAACATCACACGCTCGGCGTACTCGCCCTTCTTGCCGATGTTGAAGGACGAAACCGGCCGGAAGTACCCCATGACCCGGGTCCACACCTCGCAGGCCTGCGGGGCATCGGGGTTCGTGGCGGCGCACTTCGGGCAGGTGTGGTGCTCGCCCGCCAGGTAGCCGTGCACCGGGCAGATCGAGAAGGTGGGGGTGATCGTGATGTAGGGGAGGCGGAAGTTGGTGAGAGAGCGCTTCACCAGGTTCTTGCACGCCTCCACGGAGGACACTTGCTCCGGCATGTACAGGTGAAGGACGGTGCCGCCGGTGTACTTGCCCTGCAGTTCCTCCTGCCGCTCGAGGGCCTCGAACGCGTCGTCGGTGAAGCCCACTGGGAGCTGGGAGGAGTTGGTGTAGTACGGGTTGGTCTCTGTGCCGGCCTGGAGGATACCGGGGAAGCGCTTGGCGTCCTCCTTGGCGAACCGGTAGGTGGTGCCCTCCGCCGGGGTGGCCTCGAGGTTGTAGAGGTTGCCGGTCTCCTCCTGGAACTCCACCATGCGGTCCCGGACGTGGTCGAGGAGCCGAACCGCCATGGCGTGACCACGCGGGTCCGTGATGTCGTACTCGTCGAGGGTGAAGTTGCGGATCATCTCATTGACGCCGTTGATGCCGATGGTCGAGAAGTGGTTCTCCAGCGTCCCGAGATACCGCTTGCTGTAGGGGAAGAGCCCGTCCTCGATGTGGTGCTGAATGACGGTGCGCTTCGCCTCGAGCGTGTTCTTCGCGATATCGAGGAGTTCGTCGATACGAGCGAGCAGTCCGGCCTCGTCAGAGGCGAACAGGTAGCCGAGGCGCGCGCAGTTGATGGTGACGACTCCCACGGAGCCGGTCTGCTCCGCGGAACCGAACAGGCCGTTGCCGCGCTTCAGGAGCTCACGGAGGTCCAGCTGCAGGCGGCAGCACATGGAGCGGATCATGCCCGGGTCCAGTTCGGAGTTGATGAAGTTCTGGAAGTAGGGCAGCCCGTACTTCGCGGTCATCTCGAACAGGCGCTCGGCGTTCTCCGAGTCCCAGGGGAAGTCCTTGGTGATGTTGTAAGTGGGGATCGGGAAGGTGAACACGCGTCCGTCCGCGTCCCCCTCGGTCATGACCTCCATGTAGGCGCGGTTGATCATGTCCATCTCCACCTGCAGGTCCCCGTAGGTGAAGTCGCAGACCTCCTCGCCGATCAGGGGCTGGTCGTCGCGGATGTCCTCCGGGCAGGTCCAGTCGAAGGTGAGGTTCGTGAAGGGCGTCTGGGTTCCCCACCGGGAGGGCACGTTGAGGTTGAAGATCAGCTCCTGCACCGACTGCTTGACCTGGTCGTAGGTCATGGCATCGAGGCGGACGAACGGGGCCATGTAGGTGTCGAAGGAGGAGAACGCCTGCGCACCGGCCCACTCGTTCTGCAGCGTGCCGAGGAAGTTGACGATCTGCCCCACTGCGGAGGAGAAGTGCTTCGGCGGGCCGGCAGCGATCGCACCGGGCACCCCGTTGAAGCCCTGCTCCAGCAGCATGCGCAGGGACCAGCCGGCGCAGTAGCCGGCGAACATGTCCAGGTCGTGGATGTGGAGGTCACCGCTGCGGTGCGCCTTGTCCGCGGCCTCGCCGTAGACCTGGGTCAGCCAGTAGTTCGCGATCACCTTGCCGGAGGTGTTCAGGATCATGCCGCCGAGCGAGTAGCCCTGGTTCGCATTCGCGTTCACGCGCCAGTCGGCGCGGGAGAGGTACTCGTTGATGGTCCCGACCGCGTCAATGGTCACGGGCTCAGCGACCGCGCGCTGCACGTGGTCTGGGTGTGTCGAGGTTGACATGTGCGAATCCTCCGGTAGTGATGGCCCTTCCGGCCAGTGACGAACGGAATTGAAGCTACGCTCGTCACCACGACATCTAGTGTACGAAACGCCGGTGACATACAAGATCTTGTGTTTTCAACATGGGAGCAACCGTGTCCCCCTAGGACCAAGGTCCCGGGGCGGTGAAGGATGGTCCGGGGCGGTGAAGGATGGTCCGGGGCGGTCTTGGGTGTTTCCGGGAGTTCCCGGCGTCTCGCCATCATCGCAGGGCCCACCCACACGCCATCCCGGCGCGGGCGCTGCCGGCTGTCGACCGCGGTTGGGACGCGGGCGCTGCCGGCTGTCGACCGCGGCTACCATCCGCGGTGCGCCGTCCGTCAGCGCCCGCTTCCGCCCAAACGGACCCGCCACTCCACCATCGGACCCGCCACTCCACCATCGGATGGCCATGTCACTCTGAAATGGCCCCATTGCGACGGCTTGGTTTGGCCCCGCTGGGTGGGTGTTGTTGCTGGTTGTGTGGTTCTGGTC
>JBNJCY010000243.1:0-4018 GCA_051744325.1 Actinomycetota bacterium
CGCGTGACCCCGTCCCGGGAGGGTTGCCGCGATGAACGAGACGCTGCTGCTCCAGCTGCTGCTCACGGTGGCAGCCGCACTGGTCGGAGTGGGGATCTTCGGGGCGCTGTCCCAACAGGCCATCGTCATGGTGATGATGGGCTTGGAGCTCGTGGTCAACGGGGTCCTCCTCGCCGGCGCCTCGGCCTGGTACTTCCTGTCCCCCGGTGCCCCGGACGGGCAGATGCTCGTCATCCTCGCCCTGGTGGTCATGGCGGTGGAGATGGTCATGGGCTTCGCCGCGACCATCGCGATCTACCGTGCCCGGCAGGTCGACATGGTCGACATGGCGACGGAGCTGCGCGGGTGAGCGCCCAGCCGGGATCTGCCGTACTGGCCGCGCTGGTGCTGCTGCCAGCCGTCAGCGGGTTGGCCCTGCTCCTGACCGGCCGCCGAGCGGACGGATGGGCGGGCCCAGTTGCCGTCGTGACGGCGGCGCTCACCGTCGCCTTCGCCGCCGTAGCCGCAACGGTCCGACCGGCGGTCATGGCCCCGTTCTTGGGGCTGGTCGACGGCGGTGAGCTCGCACTCGCCGTGGACGGCCTCTCCGCGGTACTGGTGATCGGGGTGGCCGTCGTTGCCGCCGCAGTGGTGGTCTTCGCCGTCGCCGACACGGCACGCGCGGCCGCCCGGGCACGCTTCTTCGGCTACCTCCTCCTCTTCACCGCCGCGATGCTCGCCACGGTCACCGCGACGACGCTGCCCACCCTGCTGCTGGCGTGGGAGGTGATGGGCGCAACCTCCTACGCACTCATCGGGTTCCACTGGTACCAGGCGGGCAAGACGGCGGCCGGAACCACCGCCTTCCTCACCACCCGAGCCGGCGATCTGGGCCTGTACGTCGCGGCCGGGGCGGCGCTTGCCGGGACGGGGTCCCTGGAGCTCGTGAGCCTGGCGACGGCGCCCGGCGGTTGGCGGGACGTGGCCGCCGCCGGCATCCTCCTGGCGGCGCTGGGAAAGTCCGCCCAGCTGCCGTTCTCGGCGTGGCTCTCCGCCGCGATGGAGGGCCCCAGTGCCGTCAGCGCCCTGCTCCACTCCGCCACCATGGTCGCGGCCGGCGGGTACCTGCTGCTACGTCTGGAGCCGCTGCTCGCGGGGTGGGCCGGCACGACGGCGGCCTGGGCGGGGGCCCTGACCGCCGTCGTGCTCGGCCTCGTGGCTGCGGCCCAGACGGACCTCAAGCAACTCCTCGCCGCCAGCACCGGGGCCCAGATCGGCTTCGTCGTCCTCGCCGCCGGTGTGGGCTCGGTGGCAGGTGGCACAGCGCAGCTTCTCGCCCACGCCGCGGTCAAGGCCGGGCTGTTCGTCATCGCCGGGGCGTGGCTGACGGCCCTGGGGACCAAGCAGCTCCCCGAACTCGTGGGGGCCGCCCGCCGTCATCGCGGGCTCGGCGCCGCGGTCACCGTGACCGCCCTGGCCCTGGCCGGGGTCCCCCCGCTCTCACTGTGGGTCACCAAGGACTGGGCCATGGCGGGGGCCGAGGGCCCGCTGCGGCTGACGGCCCTGGTAGCCGCGGCGCTCTCCGCCGTGTACGCCGGGCGGGTGCTCGCGGTCGTCCTGGCCGCCCCGCCCCAGGCGCGCGACGGCGAACCGACTCCTCCGCCGTACAGGACGACCGGTCGGATGCCTGACTCGGTCACCGTGGTGGCGTGGGTGTTGGCTCTGCTGGCACTGGGGTTCGCCCTCCTCGGCCTCCCACCGCTCGCCGAGCGGTTCGGACTCGCGGTCGGGGACACAGCGCACCCGCCGAGCTTGGGTGAGCTCGCCCTCAGCGGTGGGATCGCTCTGGGGACGCTTGCCGTCGTCATGTCCCGGCCTCACCTGCTCGCGCCCTTGCGACGCAGCCCGCTCGCCGGATGGGCGGGACTACGGGCGTTGCTGAGCCCCCGGCCGTGGCGGGCCGTCGCCCGCGGAGCGGCGATCGTGGACGAGCAGGTCCTCGACCGCGGCGTGCACGCGGTAGGCGCCCTGGCACTGCGAATGGCTACGGTCCTCCGCCGCGCCGATGACACCGTCCTCGACGGCGCCGTGGGAGCGCTCGCCGCCGGCACACAGCGGGGAGGCGCTGCCATGGCCACCGTCGACGGCCGCGTCATCGACGCCGCCGTCCTGGCCTTGGGTGCGGGGGTCCGACGCCTCGGCGGCTTCATGCGGCGACCGCAGACCGGTCTGCTGCACCAGTACTACGTCCAGGCGCTGTTCGGTCTGGGGGTCCTTCTCGTCGTGCTCCTGGTGAGGTAACCATGCTGACCGTTGTCGTCCTCCTCCCGGTCCTGGTGGCCGGCGCCCTGCTGGTGCTACCGATGTCGGACCGCGCCGCGTTGCGCGCCTGGGTCGGGACGGCCGCCGTCGACCTCACCCTGGTGGTGTGGATGTGGGTGAAGTTCGACCCCGGGACCGGCGCCCGCGGCATCGTGGACGGGATCGCCTACGAGACGACCGTGCAGTGGATCCCGACCGTCGACGCGTCATACCACGTGGGCGTGGACGGGCTCTCCCTCCCCCTCATCGCCCTGACCGCGGTCCTCTTCTTGGCGACGGCGGTCTGGTCGCTGCGCGAGGACCGGCGCCCGCGCCGCTACGCCGCGCTGTTCCTCTTCCTCCAGACCGCCAGCCTGGGTACCTTCGCGGCGCTGGACCTCATCCTCTTCTTCGTCTTCTTCGATCTGTCGATCGTGGGGATGTACTTCGTCATCGCGGGGTGGGGCCACGGCAACAACCGGCGCAGCGCGCTGAAGTTCTTCCTCTACACCTTCCTCGGCTCCCTCGCGCTGCTCGTCGGGTTCATCGGCTTGTTCCTCGGCGGGGAGGAGCGCACCTTCGACATGGTCCGGCTCGCGGCGAACCCACCGCTGGAGGACTCGCCGCTGCTCGGGGGGCTGGTGCTGCTGGCGATCGGGCTGGGCCTGGCGGTGAAGACCCCGCTCTTCCCTTTCCACACCTGGTTGCCCGACGCGCATACTGACGCCCCGGCGGCCGGCTCGGCCATCCTCGCCGGTGTTCTCCTGAAGCTGGGCGCATACGGCTTCGTCCGGATCGCCATGCCGATGCTCCCGGGGGCGTGGCAGCGCTGGGCCATGGTCGCAGTGGTGATCGGGGTCATCAGCGTGCTGTGGGGGGCCTTCGTGGCCCTGGCGCAGCGCGACGCCAAGCGGATGGTCGCCTACACGTCGGTGAACCACATGGGGTACGTGATCCTCGGGCTGGGTGCGGCCGGCCTCGTGGCGGCGGACGAGCAGGCCCGGACCATCGCCACCGTAGGAGCGCTGGTGCAGATGGTGAGCCACGGGCTGCTCACCGGGGCGCTCTTCCTGCTCGCCGGGGTTCTCTGGACGCGCGGCGGGACCTATGACTTCAGCCGGTGGGGCGGCCTCGCGCGCCCGGCGCCGCTGTTCGCCGCCGCATTCGCTGTGGCCTCCTTCGGCTCGCTGGGGCTGCCCGGGTTCTCCTCCTTCATCGCCGAGTTCCAGATCTTCACCGGCACGCTGCAGGCGGCCCCGGTGGCAGGGGTCATCGCTGTGACCGGCATCCTCGTCACCGCCGGGCTCTTCCTGCTCGCGGTGCAACGACTGCTCACGGGCCGCACCCTGCTGAACGTGCCCGGGAGCGATCAGGCCGGAGATGCAGGCGAGGATGAGTTCGGCGTGGACAACGCCGAGGTACCGGCTGTCATCGGCGCTGATGGGCACACGGCCGGTGGCCACCGCCACCCCAATGCTCCCCGCCTGAGCAGTGGCCGCGACGACACTAGCGACCACACCCACGACCACAACACTCGCACCGCGCCCGAGGAGACCGCCGATGCCGGGCCTCGACAGGATCAGGACCAGGACCTCACGGCAAGCGACGCTGCGCCCGTGACCGACCCGGTGGACTATGGACTGCCTGTCGGACCGAGCGGGCCGGGTGGGCCGCCCCGTACGACGTTCCCGGACCTGTCCGGCCGGGAGGGTGCCGCGATCCTGCCCCTGCTGGTGCT
>JBNJCY010000244.1:0-4012 GCA_051744325.1 Actinomycetota bacterium
GCGTCGTTGTAGACGATCAGCGTCTGGCCGGCGTAGGCGGACAGGTCCACCACCACGTCGAACCGTTCGGCGGGTGCGACGAGCAGCGAGTGCTGGTCAACGTTGCCGGCGTTGAACAGCGTCGGGTCGTTCACCCACGTCGTGGGGTGGGCCGGGACCACGACCGGGGCGGGCAGGAAGCCGCCCTCGGTGCCCATCACGATCCAGTCCGGGCCCTCGGTGCCGGCAACCGGCGTCGGGAAGACGGTCGGGTCCTCGAGCGCGGCCGCCACCTCGTCCGGGTTGAGCGCCACCTCGGTGCACTCCATCCCGGTGCTCTCCTCTGCGGGAGTGGGGTTGGCGGCGTCGCACACGACACCGTTGGCGTCCACCGCCTGGTACAGCGACAGGTTGAAGAACCGGTCGTTTGCCGCGTTCAGGATCCGGAAGCGATAGGGCTTGGGCTCCAGGGTCGTGGTCGGGTACGCCGCGCCGTTAACCACGGGGGTGTCCATGAACGCCTCCATACCCATCGAATTGTACGGCGTCCCCGGCATGAGCGGTGGCTCGCACCACGTGAGGTCCGGATCGCAGTCCGGATCGAGATCGAAGTACGGGTTGTCGATCGGGCCGTAGTCCACGTTGGAGGTCGGCGGCCAGAACCACGGCCCGTAGGCCCAGCGGCCGTACTCGTTCACGCCGGAGGCGTCGCCCGGGTTCTGGGCGGGGGAGTAGACGTGCGGCAGCCACAGGCTGCCCTCGCCACCCCAGGCGGTCGTGTCCCAGGTCTCGTCCTGCTCGGCGAGCTGGGTGTCGTTCGGAACGAAGGTCTTGTCCTGGAAGACGAGCGGAATGGTCGCGTCACCGTCGGGGATGACGCCGGGGTTCTCAGCGTCGCCGATCAGGGCCTTCTCCGTCTCGTCCTGGATGATGTACGGCGCGGCCGCTCCGGCATAGACGTTGAGGCGGGTGATGCCCCACGAGTGGTCGTGGTAGAACATCAGGCGCGCGCTCTGGGCGTTGGTGTAGTAGAAGGTCTGGACGCCGTCGGTGGGGTCATCGACGTCGTCCTTGTTCATGTCGGGCACGTTCTGCACACTCGGCCCCTCGGGGAACGCAGTGGGCTCGCCCGCCGGGGTGATCCACTGGTGCGGGGTGCCATCGGAGATCCACGGGGTGATCCCGCCGTGCAGGTGGACGATCGCCCGGTTGTCCGAGTAGCAGTGGCCGGACGCAACCAGGTCAGGCTTCGTCGCGGGGTCGTTGCACATGGGGACCTGCGGGTCGAGATCGGGATCGTTGTTCGCCTTCATCTGCTCCATGACCTCATGGCCCGTGGGCGTCATGCCGGATCCCATCACCGTGGTGTCCACCGGGAGGAACAGGTTGCCATCCGCGCCGGTGGGCAGCTGGTTGTGGAACTCGATCCGGACCGGCCTGTCCTTCTGCGCGACGATGGTTGGGCCGAGGTAACTGGGCTCGTTCATGTACGTGCCATCGGCGTTCAGTTGAACGTATCCGCGCAACTTCGTCTCGGCGGCAAGGTCCGAGTGCATCTGCTGGGTGTACTCGACGAGCCCGATCCGGTAGAAGTCCGCCTCGATACCGTTGTAGGTCTTCACCTCCGGTACAGCCGGCGTGATGCTGGGCAGCGGGTCCACGAACTTCTTGATGCCCCCGGTGATCACTTCGGGCTCGAAGACTGTGGCGGCGAACGAGTACGTCCGGTCCTGCGGCAGCTCGGGGAACTCCGCGGAGCCGATCGCGATCGTCGAGCCCTGCAGGGGCGGCGTGTTGGCGGGGTACGCCACGAGGTCGGAGGCGGACGCTATGTCCAGCGGGATGCCCTGGCCGTAGAAGGCGATCTGGTCGCCCGGCTGGACCTCGAAGTTGGCGACGCCGAAGGACGCGATCTCGCTCACCGCCGCGTCGGCGAGTGCCGGAACGGTAAGCTGGCCGGAGTCGAACAGGACGGTGAACTCGTTCTCGGTCTCCGTCGGCCGCAGGACGTAGGCGTGGAAGTCCAAGCCCGCGGATGGCTGGAAGCTCCCGCCGGCATCGGCTTGGTTCCAGGTCTTGAAGGCGTTCAGGAATCCGCCCGGCAACGACTGCGGCAGCACGACGAACACGTTGCTCGCGTTGTCGGTGGCGTAGGCGCGTCCGACGAGGTCGTTGCCGACCTGGGGCTCGGCGCTCGCCGTCACCTCCGGCAACGGGCTGTTCGCGTAGTTCGGGTGGCTGAAGTAGCGGGGCACCGGCACACCGTTGTCGAGGATGAGCTCCTGGGCCGTGACTCCCGTCATCAGCGGGTTCAGCGCGCCCTCCTGGAGGGCGCGGGCGGCCGCGGCGTCGCGGTCGGCCTGGTCGATCTTCTTCTCCTTCGCCTCCTTGACCTTCTTCGTCTTCTCTTTGTACCGGTCGTCATCCTTCTTCTGCGCGACGATGCGCGCAGGAACGCCGTCACCGGATTCGGTGACGGCGGACGTGGCGGTCAGCCCCAAGGGGACCAAGGCCATGGCCATGAGGGCGGCCATGCCCGCATGCTTCTTCACTTCTGCTCCCGTCGAGAAAGGGGTGTTACTCTTCATACGTCCGTTGAGGGTCGTATGAAGGGGAAGGCTACTCCCGACACAGGACCAAAGTCACTAGCTGACGAGGACGAAAGTCCTGTACATTTCAACGATCGTTACCGTGGAAATTCCTGACCTGCGGGAATGCGCAATTCAGCTCTCGGTCAGGCCGAAATTTGGTCCCGAATTGCCCGCACGATGGGGAGGTCGGGTGCCAGCCACCGGACGGATCCGGCGTCTTCCAGTTCCACCCAGGCGAGCTGGTCGTGGTCCTGGAGGGGGAGCGCCTCCCCGCCGCCGATGGCGCACAGCCACACCCGCATGACGTGACCGCCGAGGACGGGCCAGTCGCCGCCGTCGGGCGCCGGGACGACCTCGCCGAGGCGGACGACGACGCCCAGCTCCTCGCGCAGCTCCCGCGCCAACGCCTCCCGCGGCTCCTCGCCGGGCTCCACCTTGCCGCCCGGGAGCTCCCACTGCCCGGCCAGCTCCGGGGGAGCGGAGCGTCGCGCCGCCAGCAGCCGGGACCCGTCCAGGATCGCGCCGGCCACGACGAGGCGCGGTCCGCCGCTCACACGCCCAGGGCGCGCAGCCGCGCCCCCAGCTCGTCCACCGTGATGCTTCGCAGCTCCGCCCGGGTGGACATCGTGGAACCGCCGCCCTCGGTGAAGGCGATGCCGCGCAACGGGGGGACGTCCCTGGAGTCGCGGCCCCACCCGAGGACGACGTAGCGGTCGTCGATGAAGGTGCCGTTGGTGGGGTCGACATGCACCCAGCCCGCTCCCGGGAACCAGACGGCCACCCAGGCGTGGGCGGCGTCGCGCGGTTCGGCTGATTCCCGCGGTTCCCGGTAGCCGGTGACGTACAACGCGGACAGGCCCAGGGCGCGCAGCGCCGCGAGCATGACGTGGGCGAGGTCGTGGTACGCGCCGCTCCGGGCGCGCAGGACCTCGTCCAGGCCGGCACTCATGGGCTGCCGGTACTCGAACTCCCGGTGGATGCGCCCGCTGAGCGTCGCGACGGCGCGCGCCAGCGGCTGGCCCGGTGCGAACGTGTCGAGCGCGAGGGCCTGGGCGTCGTCGGAGAGTGGGACGAGGTCGGACGGCAGCGCCCCTGCGGTGACGTCGATGACCTGGGACGGGCCGGGATGGGTGCCATCGCCGGGCCGCCCCGTGGAGCGGATGCCGCGCACCAGTCCCACGACCTGGTCCCAGGGGAGCTGCGGGAGGGTGGAGGAGTCCACGAACGGCCGGTCGACGGACACGAACGTCTTGGTCACCACCTCGAGGCGGGAGTGCGCCGCGGTGACGTGGAACCAGGTCACGCGATTGCCGGCCACGTCCTCGTGGGTGCGTTGCTCGTGCGGTGCCGGGTCCACCGTGAGCCGGGCGAGGTGGACCCGCTGCTCGTCGAGCTGACGGGCCAGCAGGAGCAGCGCACCCACGAGGACATGGCCGGCAATC
>JBNJCY010000245.1:0-4000 GCA_051744325.1 Actinomycetota bacterium
AGGACCAGTGTCCGCTTCGGGAGCTTCGGGGTTTCCTCCGCTCCGGCGCAGTAGTCGTCGAGGAAGTCCTGGATCCGCTGGTCGGGCGTGGGCAACCTGAAGCTGAGCCGACGGCTCAGCTCCCGTTGACGAGCGAGTATCGGCGAGACGAGATGGGCGGAGTCCGCCCCGTCCGGGTCCTCTGCCGTGGGCAGCTCGAGCAGGGCGAGACGGAGGTTGATTGCGGCGTACGAAGAGTCAGAAGCCATGTATTGGATTATTCCGGTGATGCACCGCACGCGGGAAGGGATGGAGGACCCAATTCTTCCGCAGGGCAATACCCGGCGCGGTCTCAGGCCCGGGCGGCCTCTGTCCGCAACGCGGCGAGCACGTCTCGGACGGTCTCCGCGGTCAGGTGGCCCTCCGCGCGGTGGCCCACGAGCATCGCGGGCGGAGCGTCGCACTGCCCGATGCAGTTCGCCCACTCCAGGGTGAACAGCCCGTCAGGGGTGGTCTCGCCGAACCCGATCCCGAGTTCCTCCTCCAGCACCGCCGCGATGTCCTTCGCCCCGGCCATCTCGCAGCTCAGCGTCCGGCAGAGCCGGACGACGTACGTCCCCGTCACGCTCGTCCCGAGGAAGGAGTAGAACGAGACCACGCCGTAGACCTCGACAGGCGGTACGCCGAGCCGGTCGGCCACGAGCTGCATGACCACCCCGTTCAGCGGGAGTTGCCGGCGCAGGTCCTGCAGCACCGGGATGAGTGCCCCACGGAACGCGCCGTGGCGCGTGACCGCCTCGTCCACCGCCGCCACCACCTCGGGCTGGGCGGTGACGACGTCGTCGGGAACGTGGGTCAGCATGGCTACGCCTCCTTGGTGGTGCCATCGGCGGCGGCCCGGATGAACGACCCGCGGGCCGTGTACTCCGTGTGCAGCAGGTGGTGGCTGGTGTGGCCGCAGGGCCCGTCGGTGAGCAGTTCGGAGTAGAGCCGCACCACGGCAGGGTTCTCATGGGACTTGCGGGCGCGGCCCTGCTCGCCGTAAGCGGTGTCCTCCGCATAGATGGCCCTGGCACGTGCCGTTCGGATCTCCACGTTCGTGGGGATCGGCTGGCCACCGCCGCCCAGGCACCCGCCGGGGCAGGCCATGAACTCGATGAAGTGGCACTCGGAGAATTTCCCGCCCGCCTTGATGTCCTCCATCACGCGGCCGGCGTTCGCGGTCCCGTGCGCCACCGCCACCTTGAGAGTGACGCCGCGGAGCCAGTTCCAGTCCGGCACCAGGTGCGCGATGAGTTCCGGGACGGGTCCCACCTCGTCGGGGATGGTGAGCTCCACGTACCGGACGTCGTCGAAGCCACGCACCGGCGTGATGTCCGCGTGCTCGAAGATGTTCTCCACCTGCTGTCCGGTCACCAGCTCGAGCACCGTCCGGAGCGCCGCCTCCATGACGCCGCCCGTGGCACCGAAGATGATGCCGGAGCCCGACGCCGTCCCGAACGGGTCGTCGAAATCGGACGGCGGCATGTCCGGCAGGTACAGCCCGAACTGCCGCGTCATCACGGCAAGCTCACGCGCCGTGAGCACGTGGTCCACGTCAGCGAACCCGGAGTCCGTCATCTCCGGCCGACCGGCCTCGAACTTCTTCGCGGTGCAGGGCATGAGCGCCACGGACACCACGTCCGCGGGGTCAACGCCCGCGCGGTTCGCGTACCACGCCTTGATGAGCGCGCCGAACATCTGCTGCGGGCTCTTGCAGGTGGACAGGTTGGGCAGGAACTCGGGGTAGGCGTGCTCGATGTACTTGACCCAGCCGGGCGAGCAGGAGGTGAACTGCGGGACGGGCATGGAGGTGTCCCCCAGAACGAGGTTCCGGTACAACCGCAGCAGCAGCTCCGTACCCTCCTCCACGATCGTGAGGTCCGCGGTGAAGTTCGTGTCGAAGACCCTGTCGAAGCCGATCTCCCGCAGCGCGGTGTTCATCTGCCAGGTCACCGGGGTGCCGGGCTCAAGCCCGAACTCCTCGCCAAGCGCGGCCCGCGGCGCCGGTGCGGTCTGGATGACCACGTGTTTGGTCGGGTCCTCGAGCGCGGCCCAGACGTCGTCCGTGACGTCCCGCGCAGTGAGAGCCCCGGTGGGGCAGCGGTTGATGCATTGCCCGCAGTTGATGCACGCGACCTCGTCGAGCGGCAGGTCCATGAACGTTGAGATGGTGTTGGTGTCCCCGCGTCCCACCACGCCGATCGCGTGCACGCCCTGCAGTTCGGCGCAGGTGCGCACGCAGCGCAGGCAGAGGACACACTTGTCCATGTCCCGCACGATCGATGGACCGAACGCCTCGACGTGGTGCACCGGCTCGGTCCGCTCGCCGAAGCGGTAGCGGTCCACGCCGTACTCCACGGCCAGGTCCTGCAGTTCGCAGTTGCCGTTGCGCGCGCAGGTGCGGCAGTCGCCGTAGTGCTCGGAGAGAAGCAGGTCGATGATGTCGCGGCGAGCCTGGCCCACACGCGCGCTGTGGGTGCGGATCTCCACCGGCGCGGTGATCGGGTACACGCAGCTCGCCTGCGGCTGCCGCTGGCCCTCCACCTCCACGATGCAGAGCCGGCACAGGCCCGAGGGAGGCAGGTCCGGGTGGTGGCACAGCGTGGGGATCCGCACCCCCGCGAGCTTCGCGGCCGTCAGCACGGTCGTACCGGCCGGAACCTCGATGGGGCGCCCGTCGATCGTGACGGTCACCGTGGCCGGCGCCGACGACGGCGGGGGTGGCGTCGTCGCGGGAGTGGGGACTGACGTCGTCGTCATCGTGGCCTCCTCAGGCGTGGACGAGCTCGCGGCCGAGGACCTCGGCGTGCTCGACGATGGACAGGAACACGTTGGCACTGCACTGGCCGAGGCCGCACTTGGACGCGGCCTGCATGGTGTGGCCGAGCTTGACGAGGTCGCGGAGGCGCTCTGCGGTCATCTCGCCGCGCTTCATGGCGCGTACTCCCTCGAGGATGGTGACGTTCCCGATCCGGCAGGGCGTGCACTGGCCGCAGGACTCGTCGACGAAGAACTCCATGAAGTTCTCGGCCACGTCGAGGAGGTCCCGGCTCGGCCCGAGCACTATGAACGCGCCACCGGTGGAGACGTCCTGGTAGGAGATGGCCCGCTCGAAGTCCCGGCTCGGGACGCACTGACCCGCCGCCCCGCCGACAACGACGGCCCGGGCATCCTCGCCACCGGCCGCCGCCAGCACCTCCCGGATCGACACGCCGAGCGGGAACTCGTACACGCCGGGACGGGAGACATCCCCCGAGACGGAGAGCAGCTTCGGGCCCGAGGATCCCGGAGTGCCGATGGAGGAGAACCACTCCGCCCCGCGGGCCATGATCGCGGCGACCCAGGCGAAGGTCTCCACGTTGTTGACCACAGTGGGAGCCTGGTGGAGGCCGCGCACCACGGGGAACGGGAGCCGGTTGCGGGGCTCGCCGCGGCGGCCCTCGAGGCTCTCGATGAGGGCGGTCTCCTCACCGCAGACGTAGGCGCCGGAGCCGATGCGGATGGAGATGTCGAAGTCGAAGCCGGAGCGGCCGCTCACTCCGCTGCCGAGGAGCCCCGCGGTGCGGCGGCGGGCGAGGGTCTCCTCGAGGCCGTCCAGGAGGTAGATGTACTCGCCGCGGAGGTAGACGATGCCCTCGGTGGCCCCGATCGCGCAGCCGGCGATCGTCATGCCCTCGAACACGAGGTCCGCGAGGTCCTCCAGCAGCACACGGTCCTTGAAGGTGCCGGGCTCCCCCTCGTCGGCGTTGCAGATCACGTACCGGCGGCCGTCCGGGGCGGGCGCGTTGCGAGCGAGTTCCCACTTGAGCCCGGTGGGGAAGCCCGCGCCTCCCCGGCCCCTCAGCCCAGATTCCTCGACCCGCTTGATGACCGTCTCCGGACTCATCGTGCAGGCGGCCCGGATTCCCGTTCCGAGCTCGATCGAAGCCAACGTCATCGGCGTCCGCACACTCATGGGGGCCTCCTCCCAGGTCACGTC
>JBNJCY010000246.1:0-3992 GCA_051744325.1 Actinomycetota bacterium
GGGGGACCGGGACCGGCGCCGGCGGACCGGAGGCGGCAGCCCGCGCCGTGCGCTACGCCGCCCTCGAGGCAGCCGCCGTGGACCTCGACCCCGGCGCGGTCGTCCTGCTGGGACACACCATGGATGACCAGGCCGAGACGGTCCTCCTCCGCCTCGCCCGGGGCTCAGGAGCGCGCTCGCTCGCCGGCATGCCGGCGACCACGGGCCGCTGCCGCCGGCCGTTCCTCGGGCTGCGGCGCGCGGACACCCTGGGGATCTGCGCCGACCTCGCTCTGCCCCACCAGGAGGACCCGTCCAACGCGGCCGACGGCGGCTGGACGCGCGCCGACGGCGGGCCCCTCCTGCGCGCCGCCGTGCGCCACACCGCATTGCCGGCCCTCGTGGAGGCGCTCGGTCCCGGTGTCGTCGAGGCGCTGGCCCGTACCGCCGGCCTGCTGAGGCAGGACGCCGACCTGCTCGACGAACTCGCGGACGGTGCCCTCGCCCGGGTGGCGCGCCACCGCACCACCGAGCGCGCCGAACTGGGCGCGGGTGCGCTGGCGGCCGAACACCCGGCGCTCCGGACCCGGGTGCTGCACCGGGTCCTGACGGACCTCGGGGGAGGTGCATATGCGGCACGGCACGTGGACGCCGTCGATAGGCTCGTCACGGACTACCACGGGCAGGGGGCCGCGGACCTCCCGGGCCGCGTCACTGCTCGCCGGAGTGGCGACGCACTCGTATTGGAGAGAAGGGGCTGACATGGACGCCAGCGACATGGGGAGGGACCTCGAGAAGGTCCTGCTGACCTCGGAGCAGATCGACGTGCGCCTGACCGAACTGGCCGCGGCCATCGACCGGGACTACGAGGGCATCGACCTGCTGCTGGTCGGCGTGCTCAACGGCGCGGTGATGGTGATGGCGGACCTCGCCCGGAAACTGCACAACCGCGCCCAGATGGACTGGATGGCGGTCTCCTCCTACGGCTCGGGCACCCGTTCCTCCGGAGTGGTGCGCATCCTCAAGGACCTCGGCACGGACATCCAGGACCGGCACGTCCTCGTCGTCGAGGACATCATCGACTCGGGGCTGACCCTCTCCTGGCTCGTGGCCAACCTGAGGTCGCGGCAGCCTGCCTCGTTACGGGTGGCGACCGTGCTGCGCAAGCCGGAGGCGGCCACGGTGGAGGTCCCGGTGGACTACGTCGGATTCGAGATCCCGAAGGAGTTCGTGGTCGGCTACGGCCTCGACTACGCCGGAAACTACCGCAACCTGCCCTTCATCGGGACGCTCGCACCGCACGTCTACGGCGGCGAGTAGCGCTGGCAGCGAACAGGGACGGTCAATCCCGGCGGTGTCGACTAACGTCGAATCACTGACAAACTCTCGAAGGGACGTTACGGCCTGATGGACAAGAAAAAGGTCGCGCGTGGACCCATGACCTGGGTGCTGCTTTTCCTGCTGCTGCTCTGGGCCGTCTACCTCTTCCTGGGACAGTCGAGCACGCGGGCCATCGACACCTCCGAGGGGCTGCGGCTGCTGGCGGGAGACACGGTCGAGCAGGTGGTGATCACCGAGGGCCTCCAGCGGGTGGACCTGAAGCTCACCGAGGACTTCGTCATCGAGGGTGAGGACGGGACTGAGGAGAACCTCGGCACGGAGGTCGAGTTCTTCTACGTCACGCCGCAGGGCCCGGAGGTGGTCGAGGCCGTGAAGGCGGCCGAACCGCCGGAGGGCTACAACTCGGTGGTTCCGCAGACCTCCTTCCTCGCCTCCCTGCTGTCCTTCATGCTCCCGCTGTTCCTGCTGCTGGCGCTGTTCTGGTGGCTGTCCACCAGGATGCAGGGCGGCGCCGGCGGGATGATGCGGTTCGGCAAGTCCAAGGCGAAGATGGTGAGCAAGGAGAACCCGCAGGTCACGTTCTCCGATGTCGCCGGCGTGGCCGAGGCCGTGGAGGAACTCCAGGAGATCCGCGAGTTCCTGTCCGAGCCGGGCAAGTTCCAGGCTGTCGGGGCCAAGATCCCCAAGGGCGTGCTGCTGTACGGTCCTCCCGGCACCGGCAAGACACTCCTCGCCCGTGCCGTCGCCGGGGAGGCCGGCGTCCCGTTCTTCTCCATCTCGGCCTCCGAGTTCGTCGAGATGTTCGTCGGCGTGGGCGCATCGCGTGTGCGTGACCTGTTCGAGCAGGCCAAGTCCAACGCCCCGGCGATCATCTTCGTGGACGAGATCGACGCCGTCGGGCGGCACCGCGGGGCCGGCCTCGGGGGTGGCCACGACGAGCGCGAGCAGACCCTGAACCAGCTCCTCGTCGAGATGGACGGCTTCGACGTCAACACCAACGTAATCCTCATCGCCGCCACCAACCGCCCCGACGTCCTCGATCCGGCGCTGCTGCGGCCCGGCCGCTTCGACCGGCAGATCGGGGTGGACGCCCCCGACCTGAACGGGCGGCTGGCGATCCTCGGCGTGCACGCCAAGGGCAAGCCCATGTCCAGGTCCGTGGAGCTGCGCATCGTGGCGAAGCGCACCCCCGGGTTCACGGGCGCGGACCTGGCCAATGTCCTGAACGAGGCCGCCCTGCTGACCGCCCGCTCCAACGCCCAGCTCATCGACAACCGGGCGCTCGACGAGGCCATCGACCGGGTGATCGCCGGTCCGCAGCGGCGCACCCGGGTGATGAACGAGAAGGAGAAGAAGATCACCGCCTACCACGAGGGAGGGCACGCGCTCGCGGCGGCGGCGCTTCGGTACACCGACCCCGTGACGAAGGTGACCATCCTCCCGCGCGGTCGCGCTCTGGGCTACACGATGGTGATGCCCTCGGAAGACAGGTACTCCACCACCCGCAACGAGCTGCTGGACCAGCTCGCCTATTCGATGGGAGGCCGGGTGGCCGAGGAGGTGGTGTTCCATGACCCCACCACCGGGGCGTCGAACGACATCGAGAAGGCCACCGCCATAGCCCGGAAGATGGTCACGCAGTACGGCATGAGCGAGAAGGTGGGTACCGTGAAGCTCGGGATATCAGACTCCGAGCCGTTCCTCGGCCGGGACATGGGTCACCAGCGCGACTACTCCGAGGACGTCGCCGCGACCATCGACGACGAGGTGCGCCTCCTCCTGGACCACGCCCATGACGAGGCCTGGGAGATCCTCTCGGAGCACCGCTCGGTCCTCGACACCCTGGTGCTCGCCCTCCTGGAGCAGGAGACCCTCAACGAGAAGGAGCTCGCCGCGATCTTCGCCCCTGTCGCGAAGCGCGATCCGCGCCCGGTGTGGCATTCGAGCCTCAGCCGGCCGGTGTCCCCGATCCCGCCCGTGGACTCCCCGGCGGAGATCGCCGCCGGGACCGAGGGCGGCCTGCCGCAGGACCAGGCCGCGGACGCGGGCGACGATGCATTCGGGACCGGAGAGAACCCGCCCGGCGGTTCGGTCGACGACCCGGCGGGTGGGGTGTCGTGAGCGGGCGGGACTACGACGCCGCCGGAGTCGAGCGGGCGGTCCGCGACCTGCTCGCGGCAGTCGGTGAGGACCCGGACCGTGATGGTCTGCGTGGAACGCCGGGACGCATGGCCCGGGCCTACCGCGAGATCTTCGCCGGCCTCCACGAGGATCCGGCCGACGTCCTGGAGACCGTCTTCGACCTGGGCCACGACGAACTCATCATCGTGCGGGACATCCCGCTGTACTCCATGTGCGAGCACCACCTCCTCCCGTTCCACGGCGAGGCCCATGTCGGCTACCTCCCGGGCGACGGCGGTCACGTCACCGGGTTGTCGAAGGTCGCCCGGCTCGTGGACGGCTTCGCCCGGCGTCCCCAGGTGCAGGAGCGGCTCACCTCCGAGATCGCGGACGCCCTGACGGACCGGCTCGGGGCGAAGGGCGTCATCGTGGTCATCGAGGCCGAGCACCTCTGCATGTCGATGCGCGGGGTGCGCAAGCCGGGATCGCGCACGATCACATCGGCGGTCCGGGGACACCTGAGGAACGCCGCCACGCGCGCGGAGGCCATG
>JBNJCY010000247.1:0-3955 GCA_051744325.1 Actinomycetota bacterium
AACATCTGACACCTCTCCGGAGGCTCCTTCCGGGACCCCGTCGGAGAGTCCGGTCGCGAAGCCACGAGGAAGAATGACCACACGGGGATCTTCGAGGGGCTGCTCATGGGCGTGGACATCTTCTCGGACACGGATCCCCTCGTGATCTTCAGCAACCGGAGCTTCCTCACGGACAAGGGGCGCTACAACAGCGTCACACGGGAGTTCATCCCCAACGAGGGCGTGGAAGTGCCCGACGACTACCGGAGACTCATCTCGGATGAGATCGAGCGCCAGTTCTACTACTCCACCATGATCCTCGACAACGACTACCACAGCATCGTCGTCGACCGATAGCGGGTCACGGTGGGCCCCGTGAGCTCTGCTGAAGGACGCGCCTGCGGTGTTGGTGTCAGTGCTCTCTGGTTGGCTGTTCTCAGTGTTGAAGAAGGGCAGGGGAGCGGCGATGTTGGTGGACGCACGGGATCTCTGGGCGGATCTGAGGAGTCGGGGGGTGGCCGTCGACGACGGGGGCGACGACGCGGTTCGTGATGCCGTCGAACCCGCGGGGGTGCTCTCGCTGGAGCGCGTCGAGGAGCTGAGGGTGCGGATTCAGGGGGCCGCGGCAACAGCTGCGCAGGTGGACCATGAGTTCCTCGTCCTGCTGGGACAGTTCGACGCGGGGGACGGCCTGGGGTGGTATCCGGACTTCCGGTCGGTGGCGCACTGGGTGTCCTACTACTGTTCGATGGCGCCCGGGACGGCCCGCGAGCATGTCCGGGTTGCCCGGGCGTTGCGGGAGATGCCGCGGGTGGGCGAGTTGATGCGGGCGGGCCGGCTGTCCTTCTCGAAGGTCCGTGAGGTGACCCGGTTGGCGGGGCAGGTGGATGAGGTGGAGTTGTGCGAGCTGGCGGTGGAGATGACGGCGTCGCAGTTGGCGCGCACGGTGCGGACGTTCCGGGCGGTGGGCGGCACCCGGGTGGCGGCCGAGCTGCTGCGCGGTTTCACGGTCCAGGAGGTGGGCGGTGGGATGACGCGGGTGTCCGTCACTCTGCCCACCGAGGAGGCCGCCGTGGTGGTGGCGGCGGTGGAGAAGGCCGCCCGGGCGGAGGTGGTGGCGGAGGAGGGGCAGCCGCGGTGCCGCGCTGAGGCGATGGTGGCCCTCGCACAGCACCACCTGGACGCCACGCCGGCCCCCGTGTCCGAGGATGACCATCACCTGGTGGTGGTGCAGGTGGGTGCCGAGATCCTCGCGGGACTGCCGGCCGGGGACGTTCCCGCGGGAACGTGTCACATCGAAGGGGCGGGTTCGATCGAGCCGGCCACCGCCCAGCGTCTGTCCTGCGCCGGCCGGGTCCTGCCCGCGGTCATCGGCGCCGATGGTGAGGTCCTGGCACTGGGGAGGACGCGGCGGCGCGCCTCGCGGGCCCAGCGGCGGGCGCTGCGGATCCGTGACGGGGTGACCTGTCAGTTCCCCGGCTGCGAGCAGTCCCGCCATCTCGATGCCCACCACGCGGTTCCCTGGTGGGCTGGGGGCGCCACGGACCTGTCGAACCTGCTCAACCTGTGCCGCCGCCATCACACCGCCGTGCACGAAGGTGGCATGAGCATCACCCGGGAGGCGGGCAGGTGGGTCTTCCGCCACCGGGACGGATCAGCGGTCTGTGAGCTCGATCCGCCCACCCCGGGCGAGCTTGCCTGGAAGCTGCTGCACGACTCCAGGATCTTCCCAACCCATGGCGGGGAGGGGTTCACGCTCGAGGCCTGCGTCGGTGCCCTCTTCAACGCCGCGGCCTGAGATCGCGGGTGGCCGACGAGGGCTCCCGGTGGGCCCCGTGGGGCTCGAACCCACGACCGACGGATTAAAAGTCCGCTGCTCTGCCAACTGAGCTAGAGGCCCGCACCGCTCCGGCGGCACCGCACAATCGTACCGCCCGGCGTGGAGGGGTTGACCGACCCTCCCCTTTGGACAGCACAATATCCCGATGAGGTGAAGCGCCGCCCCACTCGTCCCCCAGCGAAAGCCCACCGTGACCCGAACCCCACCGCGTCGTCCCGCCCGCCTCGAGGACGCCCAGGCCGAGGCCCTCGTCGGGGCGCCCGATCCCGCCGAGGCCTCGCTGTTGGCTCACGAGACGGCGCAGGCTCTCGTCGACGGCGGCCGTGGGCGCGCGGACGACCCCGATCTCGTGGCGCGCCTGGTCGGCCTCGTGGAGAGCGAGGGCCTGGAGACCCTCGCAGAGATGTGGGCGAGTTCTCCGGCCAACACCCTGCCCGGCACGCTCTGGCGCCTCTATCTCATCCGCGAGTGGGTGCGCCGCGACCCTCGGCACATCGTGCTGAACTACCGGCGCGGGCTCGAGGTCGCGGAGGTCGCCGGCGTTATCGCCGGAGTCGCGGACACGCCCGGCCCGGAGGACATGCGCCGCACCGCCGACCGGATCCTCTCAGGCGTCTTCGATGGCGAACTCGACGTCGCCCTCGACCGCGCATCCTCCTTCCTGAAGGTGCTCGCCGCCGGCAGTGCGCTCGGCGCGGAGTCCCTGGAGGTGACCGACTCCGAACTCTCCGCCCTCGTGGTCCAGCGCGCCGGTGCGCTCCTCAACACGGCCGAGGAGCTCGAGAACGCCGCTTCGATGGCCCGTGCCGGGACGCTCGAGTGATCCGGGAGCTGGCCTCCCCGGACCCGGCTCTCCGCGACGAGATCCTCGCCCTCCTCGCGCGTGTCGAGGCCCACGACGGCGTCGCGGCGGTCGGCGAGGTCGGCCTCCTCGAGCTGCGGTTCCCGCTCCACCCCAGCACCCACCTGGTCGTCCTCGAGGGCGGCGCTCTCGCCGGGTACGCGTGGACCGACGGGACGACGGCGGAGCTCGCCGTCGCTCCGCAGTGGCGTCGTCGCGGCCACGGCACCGCCCTGCTGCGCCGGGTGCTGGCGGAGGAGGGCGTGGCGGTGTGGGCCCACGGCACCCTGCCGGAGGCGGTGGCGCTGGCCGAGCGCCACGGCCTCCGTGCCAGCCGCAAGCTGTGGCACATGGTGCGGGACCCGGGCGCCGCCGTCGTGCCCCCGCTGCCCAGCGGGCTGCGCGTCCGGACCTTCCGGGACGACGACGCCGCGTCCTGGGTCGCCCTCAACGCCCGCATCTTCGCGAGCCACCCGGAGCAGGGGCGGCTCACCGCCGCCGACCTCTCCGCCCGCCGCGCCGAGCCCTGGTCCGACCCGGCGGGATTCCTGCTGGTGGAACACGATGGAGCGCTCGTTGCCTACGGGTGGCTGAAGCGGACGGGGGACGAGGCGGAGGTCTACGTTCTCGGCGTCGCGCCGGAACACCAGCGGCACGGGATCGCCGCCCACCTGCTCGGGAGGATGGCGGAGCTGGCGGAGCGGGGTGGGGCGAGAGCGCTGACACTCCATGTGGAAGGAGATAACCTCACCGCTATACGCTCGTACGAGCGCTCCGGCTTCCGGCACGACTCCACGGACACACAGTTCTCACCGGTCGCTGCCCCGGGCGAGGATTCGGACAGGTGAGGTAGGGCCATGGTGGACGAGCACGGCGCAATCGCGGCTGTCGAGGAGCCGGGGTCGCCGTCCCACATCGACCCCGTGGATCACGACATGCTTCAGGACGGGGCCGACGAGGCGGACGAGGCCGACGTCGACCTCGTCGGTGACGAGGACATCCCCATCAGGCGGCTCGAGGACGATGAGGTGGAGGACGATCGCCGGGACGACGACGACGATGACGATGACTATGACGACGACGACGTCGCCGCGCCGCCCGCCATGGGCGACGTCCTTCTGGGCCTGAGCGTGGACAGGGAGGATCTCAGCGTACGGGCCGAGGATGTCGAGGACGAGGCACCGCTGCCCGAGGGTCGGTTCGCGGACCGGGAGCTGAGCTGGCTCGCCTTCAACCAGCGCGTGATCGAGCAGGCGGAGGACAAGGACCTGCCGCTGCTGGAGCGGGCATGGTTC
>JBNJCY010000248.1:0-3934 GCA_051744325.1 Actinomycetota bacterium
GTCCCGGGCGGGACCGTACCTCCAGCCGTGCTGGAGGTAGTAGGCGCGCCACGACTCGTGCTCGGCCTCCGCGAGCCGGCGCAGCTGGTCCACGGTGACCGCACCCGCGCCGGCCGGCGCGCCGCCGCCCGCCCTCCATGACAGCCCCACGCGCGGTGCGGCTCCCACGAGCGTGACCACCTGGCGAATGTTGCTACCCCGGTAGAACGCGCTCAGCTCCTCCCACGGTCGTGCCGCCGGACTCGTCCCCGTCCCGTACCGGCACAGGTAGATCTCGTGGCCGCGCCGGGCCATCCGCTCCCAACTGTCGGCGACCGCTCCCTCGCCGTGTCGCAACGCCAGCCCGAACAATCGCGCGTTCCCGACCAGCGCGCGTGACGAGACCCCGGTGGCATCGCGGTCATGCACGAGGATCGTCCACGGGTGACGGACGGCGAGGTCGAAGGGAAGCGTGCCCGCCTCCTCCGTGAAGACCAGGGCCGGGTTCCGCGCATCCCCGACGGCTGCCTCGGCGCCCGCCCTCGTGAGCGGCGCCTCGGCCACCGCGACGTCACCGGCCGGGTTCGCGAAACGGCGTTGGTGCACCGCGTGGTTCTCCGCCAGGGTCGCGGCCCCCGGGCCGAACAGCACGATCCGGGGAAGGCGCTCAACCGCGGCCGGCTCGTCGGGGAGGGTCGACCGCACGCAGGAGAGCTCTCGACCCAGTTGCGCCGCGGCTGCGCAGAAGGCGAGGGCGAGCGCCCCCGCCCCCTGGACAGCCACGAGGTCGTGGTCACCGGCCTGGATCTGGGCCAGCAACTCGTATGCGGTGGCCTCTTGGGAGGAGATCGCGTCCACCACCCAGCCGTCGTTCGCCAGCGCGCCGCGGCGCCACTCCTCGGCCGCCCACGGGTCCTCGATCCGCACGACTGCCCGGATGCCGGTGCCGGTCGTCGGCCTCCCGACGGCGGAGCGCACGAGGTCGAAGGCGTTCAGGTTGGCCTCGGCGTCGGTGTCGATGTGGTGGACGGCTCGCAGCGCCGTCGCGCCCTTTCGGCGGACCAGCCCGGGGAGGAAACCGGGGGACCCGGGCTGGTCGGCGAGTTGCACCACCGTCCCGTGGGCCACCGTCGTGTTTTCGGCCGAGTGGTCTGCCACGAGGGCGGTGAGAGTACCGGCCTCCGCGGCGCGCGCGGTGGCGGCGGCGTAGGGCAGGGCGTCCTCGCCGGTGCCGGTGACGAGGACCAGGTTGGCGGCGCTGCGCACCCGGGTACGCTGCACGAACGGCTGCGAGAACGACGTGATGAGCTTGACCGCGCCGAGCGAGACCACGCCGAGAGCCAGGAGCCGGGCGATGGGGAGCGAGACGGGAGTGGTCACGGGGCAGCCGGCAACCTCCCCGAACGGCGCCGCCTTCTCGCCGGTCATGAGATTGCCGGTCCACAGCACCTGGGTCACCACGGGGAGTTCGTCCCCGGCACAGTGCCAGTAGGCGCCCACCCCCAGGGTCATGACCGCCCCGACTCCGACTGCGGCCGCGAACAGCGAGGAGTGGGCCGCCGCGCCCTCCCGTGACCGGTGGTGGACCGCCACGAGCCCCCCGTAGAGCCCGAGGTACCCGAGCACGATCACGAGTTGGGTGGACGACGGCGCTTCCTCGGCGATCCGGTCGCCGGTGGCCGCGAGGGCCAGGGTGGCAGCTCCGAACAGCGCGGCGACCAGGATCAGGACCAGGCGGACCGCGCCGGTCCCAGCGCCGGCCTCGTCCGAGGCGCTCCGTGAGCCAGCCATGTCGACCCTTCTCGCTGGCCCCAGAGTACCGACCCGGCCCCGGGTCGGGGCGAGAACCCCCTGCAGGGGAGGTGGGGGATTGCTACGGTTGTTCAACAGGTCTGTTGGCTCGGGAGGTCGGCATGACGCACGACGTGTTCATCTGCCACGCGTCGGAGGACCGAACCATCGCGAATGCGATCTGCTCGCACCTGGAGCGGAACCGGATCCGGTGCTGGATCGCACCCCGTGACGTGGTTCCCGGGAGCGACTACGCCCAGTCCATCGTGGAGGCGATCGCGGGGTCGAAGATCACGCTGCTCGTCTTCTCCCACAGCTCGAACCATTCCCCACACGTGAAGCGCGAGATCGAGCGCAGCGTCAGCCATGGCATCCCGATCCTCCCGTTCCGGGTGGAGGACGCCGTGCCGTCGCCCTCCCTGGAGTACTTCATCTCCGACGCCCACTGGCTCGACGCCGTCACGCCCCCGATGGAGGAACACCTCGCGTATCTCGCCGGCACCGTTCGGATGCTCCTGGACCGCGAATCGGCTGCGGGGACCGCCGCCGGGGAGGTCGCTGCGGGGGCAATGTCGCCCCCCGGCGGGACCTGGGCCGTCGCGCCGGTCGCAGCCGTACCTCCGCCGGAGGTGCCGGCATCGTCGCCCGGCCCGTCGCGGCCGCGGTGGGTCGTGCCCGCCGCGGTCGCGGCCCTGGTGGTGGCCATCGCCGGCGTGGTCGGGGTGGTGATCGCGCTCGGCGGGGATGACGACGGCGGTGCGCCCCTGGCGTCACCGGCCGCCTCCGAGCCCGGGACACGGGCAAAGGAGTCCGAACCGGTCCCGGACGAACCGGACTCGCCCGCGGACGGTGAGGTGGTCAATCCCGTGTCCGAGTTCTTCGATCAGTTCAGCGGACCGCTCGACTCGGACTGGGTATGGGAGAACGAGGACCCGGAGGCGTGGCGGCTGAGCGAGGGCTGGCTCGAACTGGACGCGCTTCCCAGCCCGCCGATCCGCAACATGCTGCTTCGCGACGCGCCGAGCGACTCCTACACGATTCACACCCGCCTCCACTTCCGGCCGACCACCGACTTCCAGTTCGCCGGCATCGTCCTCACCGGATCGGACCCGCAGCAGGACTTCCTCCAGTTCGGGCGTGCCTACTGTGACGATGTCGTCTGCGTCGGCGACGGGCTCTACCTGGACCGCTTCGAGGACGGCATGCTCGTAGGCGAGAACCACGCGACGACGATCGAACCCGTCGAGACCATCTACCTGACACTCGACGTCAACGATGGCATGGCCACGGCGTTCTACAGCTATGACGGCGAGCGCGACTGGCAGGTGGTGGGCACCGAGCCGTGGGAGCTGGGCGGCATGAGGATCGGGCTGGTCGCCCACCAGGCTCCCACCCCGATCACGGCCTCCTTCGACTACGTGGTGCTCACCCGCTGGTGAGGGCCCCGGCTGGCGACGGTCTACGGCTGCTGCGCCCCGGCGTCCGCCTCCTCCTGCGGGACGAGCCCGCCGCGTGCCACTGCCACGACCACGTCCGGGAACCACCCGAGTCGACCACCTGCTGGGCGAGTTCCCGGGCGGCGTCGCCGAACCTGCTCCAGGTGAGGATCTCGCGGTCCTCGTCGGGCCCTCATCCAGCCTCCGTGTCGGCCGAGGCGTCGGCCGCGCCCGGCGCATCGCGGAAAGCGAATCAGCCAGGTGGGATCCAGCGGAGGTGGCTGGCGGATCGGGGGCCGGAATCGAACCGCGTCAGCTGATGACGTCGGACCTCTTGGCTGCGACCATTGGCTGAGCGACCGCGTCTCGCACTGACGAAGGAGTCCCATGTCCCGGTCCCCCTGGCCCACTGCCCGCATCGTCCATTTCCGCCGCGCCGGAATTTCCCTGCTGATGGACGTGTCCTCTCTGCCTCGAGTCGTGTATTGGGGAGGAGACCTCGGGGATCTCGATGAGGAAGAACTGGCGGCAGTCGCACTCGCCCTCACCCCGCAGGTGGGGTCTGCGGTCCTCGACCAACTCGTCCCCGTGAGCGTCGTTCCCGAGCAGTCCAAGGGGTGGCTCGGTACACCGGGCCTGTCCGGGCACCGTGACGGGCGCGACTTCTCACCGCTCTTCGTTGTTTGCCATCTGGGGTTGGGGGACGGCACGATCCGCGTTACGGCCCG
>JBNJCY010000249.1:0-3896 GCA_051744325.1 Actinomycetota bacterium
CGCAGATCGCGCCGATCTCCACGTGGGGCACCTTGCCCTCGCTGATGAGGTTGGCGTACATGCCTCCTTCCGCGCCGAGGCCGATGATGCCGAGTCGAAGCTTCTCCGTCATGTGCTGTTCCTTCACTTTCCGTGGGTCTGGTCGTAGATGGTCTTGAGCATGCGGAGGGACGCCATTGCCTCCGCCGGGGAGATCCAGAAGGGCTCCGGGTCGTCGAGCTTCGCGTAGAAGTCGCGGATGAGGATCTCGTGCGAGACGCCCCAGTACGTGCGCCCCGCGGAGGCCACCTGGCGTTCGGGGAACACCTCGACGGTGCCGTCGGCCAGGGTGAGGGTGAGCCCGTTGCGGATGGCGAGCACGCCCTCGTCCCCGTAGATCTCGATCTCCACCGGCCGGTGCACCGGCGCGGTGAGTGTGGCGTAGAAGCTGGTCTGCGCCCCGTTCGCGTGGGTGAACAGGGCCTCCGCGGTGTCCTCCACCTCGATGACGTCGGCGAACTTCCGGGTGGCGGCGTGCCCGTCGACTGCGACGACGTCTCCCATCAGCCACTGCACGAGGTCGAGGGTGTGGATCGCCTGGTTGATGAGCAGTCCCCCGCCGCTCTCGCTGAACGTGCCGCGCCACGGCCGGTTGAAGTAGTAGTCCGCGGTCCGGGACCAGACCACGCTCGCCCAGGCGCCCTGGATCTCGCCGAGCAGCCCGGAGTCGAGGATCCGGCGGGCCTCCTCGGACGAGACGTTGTAGCGGTTCTGGAAGCAGATCCCCACCTTCGCCTGTGCGCCGCGCGCCGCTTCCACGAGCCGCTGCCCCTCTTCGAGGGTGTGGGCGATGGGCTTCTCCTGGATCACGTGGACGCCAGCCTCGAGGCAGTCGATGGCCACCTGGACGTGCTGGTGGTGGGGCGTGGTCACGTGGACGACGTCGGGGCGCGCCTCGGCGAGCATCTGGCCGAGGTCGTCGTAGCCCGCAACGCCGTGATCGATGGTGGCGGACTCGAGCCGGTCCGGATCCGTGTCGCAGACGGCGATCAGTTCGATGCCGTCGATGGCCTCGATCGCCTCGGCGTGGATGACCGACACGTCACCGCATCCGACGATCGCTGCTCTCCTCATGGTTCTCCCGTCCGGTGTCAGTCCCACTCGATGCCCTCCTCGCGCAGGATCCCGGCGAGTGCCTCGTACGCGGTCGTCCAGAGGTCCGGGCCGCACAGGCCGCCGAAGGCGTCGAACTCGCCGAGATGGGGTTCGATCGAGACGAACCCGTCATATCCGTCCGCGTGCAGGGACCGGAGCACCTCCCGGACCTGGCCGTCCCCCTGGCCGGCCGGCACCACCGAGCCGTCTGCGGCGCGGGCGTCCTTGATGTGGATGTAGTCGGTGTACGGGCGGACTTCCGGGAGGGCCTCGTCGAACGGCTTGATGCCGCACTGCACGTAGTTCGCGGGATCGAAGATCGCACGGTGGGCAGGGGAGTCCATCGTGGTGACGAGGTCGATGACCCGGCGGGGGATGTCCCCGAAGATGTCCTTCTCGTTCTCGTGCAGCATCGTGACCCCGCCGGCCTCCGCGAGTTCCACGAAGGCTCGCGTCCTTCGCATGACCTCGTCGCGGTGGCTGTCCGGGTCGTCGCCCTCGGGGATGAAGAACGAGAACATCCGGATGTACGGGGAGCCGAAGAACCTCGCGACCTCGACGGCGTGGCGGGCGCGCTCGAGATGGTCCTCGAAGGGATCGGTGATCTGGATCTTGCCGATGTCAGAACCCACCGAGGAGAGGGAGATCCCGGCGGCATCCAGCATCCGCCCGGCCTCCTGGAGCTGTGCCTCGCTGAGGTCGAGCACCTTGGTTCGCCAGGCGCTGCGGAACTCGACGTGCCTGATCCCCAGCGCCGTCATGAGTTCGAGCTGCTCACCGAGGTCGAAGGAGACCTCGTCCGCGAATCCCGTCAGCGTGAACACCTGACCGCCCTTCCTCTGCCTTGAGTCGACTTTCAGCCTAGGAGAGGCCGTGCGTCACATGGGTTGTTGCCGCTTGGTTGCCACCGCCACGCCGGGGCGGGGCTCCGGCGAACCATCCTCAGGAGGAATCACTCCCCAGACCGGCTCAGGCAGAACCATCCCAACCGGCTTACGCTGGTCGCATGGAGCCACGGGAGATCGCAGCGGGCGTCTGGGTGTTCACGTCGCGCGTCATGTTGACCACGACGGTCGTCGTCGCGGGTGGCCCGACCTCGTCCGGCCGGGGAGCGCTCCTCGTCGACCCGGCATGGGAGCCGGACGAGCTCGCGGGCATCGCCGACTGGCTGGATCGCAACGCGCTGACGGTGGTCGCGGGCTGGGCGACCCACGCCCACTACGACCACGTTCTCTGGCACCCACGCTTCGGCACCGCTCCGCGATACGCCACGACGGAGACCGCCCGGCGCTCCCACGATGACCAGCAATGCCTCGTCAAGGGGCTCGGCCCGGACTGGCCCGCCGAGTTGGCGCCGCTCGTCGGCGACCTCGTCGCCCTCGTGGCGGACCACATCCCGTGGGTCGGCCCCACCGCGCGGATCGTCCACCACGACGCTCACGCCCGCGGCCACGGCGCACTCTGGTTGGAGGAGGCCGGGGTCCTCGTGGCGGGGGACATGCTCTCTGACATCGAGATCCCCATCCCCGACGGGGAGGGACTGGCCGGCTACCGTCGCGGCCTCACGACCCTCGAGCCTTTCGTCCGGCAGGCGGAGCTGCTCGTGCCCGGCCACGGCACCGTGGCCGGACGAGCTGGCGAGGACTCCCCGATCGGACGGCTCGAATGGGACAGCGCCTACCTGGACGGTCTCCGCGGCACCGCCAGCGACCCCCGGTTGCGGGCCGCCCCGGACTGGCTCCTCGACCAGCACGAGCGCAACCGCGACTGGCTCACGTGACATGACTGGAGAAGCCAACGCCAACCGCATGCGCGGATCTGTCCCCCGGGTGGACCACCCGAGCCTCTGGGAGAGGGTCTGGCTCCCGTTCTGGGTGCTGCCCCTCGCCATCGTGCTGGGTGCGCTCCTCCTGTCCGTGGTGCTGCCGTGGATCGACCGCAGCATCCACGAGATCCCGTATGTCTTCGAGGGCGGGCCCGACGGCGCCCGGAGTCTGCTCTCGACGATCGCCAGCGCGATGATCTCCGTGACAGGCGTGGTCTTCTCGATCACGATCCTCGTGCTGCAACTCGCACAGGCGCAGTTCACGCCCCGGCTGCTCGCCAGTTTCCTCAGCAACCGCACCACCCAGGTCACCCTCGGGGTGTTCATCGCCTCGTTCGTCTACGCGCTCTCGGTGCTGCGGACGGTCCGTGGGCCGGACGTCGGGGAGCCGTTCGTTCCGCAACTCTCGGTCACGGCGGCATTCCTGCTGGTGCTGGGCGCGGTGGCGATGTTCATCGCATTCATCCACAACATCACGACCACCATTCAGGTGACCACCATCATCGACCGGGTCGGGAAGGGGGCCGCGCACCTCATCGACGAGCAGTTCGGCTCGCCGGACGCGGAGGTGAGCGGCTTCGGTCCCACCTGGTCGCCCCGTGACGGGCAGGAGAGCTTCCCCCTGACCTCCCACGGCCGGCACGGCCCCCTCGACCACGTGGATTACCCCCGCATCGTGGCGCTCGCCCGGAAGCACGACGTCGTCGTCCATCTCGACACGCGCCTCGGCTCCTTCGTCGCGTCCGGACAGCGCGTCGGGACGGTGTGGGGCGCGGCGGAGCTGGACGACGGCGTCCGGCGGGCCCTCGACCGGTCGCTCGGGATCGCCCGTAACCGGACGCTGATCCAGGACATCTCCTTCGGCCTGCGCCAGCTCGTGGACATCGCCGAGCGGGCGCTGTCACCGGGGATCAACGACCCGACCACGGCGGTGCAG
>JBNJCY010000250.1:0-3889 GCA_051744325.1 Actinomycetota bacterium
CCAGGTGGCAGGATCGTGGCCCAGGTCCTCCAGCCAGCTGGTCGCGTGGTCGAGCACGCGCCGGTTGAGCGGCCCGCACATCCCCTGCTCGGTGCCGAGGACCACCACCCCGATCGTGTCGGCGCTTCGCTGCTCCGGTCCGAGTTCGAGCCCGTGCCGGAGGACCACCTGCAGGCCACGCTCGAGATTGGCGATGTACCTCTCGGCGGCCGTCCTGCCCACCTCGTACTGGCGGAGGCTGGCCGCGGCAAGCCCCTTCATCGTCGCGACGACCGATTCGAGGTCCTCGGCGGTGGCGATGCTGCGAGTGAGCTGTTGCTCGGTGGGCATCAGTCCTCGTCTCCGTCCCCGTCCACGGCGGTCCGCATCTCGGCGATGACATCGGACCGCAGCTGGCCCTCGAGCCTCTCGCCGGACGTGACCGCATCGGCGAATCCGTCCACCCGGAGGGCCGCCCGGGAGATGTCGTGCTGGGCGTCGGGGACCTCCTCGAGGGACATCGCGTCGAACAGGCCCTCGGTCACGGCCAGCATCGTCGCGAGCTGCTCAGGCACGGGCATCGGGGAGAACTGGCCCTGTTTGAGGATCTCACGCACCCGCCGTCCGCGATCGAGCTCCCGCTGCCTCTCCTCCTCGAGGTGGGCGCCGTACCTGCTGAACCGCTCGAGTTCCTCGAACTGGGAGTACGCCAGCCGCATCCGCCCGGTGACCGCGCGATAGGCGGACAGCTGTGCCTTGCCACCCACGCGGGAGACCGACCGTCCGACGTCGACGGCCGGCAGGACACCCTGCTGGAAGAGCCGCGGGGAGAGGTAGATCTGCCCGTCGGTCATGGAGATCAGGTTGGTGGGGATGTAGGCCGCCAGGTTCTCGGCCTCGGTCTCGACGATCGGCAGCGCGGTCAGCGATCCCCCGCCGTTCTCGTCGTCCAGGTGGGTGGCACGCTCCAGCAGCCTCGAGTGGATGTAGAAGATGTCCCCCGGATACGCCTCGCGGCCGGGCGGACGACGTAACAGCAGGCTCAGCTCGCGGTAGGCGCGGGAGTGGCGAGTGAGGTCATCGAAGACCACCAGGACGTCCTGTCCGCGATCCATGAGGTACTCCGCCATCGCGGTCGCCGCGTAGGGCGCGATGTACTGCATACCGGGCAGGTCCTCCCCGGTGGTCGCGACCACGATGGTGTGGTCGAGAGCGTGGTGCTGGCGCAGGTCGGCCACCACACGCGCCACCGCCGTCGAGCGCGCGCCGATCGCGCAGTACACGCACACCACCCCGGTGTCGCGCTGGTTGACGATGGTGTCGAGGGCGATCGCCGTCTTCCCGGTCTGCCGGTCGCCGATGATGAGTTCGCGTTGGCCCCGTCCGACCGGCACCAGGGCGTCGATGATCTTCAGCCCGGTCTGCAGTGGCGCGCTCACGGGCGCGCGGTCGAACTGGCTCGGCGCGTCGCGCTCGATCGGCCGGCGTTCGGTGGCGTGGACGGTGCCGCGCCCATCGAGCGGTGCACCGAGCGGGTCCACCACCCGGCCCAGGAGGACGTCACCGACAGCCGTGTCGATCACCCGCCCGGTCCGGCGCACGGCCATGCCTGCGGTCACCGCATCCGGGGCGTCCACGAGCACCACCCCCACACGCTCCGGATCGAGGTTGAACGCCAGGCCCCGCCCCCGGCGTCCGAGGTGCACGATCTCCTCCGAGCGCACGTGGGGGAGGCCCGAGACCTGTGCGATCCCTTCGCCGACGAGCTCCACCCGGCCGATCTCACCGAGGGTCGGCCCCTCCGGGAGATCGGCGAGCCCGTGCTCCAGGGAGTCGAGCTCGGCCTCGACCCGTTCCAGCAGTTCCTCCGCCGTCCGGTTCACGAGGCCTGCCCCTGGTCGAGCGTGTCGCCGAGTTCGGATGCCAGGGTGTCGAGGTGGTCGCGGACGCTCCAGCCCACGACTCGGCCGCCCGCCTCCAGCCGGAGCCCTGCGATCAGGTCACGATCGGTCGCGAACTGCCCGATCTCCACCCCGAGGTGTTCGGTCACGGCGTCGGCGAGTTCCGCGCGCCGGTCGTCGTCGAGCTCGAAGGAGGACACCAGGGTGACGTCACCGTCGCCGTTCCCGACGGCGTCGCTGAGGTGGGCGCGTTCGTCGTCGTCGAGGCGTCCGAGGCGGCGGATGAAGCCGTCCGCCATGGCCTCCTCCACGGGAGTGCCGGCGAGCTCGGCGAGCACGCGTTCGGCGATCTCCAGGGCCGAGTGCCCCACCCGGGTGGCCACCTGGTCGGCGAAGCGTTCCTTCTCGCTGTCCAGGGCGCGGCGCCATTCCTCACGCCGGCGCTCCATCTCGTCCCGGGCATCCTCGAACAGTTCCTCACGCTTCTGCCCCGCCTCGGCGCGCGCCTCGCGCATGAGCTGGTCGGAGCTGGCCTCCATCTCCTCGATCTTCTCCCGGTGGCGCCGGGCCTCGGCCTCGGCCTCCTCCCGCGCGGTCCGCGCCTCGGCGCGCTGGTCGGCGAGGTCCTGGCGCCGACGGTCCGTGGCCTCAAGCACCCGGTCGTAGAGGAAGTGCTTGAGCAGCGCGATGAGGATGACGAAGTTGACGATCTGGGCGATCGTCGTGAACCAGTCGAACAACATGTCGCTCCTCCGTGGTCCGGCCAGAAGTCAGCCGGCGACCTGGCCCCAGAAGGGGTTGGCGAAGATCAGGATCATCGAGACCACGAAGCAGTAGATGGCGGTCGACTCGACGAGTGCCATGCCCACGAACAACGTGCGGGTGATCGTGTTGGACTCGTCCGGTTGCTGTGCGATGGAGCGCAGGGCCTCGGCGAGGGCGCGGGCCTCGCCGAACGCCGGCCCTATCGAACCGATCGCGATCGTGGCTCCCGCGATGATGATGGACCACATCGCGATGACGGTGGCGTCCATGTGGATCAACTCCTTTCGTGGTTGCTGTCCTCCGGGATGCCGGTCGTGCGTATGCCCGAGGTGATGTAGACGGTGGCGAGGATGGCGAAGATGTAGGCCTGGATCACGCCGGTGAGAAGGCCCAGTGCGTTGAAGACGAGCGGGAACACGAGCGGCACGATGCCGACGACTATCGCCACCAGCTTGGTCGTGCTCATCACGTTGCCGAAGAGGCGAATCGCGAGAGCGATGGTGCGGGAGAGTTCGCTGAGGATGTTGAACGGCAGCATGAACGGCGTCGGTTCGATGTACCGGTGCAGGTAGGAACCGATCCCCTGGCGCAGCACCCCGAAGACGGGCACGGAGACGAAGACGGCGATCGCCAGCCCCACCGTCGTGGACAGCGAGCCGGTGGGCGGGATGAACCCGGGGATCACGCCGAGCACGGACGCCACCGCGATGAAAAGGAAGAGCGTTCCGACGAAGGGCACCAGGGAGCGTCCGACCCTGCCGTCCGAGATCTCCTCGATCTGCCGCTCGATGAACTCGACCGTGACCTCCATGAACGTCTCCGCGCGCGAGGGTTCCTCCCGGGTGCCGATCCGGCGCGTCGCGAGCCACGCACCCAGTACCATCACCGCCATCGTGAGCCACGTGAAGGCGAGGGTCGCGGTGATGCGCACGAACCCCCATTCGAACAGGACGATCTGGTCCGGAGTGATGGTGGAGCCCGTCATGCCTGCCCACCTTCGGTCACGCGGACCCGCCACGTGATTGCGGTGCGCACGACGACGAACGTCACGAACGCCGTCGCCATCGCCACCGGTCCGCCGAACCTGGCCATGAGGACGAAGCCGGCCGCGACCAGCACGATACGGGTGAGGGACCCCAGCGCGAGGGGGAGGGCGCGCCCGCCGTCCGCCGTCGCCCGCCGCACCGTCAGCCAGAGGCCGCCCAGGAAGGCGGCGGCCAGGACCGCGCCGCCCAACGTGCCCA
>JBNJCY010000251.1:0-3887 GCA_051744325.1 Actinomycetota bacterium
ACGGACATCGCGAAGGGAGGAGACCACGTGGTCTCCTCCCTTCGAGCTTCCCGATTGCCTCGTTTCGGCGGGTCCGATACGGCAGGATGGAACCCATGGCCTACAAACTGGTACTGCTCCGCCACGGCGAGAGCGATTGGAACGCAAGGAACCTCTTCACGGGCTGGGTCGACGTCCCGCTCTCGGAGAAGGGAACCGAGGAGGCGTTGCGCGGCGGCACCCTCCTCACCGACGCCGGCGTGTTGCCGGACATCCTCCACACATCGCTGCTGCGTCGCGCGATCATGACGGCGAACCTCGCCCTCGACACCGCGGACCGTCACTGGATCCCGGTGAAGCGTCACTGGCGGCTGAACGAGCGCCACTACGGCGCCCTGCAGGGGAAGAACAAGAAGGAGGTGCGCGACGAGTACGGCGAGGAGCAGTTCATGCTGTGGCGCCGCTCCTACGACGTGCCCCCGCCCCCGATCGAAGCCGGCTCTCAGTGGTCGCAGGACGCCGACCCGCGCTACGCGGGTGAGCCCATTCCGATGACCGAGTGCCTGAAGGACGTGCTTGAGCGCGCCCTGCCCTACTGGGAGTCCGAAATCGTGCCGGACCTGAGGACCGGCAAGACCGTCATGGTGGCCGCGCACGGCAACTCGCTGCGCGCCATCGTCAAGCACCTCGACGGCATCTCTGACGACGACATCGCCGGCCTCAACATCCCGACCGGCATCCCGCTCTACTACGAACTCGACGAGGACCTGCAGCCGATCACGGCCGGCGGCACCTACCTCGACCCGGAGGCGGCGGCAGCAGCGATCGCGGCGGTCGCGAACCAGGGCAAGTAGCGACAGCAGAACAAGGGCCGGGTCCGTCACGGACCCGGCCCTTGTTTTCTTGCCTCACTCGCGGTTTCGGCCGTCAGGCTCGTCGTCGCGGAGCAGCACCGACGCGTCCAGGTCGCCGGTGACGAGGTAGCCGACGCGCTTGGCGCCGGCGACGCAGTGGTCGCCCAGCCGCTCGAGGAAGCGGGACAGCAGCACGGCGTCCACCACCTCCTGGCGGGTGAGCGGCTCGTCGGAGTCGAGCAGCTTGAACGTCACGACCAGGAGGTGGTCGAGGGTGTCATCCCGGTGGGCGACACGCCCCACCAGGGCGATCTCGTGGTTCTCCATCAGCTCGAGAAGCATGTGGGTGATGTCGGAGGCCGCGTGGCTCATCTCGATGAGGGTGTCGAGCATGGTGCCCGAGGAGGCCCTGTCGGGGTACCGGGAGCGCACGATTGAGGCGATGTTGCGGGCGAGGTCCCCCATCCGCTCCAGGGTCGCGGACAGCCGGAGCGCCGAGACCACGAGACGGAGGTCAGTGGCGACCGGCTGCTGGCGGGCGAGCAGGGTGAGACTCAAGTGCTCGATCTCGTCCTCGAGCTCGTCGATCCGGTTGTCCGCGTCAATCACGGCCTGGGCCAGCTCGAGGTCCGCCTCCCGCAGTGCTCGCCCCGCATTGTCCACCGCCTCGGCCACCTTGTGGCCCATCTCGACGAGGTTGTCACCCAGTTCCTCAAGTTCCCTGTGGAAGATCTCACGCACTCGCCTCAACACCTTTTCGCTTCGTCGGACATTCCAGACTCAAGGGTAATGAATCAGTGGCGGGTGAACGGCCGGTGTCGGGCGCGCGAACACTCGGATTCCCCCGCCCGTGGCCGAAAGACCGGGGTCTTCGTCGCCTAGAGTGTGCCCTGTGGGTACCGGACTGGACGTGATCATCGCCGCCCTCGTCGGGCTCCTCGTCGGTGCGGTCGCCACGCTCTCCATCCACCTCAGCGAGCGTGAGCGACGCGGGGAGGCGGAGGCGGAGACGGGACCGGTGAGCGAGGACGAGGCGCGCATGCTGGCCGCCGTGCCGGACGCCGCCGTCGTCCTCGACGGGAACGGGGACGTGGTCCGGTCCAACACGCGCGCACTGCAGTTCCATCTCGTGCATGCCGGCCGCCTCGCCCACCCTCAACTCGTTGCGATGGTCGAGCGCCTCCGGGAGCACCGCACCGCCCAGGAGGATGACCTCGTCCTGCGGCGGGGGCCCTCCGACAGTGCCGGGCTCCTGTACGTCCACGCCGCCGTGGCACCGCTCGCGCGGGATCGCGTCCTGCTCCTTGCGCGGGACCAGACGGCCGCCCGCCGCCTCGACGAGACCCGGAGGGACTTCGTCGCGAACGTGTCGCACGAGCTGAAGACCCCGGTCGGTGCGATCTCACTGCTCGCCGAGACCGTCGCCGAGTCCGCCGACGAGCCCGAGGCGGTGGCCCACTTCTCCGGCCAGATGAAGCGAGAGGCCGCACGGCTCGCCACCCTCGTACAGGAGATCATCGACCTGTCGCGGCTGCAGGAGCCGGACGCGCTCGTCAACCCCGAACTCGTCGCCGTCGACGACGTGGTCGACGAGGCCCTGGACCGCGCCCGAGTCGCCGCGGAGTCCCACGGCATCTCGCTGATGCGGGGTGGGGAGGCAGGGTTGCGCGTGTACGGCGACCAGGCACTCCTCACGACCGCCGTGCGGAACCTCCTCGACAACGCCATCCGCTACTCGCCCGGAGGCGGGCGCGTCTCCGTGGGAGTGAAGGCCGTGGACGGCATGGTGAGAGTCGCCGTCGTCGACCAGGGGATGGGAATCCCGCAGGAGGCGCAGTCGCGGGTTTTCGAACGGTTCTATCGCGTGGACGAGGCGCGGTCGCGGGCCACGGGAGGCACCGGGCTCGGCCTCAGCATTGTCAAGCACATCGCCGCCGACCACGGCGGCGAGGTGACATTGTGGTCGAAGGAGGGGCGTGGATCCACCTTCACCCTGGTGATCCCGCAGGTGACCAGAACCCCCGTGGAAGAGGAGGCATGACATGAAGATCCTGCTCGTGGAGGACGAGGCCGCCTACCGTGACCCTCTCGCGTTCAAGCTCGGCCGCGACGGCTTCGACGTCGTCGCCGTCGCCAGTGGTACCGAGGCACTTGGCGCCCTCGACGACGAGACGGACCTGGTGCTCCTCGACCTCATGCTGCCGGGCATGTCGGGCATCGACGTCTGCAAGGCGATCCGGGCACGGTCCCGCGTGCCGATCATCATGGTCACCGCCAAGGACGACGAGGTCGACAAGGTCGTCGGGCTTGAGATCGGGGCGGACGACTACGTGACCAAGCCCTACTCCTACCGCGAGCTCGTGGCGCGCGTGCACGCGGTGCTGCGGCGGACGGCGCCCGCGGACCTCGACGAGCCGGTCATCGCCGTCGGGCCCGTGCGGATGGACGTGGAGCGCCACGAGGTCCTCCTCCGCGGTGAGCCCCTCGTGCTGCCGTTGCGGGAGTTCGAGCTGCTCGAGTTCCTGCTGCGCAACCCGGGGCGCGTCCTGACGCGCGGCCAGATCATCGACCGGGTGTGGGGCCCGGGCTACGTGGGAGACACCAAGACCCTGGACGTGCACGTCAAGAGGTTGCGCGCCAAGATCGAGGACGACCCCGCCCACCCCACCCTCATCGAGACCGTTCGCGGCCTCGGCTACAAGATGGTGCAGCCGCGGGATTGATCAGGAGGACTGATCAGGGGGACTGATCAGCGGGGCGGCTCGGCCTCGTCGTAGGGCGGGAGCTCGGCGTCGAGGACGGGGATGCCCTTCGTGGCCGTCCCCTCGAAGAGGATGGTGGCGGGCGTCAGTGCACCGGCGGGCTCCGCGAGGAACGCGACCTCGAAGGCGACGTCCGCAGCGGTCTCCGGTTCCACCCGCACCTCTTGGGATGCTCCAGCGACCTCGACGGTCACGGTGACCTCGGTGTTCCGGTCGTTCGCGACCGACCCGAGCACCCAGCCGTCGTCGAAGTTGCCCGTCGCATAGAAGAAGGCATTTACGATAAAGACGA
>JBNJCY010000252.1:0-3884 GCA_051744325.1 Actinomycetota bacterium
TCCCTCCCCGGGTCCGCCGGCGTCACGCCGGAGCCCGCCTCGGCCAGGAGGGAGTCCACGTGGCCGTGGTAGCAGCCGGCGAACTTGACCACCACGTCACGGCCGGTGGCCGCCCGCGCGAGGCGCACCGCGGTCATCGTGGCCTCGGTGCCGGAGGAGACGAAGCGCACCAGTTCCGCGGCCGACACGCGCTCGCGCACCAGCTCGGCCAGCACCACCTCCGCCTCGGTGGGGGCACCGAAGCTGAGGCCCCGCGCGGCCGCGGACTGCACGGCCTCCACCACCCCGGGGTGCGCATGCCCGAGCAGGGCCGGGCCCCAGGAGCAGACGAGGTCCACGCGCTCCACGCCGTCGGCGTCGGTGACGTACGGCCCGCGCGCGGAGGCGATGAACCGCGGGGTGCCGCCCACGGAGCCGAACGCCCGAACGGGGGAGGACACCCCGCCGGGGATGGCGGCGCGGGCGCGGTCGAAGAGGGAATCCATGCTCATGGCACTCCTGGTCACGGTCGCCGGGTCAGGTTCTGGTCACAGACGGCGAGCCACCTCGGTGGCCCAGTAGGTGAGGATCATGTCGGCCCCGGCTCGGCGGATGGCCAGCAGGGACTCGTCGATGGCGGCGTCGCGGTCGATCCAGCCGTTCGCGGCGGCGGCCTCCACCATCGCGTACTCGCCGCTCACCTGGTAGGCGGCCACCGGCACCGGTGAGGAGGCGGCCACGTCCGCGAGCACGTCGAGGTAGGACATCGCGGGCTTGACCATCACGATGTCCGCGCCCTCGGCGAGGTCCAACTCCACCTCCCGCGCCGCCTCGCGACGGTTCGCCGGGTCCATCTGGTAGGTGCGCCGGTCGCCCTGGAGGCAGCTGTCAACGGCCTCGCGGAACGGCCCGTAGAAGGCCGAGGCGTACTTCGCGGCGTAGGCGAGGACGACGACGTCGGCGTGCCCGGCGTCGTCGAGCGCGCGGCGGATCGCACCCACCTGGCCGTCCATCATCCCGGACGGCGCCACGACGTGCGCACCGGCCCGCGCCAGCTCCACGCCCATGGCGGCGTAGCGCGCGACGGTGGCGTCGTTGTCCACCCGGCCGCCTGCGTCCAGCACGCCGCAGTGGCCGTGGGAGGTGAACTCGTCCAGGCACAGGTCCGCCATGACGACGACGTCGTCCCCCACCTCGCCCCGCACGGCCCGGACCGCGGCGTTCAGCACCCCGTCCGGATCGAGCGCCGCGGAGCCCTCCGGGTCCCGGGACGCCGGGATGCCGAACAGCATGACGCCGCCCACGCCGGCGGCGGCCGCCGCGCGCACGGCGTCCAGCAGCGACTCGGCGGTGTGCTGCACCACGCCCGGCAGGGAGGCGATCGGGTGCGGCTCGGCCAGTCCCTCCTTGATGAAGAGCGGCTGGATGAGCGCAGCGGGATGCAGGTGGGTCTCGCGGACCAGGCGGCGTATCGCCGGGGTGGAGCGGAGGCGGCGGGGGCGGATCAAGGCAGCTCCTTCAGTTCGTCCGTCAGCGCGGTGAGGAGTCCCGCGGCGGTGGGATTCGGGGCGACCGTGCATTCCATCCCGAGGCGGCGGATCGTGGCGGCGGTCGGGCGGCCCATCGCGATCCAGCGGACGTCGCGGGGCCCGCCGAGTTCCGCCCAGGCCTCCACCTGGGAGGACGCGGCGGCCAGGACGGCGTCGCATTCCGCGGCCCGCTCGAGGTCGCCGGGGGGTGGCGGCGCGGTGACCGTGCGGTACAACGCGAAGGAGCGAGGATCGTAGCCCTTCGCCCGCAGGCCGTCGGCGAGGGCGGGGCGGGTGAGCGCCGAGCCGGGCAGGAGGGCGCGGACAGGACTGTCCGCGGGCGACGGTGAGGGCATCAGTTCCACCAGGCGTTCGGCGTCGGCGTCGCCCACGACCTCGACGCGCAGCCCCATCGCCCGCGCCGCCCGGGCGGTGGTCGGCCCCACGCAGGCACACCGGGGCGTGGCGAGCGCGGCCGCCGGGACGGTCTCGCGGGTGGCGAATTCCGCGAGGAAGTCCACCGTGCGCGGCGAGGTGAGCACGAGCCAGCCGTCCCCCAGCCACTCCAGTTGCTCTGCCAGCCCCGTCACCGGCAGGGGTTCGGTGCGCACCAGCGGGCAGTGCACCACCGCCACGCCGGCGGCCTCGAGTTCCGCGGCGAGCGCTCCCGGCCGCTCCCGCAGCACCGCCAGGCGCGGGGCGGCGGCGCGCAGCTCGCGTGCCAGGGCGGCGCCCGCGGCGGCCGCCTCCTCCAGCGTGCTGACCGGTCGCGTGGCCTCGGTGGTTGCCGTCCGGGACCCGACCAGGAGGACGGCCCGGAGGTGCAGGACGCCGTCGGCGAACCGGCCGTGGGCGCCCACGGGGGTGGTGCAGCTCGCCCCGAGCTCGGTGAGGACGGCCCGCTCGGCGGTGACCGCGAGGCGGGTGGCGGCGTCGTCGAGGGCGGCGAGGGCGGACGCGAGCGGTGTTGCGGCCTCGGCGGTCTCGCGAAGGCACTCGACGGCCAGCGCGCCCTGGCCCGCGGCCGGGACCATGTCCGCGAGCTCCTCGGAGACGGCGTCGAGGAGGCCCAGTCGAGTGAGCCCGGCGCGTGCGAGGACCACGGCGTCCAGGTCGCGGGTGATGCGGCGCAGCCGGGTGGGGACGTTGCCGCGGATGTCGACGACGTCCAGGTCCGGCCGGGCACGCAGGAGCTGGGCGGCGCGGCGGGGCGAGCCGGTGCCCACGCGGGCGCCAGCGGGGAGGGTGGCGAGGATGTGGCCGTCCCGCGCGCACAGCACGTCCACCGGCGCCTCTCGGGCCGGGATCGCGCCGAAGGCGAGGTCCGGATGGTCGCCGCTGGGGAGGTCCTTCATCGAGTGGACCACCACGTCGCAGCGGCCGTCGAGGAGGGCCTGGCGGACGGCGGCGATGAACACTCCCTGCCCGCCGAGGCTGGCGAGGGATTCGGTCCGGACGTCCCCCTCGGTTGTGACGTGCACCAGTTCCACGTCCTCCCCGGAGAGCTCGGCGAGCCGCTCGCCCACCATCGTGGTCTGGGCGAGCGCGAGCGCCGAGGCGCGGGTCCCGATCCGGATGGTCACAGTGCGTGCACCAGGTCCACCAGCCGGGTGAGGACGTCCGGGTCCGTCGACGGCGGTACGCCGTGGCCGAGGTTGACCACGTGGGCGGGGGCGGCGGCACCGCGCACCACCACGTCGCGGACGTGTGCCTCGAGCACCGGCCAGGGCGCGGCGAGGAGGGCGGGGTCGATGTTCCCCTGGAGGGGGGTGTGGCCGCCGAGACGGTGGGAGGCCTCGTCCAGCGGGATGCGGTGGTCCACGCCGACGACGTCCGCGCCCGCCGCCCGCATGTCCGTCAGGATCTCGCCCGTGCCGGTGCCGAAGTGCACCACGGGCACCTTCCCGGCCACCCAGGCGATCGCACGGGCGGAGTACGGCAGGGCGAAGCGGCGGTAGTCCGCGGCGGAGAGTGAGCCGGCCCAGGAGTCGAAGAGCTGGACCGCCTTCGCGCCGCCGGCCACCTGCGCGGCGAGGAACGCCCCGGACTGGTCCGCCATCCACGTCATCAGCCGGTCCCACAGTGCCGGCTCCGCGTGCATGAGGGTGCGCGCCGCGAGATGGTCCCGAGAGGAGCGGCCCTCCACGGCGTAGGCGGCGAGCGTGAACGGGGCGCCGGCGAAGCCGATGAGCGGGACCGGGATCGCAGCGGCCGCGCGGCGCGCCGCCTCGGCGATGACGGAGAGGTCGGCGGGGCCATGGGCGATCAGGCGGGCGAGGGCGGCCTCGTCGGTCACCGGGTCCGCGAACACCGGGCCGATCCCCGTGCGGATCTCCACGGCCACCCCGGCCACGTACAGGGGGGTGACGATGTCCG
>JBNJCY010000253.1:0-3859 GCA_051744325.1 Actinomycetota bacterium
ACTGCCCGGGCCGGGGCGGAGGCCGGTGCAGGTCCGGGCGGTGCGGCGGCGGCCCGAGGCGGACGTCGGGGCGTTCGTCGCGGAGGTGGCCACGCGCCTGCGTTCCGGGGTTTCGACGAGCGAGGCCTGGGACCGCACCGCCCAGCGGTGGGGCCTTCCGGCGGGGGTCGGTGACGACGGCGTGCCGCATGCCCTCGCCGAACTCCCGCCGGGGGCGGCCGTCGCGGGAGCCCGGGCGGCCGCGCGCCTGGCGGCGGAACTCGGCTCGCCCCTCGCGGACATGCTCGACGCCTGTGCGGACGGGCTCACGCGCGCCGAGGAGAACGAGGCGGCCCGGCGGATCGCGCTCGCCGGGCCGGTGGCCAGTGCCCGGCTGCTGGCCATACTGCCGGTGGTGGGGGTCGCGCTCGGGATCCTCATCGGGGCGGACCCGCTGGGGCAGCTGCTCGGCGGTGGGGTGGGCAGCGCCACCGGCCTTGCCGGGGTCCTGCTCATGGGAGCGGGTGCGCGCTGGTCGCGGTCACTGGTCGCGGCGGCCCGCGACGGGAGGCTCTGATGCGGCCTCCGGGCGGCGTCCGGCGGGCATTCGTGCGGCTGCGTGGACCGGGCTCCGGTGCGGCCCTCGACGAGGTCCTGGTGGTGGACCTGGTGGCGGCTGCACTGCGGACCGGTGCATCGATCCCGCGCGCACTGCAGGCGGTGGGCGCGGTGTGCGACTCGGAGCGCCTCCAGCGCACCGGAGCGCTCCTGCTGCTCGGCGCGGGCTGGGAGGAGGCATGGGGGGAGCCGCTGGAGTGGCGGGAGAGGCCCGCACTCCCGCACGCGATCCTGGGGCGGACCCTCGAGCCCGCGTGGCGCGACGGAGCGAATCCGGTACCCCTCCTCGAGCGTGCGGCCGCGACCATGCAGGCACGCCGTGACCGCGCCGCCCGGGAAGCTGCCGGGCGGCTCGGCGTCCGGCTCGTGCTGCCGCTCGGCCTGTGCCACCTGCCCGCGTTCATCGCGATCGGGGTGGTTCCCGTCCTGCTGTCCACCGGGGCGGCGCTCCTCGGAGGGTGAGTCCGTCCACAGGGGGAGTGGCGCGCGGCCGTCCCCAGGCGCGGCGCCCTTGGCGGCGGGGCGTCGCCGCCGTCGCCGACAGTGGGTACGTGGGACCGAGATTCGGTCCGGGAAGGAAGGGAACGATGGGAATCCGGGGTCTGTGGCGGACGGTGGCGGCACGGCATCAGGGCACGTGGCACGGCAGGTGGCACGGCAGGTGGCACGGCAGGTGGCACGGCCCGTGGCGGGGGGCCGACCGCGGCATGGTGAGCGCCGAGTACGCGGTCGGCATCATCGCCGCGGTGGCGTTCGCGTTGCTGCTGCTGTCGGTGATGCAGTCGGACGCGGTGCGTGCCGCGCTCGTGGGCATCGTGTCCAATGCGCTCTCGGTCCGTGGCTGATCGGCTCATGGACGATGGGCAGCGTGGGTCGGTGACCGCGGAGTTCGCCCTCGCGCTACCCGCCGTGGTGCTTGTCCTCGCGTTCGCCCTTGCGCTGCTCTCGGGTGGCGTGACCCAGGCGCGGGCCGCGGATGCGGCTCGCGCCGGGGCGCGCGCGGTGGCTATCGGCGCCGCGCCCCATGAGGTGCGCGCCATCGCCGAGCAATTGGCCGGTGCGGGGGCGCGTGCCGAGGTCGAGGTGGGTGAGTTCGTGGTCGTCCACGTGGCGGTGCCACTGCCGCTGCTGGGACGATGGGGCGCCATCGAGGCCCGCGGCGAGGCCACGGCCGTGCCGGAACCGTGACGTCCGAGCGGGGCTCCGGAACCGTGCTGGTCCTCGCCGTCCTCGGAGCGCTGTCCGTCCTGCTGGCGACGGCGGTGCTCGCCCTCGCCGCGATGCAGGCCCGGGGCCGAGCGCAGACCGCCGCCGACCTCGCTGCGCTCGCGGCGGCGAACCGGCTGACGGAGGCCTGCGAGGTGGGGCGTCGGGTGGCGGTGGCCAATGGGGCCGCCCTCACGGATTGCGCCGTCGACGGCGGTCACGTGCGCGTCCGCACCGCCGTCGCGGTGCGCTGGGGCGGGCGGCCCATCGGCATGGCGGCCCGTGCCTCCGCGCACGCGGGGCCGGCGTACGGGCGTTCTGGCCCGGATTGGCGCGAGGATTGGAGAAGGAACGCGGACCCGGACGGGGGTGGGAATCAGGCGAGCAGTGCGGACTCGCCGTCCACCTCGGCATCCATGGCACCGGCACGGCGCTTGGATGCCACGATCGCGCCGAACGCGACGGCAGCCGCCACGAGTGCGATGCCGATCCGCAGGGGGTGGGACGCGGACTCCGATTCCGCGACGAGGATCACGGCCGGCGCGATGAGCACCGCCACGAGGTTCATGACCTTGATGAGCGGGTTGATCGCGGGTCCGGCGGTGTCCTTGAACGGGTCGCCCACGGTGTCCCCGATGACTGATGCGGCGTGGGCCTGGGATCCTTTGCCACCGAAGTTCCCGTCCTCGACGATCTTCTTCGCGTTGTCCCACGCCCCGCCGGAATTGGCGAGGAACACGGCCATCAGGACACCCGTCGCGATGGCGCCGGCGAGGAAGCCCGCCAGCGGCCCGACGCCGAGACCGAAGCCCACCGCGATGGGGGCGAAGGCAGCGAGCAGCCCTGGGGTGGAGAGCTCCCGCAGGGACTCGCGGGTGCAGATGTCCACCACCTTGCCGTACTCGGGGCGTGCCTCGCCGGACATGATGCCGGGGATCTCGCGGAACTGGCGACGGACTTCGAACACGATCGTGCCCGCGGTACGTGTCACGGCGTCGATGGCGAGGCCGGAGAAGAGGAACACGGTCGCGGCACCGAGGATGACCCCGATGAGGGTGACCGGGGAGACGATCGAGTAGTCCGCCATTGCGGTGACCAACGCATCGGCGGGGGCAGTGACGGCCGCGAGCGAGGTGCGGGCCGAGATGACTGCGTCGTTGTACGCGCCGAACAGTGCGGTGGCGGCGAGCACCGCTGTCGCGATGGCGATGCCCTTCGTGATGGCCTTGGTTGTGTTGCCGACGGCGTCCAGGTCGGTGAGGACCTGTGCTCCGGCCTCGTCGACGTCGCCGGACATCTCCGCGATGCCCTGCGCGTTGTCCGAGACCGGGCCGAACGTGTCCATCGCGACGATCACGCCCACCGTGGTGAGCAATCCGCACCCCGCCAGGGCGATCAGGAAAAGGGCCAGCCACACCGACCCGCCGGCGAGGAGGAAGGCGAGGGCGATGGCGATGGCGATGATGCCCGCGGTGTACACGGCGGACTCGAACCCAACCCCGATGCCGGCGAGCACCACCGTGGCGGCACCTGTCCGGGTCCGGGCAGCGACGTTCCAGGTGGGCTTCGAGCCGGTGCCCGTGAAGTAACCGGTGATCCACAGGATCACCCCGGCCAGCACGATGCCGATTGCGACGGCTGCGCTGGTGATGACCCGGGGGTCGCCGGGGTGCTCGGTCACGCTCGCGGCCACGCCGGTGAGCTCGCCGAACGACGATGGCAGGTACAGGAAGGCGGCGACCGCGGCGAGCACCAGCCCGAGGAGTGCTGAGAGGTAGAAGCCGCGATAGATGGCCTTCAGTCCGTCCTCGTCCTCGCGGACGCGGGTCAGGATGATACCGAGCAGGGCCACGAACGCCCCGATCGCGGTCACGATGAGGGGGAAGACGAGTCCCTGCTCACCGAAGGCGGCCTTTCCGAGGATAAGGGAGGCGACGAGGGTGACGGCGTAGGACTCAAACAGGTCGGCGGCCATGCCGGCGCAGTCGCCCACGTTGTCGCCCACGTTGTCAGCGATGGTGGCGGCGTTGCGCGGGTCGTCCTCGGGGATGCCCAC
>JBNJCY010000254.1:0-3834 GCA_051744325.1 Actinomycetota bacterium
GTCGGTGTGGCGGAGGACGGCCAGATGGAGATCCCGGAGGACGCCCTCCGGGCCGGCTGGTACCGGTTCGGTGCCGCTCCGTCCGATGACGAGGGCACCGTGGTCGTCTCGGCCCACGCCGGGTCGTACATCACTCCCCGCGGACCGTTGTACGACCTGCGATCCTCGCAGGTGGGCCACCGGGTCCAACTCCAGGCAGCCGACGGCACCACCACGACCTACGAGGTAACCCAGGTGGAGCAACTCGGCAAGGTCACCATCGACTTCAACCAGTACTTCGTCCGCGACGGCGAGCAACGGCTGATCCTCATCACCTGTGGCGGCCGTTGGGATGCGGAAGCGCAGAGCTACGACGACAACATCATCGTGACCGCAAGCCTCGTCGAGGGGTAGGGCCGTAGGATGGATGAGACGGCGCTGCTGGAGAGGGAGGTGGTTGAGGTCGAGACACAGGTCGACGAACTCGCCATGGACTTCGCGGCAGGGCGCCCCGAGGCGATGCGAGCGGCATACGAGCGGCATTCCTCACTGGTGTACACCTTGGCCCTTCGCGCTCTGGGGAACACCCACGACGCGGAGGACGTCACCCAGCAGGTCTTCGTATCCGCTTGGCGCTCCCGTGCCACCTTCGACCCGGACCACTCCGCCCTTCCGGCCTGGCTCGTGGGGATCACCCGCAAGAGGATTGCCGACACCTACGCCAGCCGGACCAGGTCCCGCCGGGACCTGGACGCCGTCGCCACCTTCGTGGAGGACGAACCGGTGGACACCGGAGTCGACTCCAAAGTGGTCAACAGTGTCACGGTCGCGGCAGCGTTGGAAAAGCTCGGTTCGCCGCAGAAGGAGATCATGCACATGGCCTTCTTCAATGACCTCACCCACGCAACCATCGCCGAGCAGCTCGGAATGCCGCTCGGCACCGTCAAATCACACATCACGCGCAGCCTGAAACGACTGAGGGACTCATTGGAGGTGAGAGATGCTGCACTTGGATGACGAGCAGTTCGCCCTGCTCACCCTGGAGGGCTACCACATCCTCACCCCTGAGTCTGCCGCGCACCTCGAGACCTGTGAGCGGTGCCGCAGCGAGATCGAGGCCTATCTCGCGGTCGTTGAGGCGCTGCGCGAGGGCGTCGCCCTGGAGCAGCCGTCCGAGGACGTCTGGTCCAGGATCGCCGCGGAGCTGGACTCCGAGCCGGTCGAGCTCTCGTCGCGCCGTGGCCGTGTGATGCACCCTCCCGATACCGAGTCCGCCGGGCGCGAGCCGTCCGAGGCCGCCACTACCGCCACCCCCACTCCCGTCCCAGCTACTTCAGTAGGCGAGGCCCAGCCGAGTGCCCCGGTGGTGCCGCTCCGTCCCGGACGCTCCAGCGAGAGCCGGTGGGTCCGGCGTTTGGCCTTCGCAGCGGCGGCAAGTTTCGCGGCCGGCGCCGCAAGTACGGTTGTGGTCGGCCAGCTCATCAACCGGCCGAACGCCGAGGTCATTCAGGCGATCGGGCTGGACCCCCTCCCCGGCTGGTCGGCCGAGGGTACCGCCACCCTGAAGCAGTCGAACGGTGACACCATCCTGGTCATCGATCTCCCCGAGCCCGAGATGGACGGCTTCCGCGAGGTGTGGCTCATCGACAGCAACGTCGAGCGCCTAGTAAGCCTCGGGACGATGACCGGCGACCGTGCCGAGTTCATCCTTCCTGACGGGTTGGACCTCGACGAGTATGTCGTGGTGGACGTCTCCCGCGAGCACTTCGACGGCGATCCCACCCACTCCGGCGACTCCATCGTCCGCGGCGTGCTGTCCTGACCTGCCGTACCGTCCTGGTGATGGTGGACTCGCCGAACCGGGCTGGTGGTACTGGGCAGTCAGACTTGAACGTCAGGGTGTAAGTATCGCCGAGGTGAACTCGCGCACCTGGGCGGCGTCCGCGTCCAGCTCCGCGACCTCGAGGGGCGCCCCTGCGAGGGACTCCAGCTCCCGTGCCGTGACCAGCAACCTCGACTCCATCGAGGACACGGCCTTGTTGTAGGCCGCCACCGATGTGCGGAGTGAACGGCCGAGGGCTCCCATGTGGCCCGCCACGACGCCGAGGCGCTCGTACAGCGTCCGGCCGAGCGCGAGCAGTTCCTGGGCCTCCTCGCTCACCTGCTCGTGGGCCCATACGGCGGCAACGGACCGGAGGAGGGCGAGGAGCGAGGCCGGAGAGGCTGGCGAGATGTGCTTGCGCAGGGCGTGCTCGAGCAGTCCGGGGTCCGCGGTGAGCGCGGCGGCGAGCAGCCCCTCGGAGGGGATGAACATCACCGTGACCTCGGCGTTGCCGAGCCGGCCGTGGTAGTCCCGCGCCGCGAGTGCGTCCACGTGGGCGCGCAGCGCCTTGGCGTGCGCGGCTTCGAGAGCACGGCGGCGCGCGATGCTCTCCGGGTCGTCGCCCTCGATGCCGGTGGCCTGGAGGTACGAGTCCAACGGCACCTTGGCGTCGATCGGGATCGCACGCCCGCCGGGGAGCCGCACCAGGGCGTCCGGACGTGACCCGTCCGGAAGCACCTCCTGGGTGGTGAAGTCCACGTGGCGGAGCATCCCGGCGGCCTCGAGGATCCGCTGGAGCTCCACCTCGCCCCACTGGCCGCGTGCGGAGGTGGACCGCAGTGCGGACGCGAGCGACGACGTCGTGCGCCGCAATTCATCGTGGCCGGTGCGTGCGTGCGTGAGCTGGGAGGAGAGCGCGGAGAACTGCTCGACGCGCTCGCGTTCGAGCAGTGCGACCTGTTCTCCCATGTGCGAGAGCGTGGCCTGGACGGGCGCGAGCGCGCGCAGGACATCGCTGTCCCGCGCGGCACGTTCACGCAGCTCGGCGTTCTCCTCCTCGAGGCGTTCTCCGCGCGCGAGGGCGCCGGCGAGCTCGGTGCGGGTCCGCTGCCCGAGGAGGGTGGCGGCCAGATATCCCAGCACGGCGCCGAGGAGGAGGGCAAGGATCGGGATCAGAAGGTCCATGGTCACCAACCTGCCACGTGGCACTGACACGAACGGCACGACGGCGCCGCGGGATGCCGTCGCCGGGTCACCTAGACTGGTTCCCCGTGGCCCTCACCATCGGAATCGCGGGACTGCCCAACGTGGGCAAGTCGACCCTGTTCAACGCGCTGACCCGCGCGACCGTGCTCGCGGCGAACTACCCCTTTGCGACCATCGAGCCGAACATCGGGATCGTCCCGCTCCCGGACCCACGCCTCGCGGTCCTCTCCGACATGTTCAAGTCAGAGCGGATCGTGCCCGCCACGGTGTCCTTCGTGGACATCGCGGGCATCGTGCGTGGTGCCTCGGAGGGCGAGGGGCTCGGCAACCAGTTCCTCGCGAACATCCGCGAGGCGGACGCGATCTGCGTGGTGACCCGGGCCTTCGCGGACCCGGACGTGGTGCACTTCGAGGGCCGCGTGGACCCGAGTGACGACATCGAGACCATCACCACCGAGCTGATCCTCGCGGACCTGCAGACCCTCGAGAGGGCGATTCCGCGCCTCGAGAAGGAGGTGCGCGGGCGGAAGGCCGACACCGCGGTGCTCGAGACCGCCCGTGGGGCGCTGGCCCTCCTCGAGAAGGGGGAGCTCCTCTCCGCGGCGGCGGACCGTGCCGGCCTCGACCGGGTGCACCTCGCCACCTTCCAGCTCATGACCTCCAAGCCGTTCATCTTCGTCTTCAACACCGACGACGCCGGCCTCGCCGACGCCTCGCTGCGGAACGAACTGGCTGCCCTGGTCGCGCCGGTGGAGCCGATCTTCATGGACGCGAAGTTCGAGGCGGAGCTCGTGGAGCTCGAGGAGGACGAGGCCCGCGAGATGCTC
>JBNJCY010000255.1:0-3829 GCA_051744325.1 Actinomycetota bacterium
CCGGGGCAATGGCCGTGGGGGGTGGCTGTATCCGCGCCTGCAGGTGGGCAATGGCTGGTCCGGGATGACCGCGGTGTTCGGCCCGGGGGACTTCTCGGGGGATGGGAACGTGGACGTGCTGGCCCGGGATGGGGCGGGGTTGTTGTGGTTGTACCGGGGCAATGGCCGTGGGGGGTGGCTGTATCCGCGCCTGCAGGTGGGCAATGGCTGGTCCGGGATGACGGCGGTCTTCGGGCCGGGGGACTTCGACGCCCTCGTGGCACAACCCGTCGACTGCGCCGTCGCGGCGTGCGTGGCCCTCACCTTCGATGACGGGCCGTCGCCCTACACGGAGCGACTCCTCGACACCCTCACCACTCTCGACGTCCCCGCGACCTTCTTCGTCGTGGGCAGCCAGGTGGAGATCCGTCCTGCGACCGTGCGCCGCCAGGAGGCGGCGGACCACGCGGTCGAGAACCACACCTACTCGCACCCGCAACTCGACACGCTGAGCTACTCCGCCCAGCTCTCCGAGGTGCAGCGGGCAGACGACGCGATTGCCGCGGCTGGCGTCGAGCGCAGCACTTTGTTGCGGCCGCCGTATGGGTCATGGAATGAGAACACCCGCCTGCTGGGCAAGCCACTCATCCTGTGGTCGGTGGACCCTCGGGACTGGGACGGGCGGACGGCCTCGGAGATCCGTAACCACGTGACGACCTATACGCGGTCCGGTTCAATCGTGCTCATGCACGACAGCGTCTCTGCCACGGTGGATGCCGTGCCCGGTATCGTGGCGGACCTCCGGGCAAGGGGCTTCACCCTCGTCACGGTGGAGACCCTGGTGCCGTGGATGGAGCCGGGCGACATCGTCTACAGCCGCAACCAGGTGGTCGACTCGGCCACAGTCGTCGATCTCGACGTCCCAGCGCTCCTGCCGGGCGGTGGGCCTGTGCTCGACGAAGCGCCGTTCGTCCCGGAGGACTGAGCCGGGGCCGGGGCCAAGCCCGCGTGCGACACTGGGCGCGTGGGCAAGCTCGACGTGGCCGCGGCGGCCGCCGCGGTGGTCGCTGGGGCCGTCGGGCTCTGGATCGGCCAGGCGTCGTCGCTCGCCCCTGAGCCGGCGCCGTCGCCCAACTCCTCGCCGGAAGCCAGCCCGACGCCGTCGCCCAACGTGGCCCTCCCGCTCGCCGGACGGGTGTTCGTGCTCGACCCCGGGCACAACGCGGGCAACGCCGAGGCGGTTGCCGAGATCAATGCGCTCGTCCCGGACGGGAGGGGTCGGATGAAGGCGTGCAACACGGTGGGGACCATCACGAACGACGGCTACCCGGAGTACGCCTTCAACTGGGATGTGGCGGATCGCACGCGGGCCCACCTGGAGGACCTCGGCGCCGTCGTGGAGCTCACCCGCGGGCCTGACGGCGTCGGGCCGTGCGTGGACGCGCGCGGGCAGGCCGGGGCGGACGCGACCGCACTGGTCTCGATCCACGCCAACGGCTCGGAGTCCCCCGTCGTCGCCGGCTTCTTCACGATCATCGTGGCGACCCCGTTGAACAACGCGCAGGGGGCGCCGTCGGAGGAGCTGGCGGCGGCGATGCGGGCGAGCCTGGAGGAGGAGGGATTCCCGCCGTCGAACATGGTGCCGGACGCCCTGCAGCGACGGGATGACCTCGGGACGCTGAACTTCGCCCAGGTGCCTGCCGTGCTGCTGGAACTGGCGGAGTTCCGCAACCCGGCCGAGGCCGTGGCGGTGCAGGAGCCGACGGTGCGCGAGAGCTACGCCGTCGCGATCGCCGACGCCCTCGTGGCGCTCTACGGCGAGTGACTCTCAGGGTGAGTGAGCCTCAGGGTGAGTGAGCCTCAGCCGGCCCCGCCCAGGACCGGGCCGTCGATCTCCAGGACGGCGCGGGCCAGCTTGATGCGTGCACCGGTCCAGGTGTCCCAGCAGGTCACGCCGTCCATCTCCGAGGTGCAGGCGAAGTGGCTGTGCCGTGCGGCGTTGCCGTAGGGCAGGGACGGCCCGCCGGCGACGGCGCCCGCTGAGCAGTCCGCGCGGGAGCCGCTGGAATCGATCACGGCCGTCACCGGGGCATCCGGATCCGGGCAGGCGCCCGGGGAGCCGAACGAGTACTGCTCGATCGAGCACCTCACGCTGTCCTCGCCGAGGACGCACGCGATGTTCCCGGAAGGGGAGGAGAAGGCGGTGATGTCCGCGGCGTTCGCGGGGGCGGGGAGGGTGGGGGTCACCCAGTCCCGGCCCGCGAGCGCGGTCGCCAGGTCCGGAACCTGCTCGCCTGCCCGGTCCGCTACGGCGACGGCGTGGCCCGCGTTGCACCGGGACTGCAGCGACGTGATGGCTGATGTGGCCGAATCGGTGGCGGCCGCGTCCCAGGCTCCCACCGCGAGGCGGGCCTCGGCCCAGGTCGCGAGGGCGGCGGCGTCGGCCTCGGGATCGGTGCACTGCGAAGCGGCGAAGACGGAGGACAGGGCAGCCGTCGCGGCGTCCAGCGCTGCCTGGGTGTCCGTGGCGGTGCCGGGGGTGGTGGGGGCCGTCGTCGTCGGGGTGACGGTGGGAGTCGCGGTCGGAGTGCCGGCGGGCTCGTCCCCGTCACGGCCCAACAGCCACGCGATCCCGGCGATCGCGAGGATCCCGATGATCGCGAGGATCACGATGAGGCGTCGGCGGGAGCCGTCATCCTCGTCGGGGCGCTCGGGTTCCAACGGCGGCTGGACGGGACCGGGTGCGGCTGGCTGGCGTCCGAACGACTGGGCGACCGGCACCCGCTCGACCGCGAGCGGCACCCGCGCCGCCGCAGCCGCCGCCGCGGGCGCATAGGCCGGCGGTGTCCCCGGTTTCTCGGCGGATGGGATCACCTGCGTCTCGGGCATCTCGGCGGCAGGTTCCGGTTCGTTCTCGCTCACGGCGGGAGTGGTGGCCGTGGTGTCGAGTTCTGGTTCGGGTTCGGGTTCCGGTTCGACGGGGGTGGTGGCCTTGGTGTCGAGTTCCGGTTCCGGTTCGGATCGGAGCTCCGGTTCGGGTCCGGGTTCAGGTTCCGGTTCGGGTCCGAGCTCAGGTTCCGGTTCGGGTCCGGGTTCCGTGTCGGGTTCGGGTTCGCTCACGACGGTGGCGGCGGGTTCGGGTTCGGGTTCGGGTTCGTCCGGCACTGTGGCGCCCACGCTGCCCGCCTCCGCGCGACGTGCCAGGGCAGCATCGACGTCGGGCTTGCCGAGCGAACCGAGCCACGCGAGGAGGTCGGGGTAGGTGGACGGGTTGGCCGCGATCTCGGCATGGAGCTCGGGGTTCGTCTGGGCGAGCTCGTAGAGCGTGCCCCAGTCGGTGGAGGGATCGGCGGCCAGCCGCCGCGCCTCCTCGGTTCCTCGCGCCATCACAGCCTCCTCGCCATCCGACACTACACAACGGGTCCGCTGCCCGGCCGTGGTTGGAGAAGGCGTGGGCACTACCCCGGTGTCCGGTGGCGTTTCGCCCTACCGTGGTGGCATGAGGAAGCTGGCGTGGGCCGTCTTGGTGATCGTGGGACTGGTGGGGCTGGCATGGGCGATTGACGTGTACGCGCGGTCCACCACCGAGGATCGCATCGCCTCCAGCATCGCGGAGACCACGGGCGGGACGGCAGAGGTGACGGTGAAGGGGTTCCCGTTCCTTACCCAGCTGGCCACAGGGGAACTCGACCACCTCGAGATCGACATCCCCGTGCTCACCCTCGAGGGTTTCCGCCTCGAGGACGCTCACGTGCGAGCGGACGGCGTGGCGACGTCGGCCCCCAACACGATCCGTTCCCTCACCGCCACCGCCACCGTGCCGATCGGCGAGATCGACAGGCTCTTCAAG
>JBNJCY010000256.1:0-3822 GCA_051744325.1 Actinomycetota bacterium
CACTCGAAAACCTTTGACACCCGATCATAGCGTGGCTATGCTGACTGTTCGTTCAGTCAGTGCGAGTGTGAGGGCAGCAGGGAGGCGATGTGTCCAGCGAGAAGGCGCGCGGCAGGACCGGCGCGGCCGCCAGTCGAGGCGGAGGGGCGAGCAGCGCCGTCGGCGGCGGGGCCGAGCGCATCCTGCAGGCCGCGATCGGGCTGTTCGGCGAGAATGGCGTGACCAGCACGAGCCTGAAGGCGATCGCGGCGCGGGCAGGGGTCTCGCCGGCGCTGATCCTCCACCACTACGGCTCGAAGGACGGGCTGCGCACCGCCTGCGACCAGTGGGTCGCCACCACCCTGCGCACCCTCAAGACGGAGGCCATCGCGGAGGGCAGAAACCTCGACCCGCTCAGCATCGCGTCGACGTACGCGGAGTACCGACCGATGATGCGCTATCTCGCGCGCACGCTCAACGACGGCAGCCCGCACGTGAACGACCTGCTTGACGAGATGGTCGCGGATGCGGAGACCTACAGCGCCCAGGCGGAGGAGGCCGGCCTGATGCGGCCGAGCGCAGACCCTCGCGCGCGGACTGCCCTCCTGATGATCTGGTCCATGGGCGGGCTTGTGCTGCACGAGCACTTGGAGCGCCTCATCGGGGACGATCTGCTGGGCAGCAAGGGATACCCCGCCCGCTACGTGCGCGCCGTGATGGAGATCTACAGCAGGGGCGTGTTCGCCGACGGGGCATACGACGCCTTCCTCACCGAAGACACACCGGCCGAGAGTGCCGGAGAACAGGAGAACACCCATGAGTGACGTCATCGAGTCAGTGGGACTCGTCAAGACGTTCGGGAAGGTCCGGGCCCTGGACGGCCTCGACATGACGGTGGAGGCCGGGCAGGTCCACGGCTTCCTCGGCCCGAACGGGGCCGGGAAGTCCACGACCATGCGCGTCCTGCTCGGGCTGCTGCGCGCGGACGGCGGCACGGTCCGCCTGTTCGGCGCGGACCCGTGGGACAAGGCGGTCGAGCTGCACGAGCGGCTCGCGTACGTGCCCGGCGACGTCGAGCTGTGGCCCACCCTCACCGGCGGCGAGGCCATCGACCTGCTCGCCCGGCTGCGCGGCGACCTCGACAAGAAGCGCAAGGACGACCTCTGCCAGCGCTTCGACCTCGACCCGTCCAAGAAGGCCCGCACCTACTCCAAGGGCAACCGGCAGAAGGTGGCCCTCATCTCCGCGCTGATCTCGGATGTGGAACTGCTGCTCCTCGACGAGCCGACCGCGGGCCTCGACCCGCTCATGGAGCTCGTCTTCCAGCAGGCGATCCGCGAGGCGCGCGAGTCCGGCACCACCGTGCTGCTCTCCTCGCACATCCTCGCCCAGGTCGAGGTGCTGGCGGACACGATCTCCATCATCCGCGAGGGGCGGGTCGTCGAGACGGGGACGCTGCGGGACCTGCGCCACATGACGCGCACGACCGTCGTCGTCGACACGGCCGAGCCGGCCGAGGGGCTGGCGGCGCTGCCGGGCGTCCACGGGCTGCGACAGGACGACGGCGGCATGGTGACGTTCGAGGTGGACGGCGAGAAGGTCGAGTCCGTAGTGCGTGAACTCGCCACGCTCGGCGTGCGGTCCATCCAGGCCCACCCCCCGACGCTCGAACAGCTGCTCATGCGCCACTATGGCGACGACCTGAGGGCCCGTAACGGCCGGGAGGTGGCGTGACATGACCACGACGACGACGACGCGCCGCCACTCCAGCGGCGTGGACTCGGGGCACCGGTCGGGCGGGAAGCTGCGCGGCCACAGCGGCACCAGCGGCCGGGGCACGATCACCGGCACCGGTACCCTGGTGCGCTTCATGCTGCGGCGGGACCGCATCAAGCTGCCGCTCTGGGTGGGCGGCCTGGGCCTGTACCTCATCTACATCGGGGCCGCGCTGCCGCAGCTCGCGCCGGACGAGGCCGGGCTCGCGGGGGCGGCGATCCTGTTCGAGTCCCCGGTTGGGCGCATGTGGGTGGGCCCGGCGTTCGGGATGGACATGGTGACGTACGAGCGGTTCTTCGCGGCCGCCTACGCCCTGTACCTCCACCTGCTCGCCGCCCTCATGAACATCCTGCTGATCGCGCGGCACACCCGCGCCGAGGAGCAGAGCGGGCGGTCCGAGGTCCTGCGGGCGAACGTGGTCGGGCGGCACGCGCCGCTGACCGCCGCCCTCATCGTCGCGGCGATCGCGAACGTTGCGGCCACAGTGATCGTGATCGGCCTGGCGATCGGCAACGGGTACGCCACGGAGGGCTCGGTCCTGGTGGGCGTCACGATGGGCCTGACCGGCATGACCTGGGCCGGGATCACCGCGGTGACCGTGCAGCTCAGCGCCAACTCGCGGGCGGCGGCCGGACTGGCCGGTGGCGTGCTCGGCGTGGCCTTCATGGTGCGGGCGCTGGGGGACATGCTGGCCGTGGGCGGATCGGCGCTCTCGTGGGCCTCCCCGCTGGGGTGGGGCTCCCAGACAGCCCCGTACGTGTACGACCGGTGGTGGCCGCTGCTGCTGCTCGTGGCGCTGACCGCGGCGTGTGTGGTGGCGGCGTACGCGCTGCAGTCCCGGCGCGACTTCGGGGCGAGCATGATGGCGGTCAAGAGCGGGCGGGTGGACGCCCCGCCGTCGCTGGGGACGCCGTTCGGGTTGGCGGCCCGGCTGCAGCGCGGAGCGATCATCGGGTGGGGCTCGGTGATCGCACTGTTCGGCCTCATCGACGGCGCGTTCGCGCAAGCCATGCTGGACGCCGCCGAGGAGATGCCGCCGCTGCTCATGGAGGTGTTCGGGGAAGGCCTGGCGGAGGGCTATGTCGCGTTCCTCGCCTCGTTCTCCGGCTACATGACCGCCGCGTACGTGGTGTTCGCCGTGCAGGGGCTCGTGGTGGAGGAGGCCCGCGGCCGCGCCGAGGCCATCCTCGCCACCCCGACCAGCCGCGCCGCGTGGGCCGGGTCCCACTTCGGCGTCGTGGCGCTGGGCGCGACGCTCATCATGGTGGTGACCGCCCTGGTCACCGGCGCCGCGATCGGTGCCGTGACGGGTGACTGGGGTGCGGTGCCCGACAGCCTCTGGGCCCACCTCAACATGGTTCCGGGCGTGCTCGTGGTGGTCGGCGTGAGTGCGCTGATCTTCGGGTGGGCGCCTCGGGCGCTCGCTATCGTGGGCTGGGCGCTGGTCGGGGTGATCATCTTCGTCGGTGTGTTCTCTTCCCTGCTCGACTTCCCCGAATGGTTCCTCGACCTCTCGCCGTTCAGCCACCTGGCCCAGATGCCGGTGGAGGACTTCGCGCTGGTACCGATCCTGTGGCTGACGCTCATCGCGGCGGCGGGCGTGGCGCTCGGGCTGGTGGGGTTGCAGCGGAGGCAGGTGGTCAACAAGGGCTGACGGTGGCCAACAAGGGCTGACGCTCCCCGCCTGACACAGGCGATCCGCACGGTGCCCGCCGTGCGGCAGCGCTGGGTGGTTCGGCGGCGCCGTCGTCGTCGCTATCATCGCCGGATGACAGTCGACACGTCTCGTGAACAGCTCACCCGCCGCGGCCTGCGGCTCGCCCAGTTCACGGTCGCGTACAACGTGGCCGAGGGGGCGATCGCGATCACCGCGGGCCTGATGGCGGGCCTGGTGTCCGTGGTCGGGTTCGGGGTGGACTCCGCGATCGAATCCATCGCCGGGGTGCTGGTGGCGATGCGGCTTTCCGCCCGCCTGCGGCATGGCGACGTTGACGAACGCAAGGAACGCCGCGCGCTCCGCCTGGTGGCGGTGACGTTCTTCCTGCTAGCGGGGTACGTGACGGTGGA
>JBNJCY010000257.1:0-3794 GCA_051744325.1 Actinomycetota bacterium
GTTCGCCTCCTGGGACCTCGCGTTCCACTGCGTGGCATTCGCGCACGTGGATCCGGAGTTCGCGAAGGGCCAGATCGTCCTCATGTGCCGGGAGTGGGTCCAGAACCCCGACGGCGCGTTCCCGGCCTACGAATGGGAGTTCGACGACGTCAACCCGCCCACGCTGGCCTGGGCGGCGTGGCAGGTGTACCTCATCGACGGCGCCCGCGACCGCGCATTCCTGATCCGGGTGCTCTCCAAGTTCCTGCTGAACTTCGCGTGGTGGGTGAACCGGAAGGACCCGGACGGCTCCAACCTGTTCGAGGGCGGATTCCTCGGGCTGGACAACATCGGGATGTTCGACCGCTCCGCGCCGTTGCCCGACGGGGTCCGGCTCGAGCAGTCGGACGCGACGAGCTGGGTGGCGTTCCTGACCCTCCTCATGCTGCGCATGTCCCTCGAGTTGGCCCGCGAGGACCACGCGTGGGACGAGCTCGCGGCCACGTTCCTGCAGCGCTTCTTCGCGATCGCGGAGGCCATGGAGCACCTGGGTTCCGCGGACGCGAGCCCTTGGGATGAGGAGGACGGCTTCTTCTACGACATGCTCGTGGACTCCGGCGGCGCCCACCGGCTCCGGGTGCGATCGATGGTGGGGCTCCTGCCGCTCATGGCGATCGCCCCGATCCCCACGTGGGTGAGTCGCGAGCTCACCGACTACATGGAACGGCTGAAGTGGCTCGACCGCAACCGCCCCGAGTTGATGGACGCCCTGGCTCGGGAACCCACTCCCGCAGGGCTGGAGATGGTGCTCGCGCTGGTGGACCCGGATCGTGCTCGGCGGGTGCTGGCGCGGATGCTCTCCGAGGAGGAGTTCTACTCCCCGTTCGGGATCCGCTCCCTGTCCGCCGCGTACCGCGCCGGCCACACCGACTGGGTGAACGGCCAGGCCCTCACCATCGGCTACGTACCAGGCGAGTCCGATTCCCCCATGTTCGGCGGGAACTCGAACTGGCGCGGGCCGGTGTGGCTGCCCGTCAACGCCCTGCTGCTGGATGCGCTGCGCACCTATGCCGAGGCGTTCGAGAACTTGGAGGTGGAGTTCCCGGTCGGGTCCGGGACGCGGGCGCATCTGTGCGACGTCGCGGATGACCTGGAGCGGCGGCTGCGCGCGCTGTTCCTGCCCGGCGCTGACGGGCGGCGGCCCTCCACCCCGCGGGACTTCCCGTCGGGGCCGCTGTGGGACGCCCACCCCGTCTTCAGCGAGTACTTCCACGGCGACGACGGCCGCGGCCTTGGCGCCCAGCACCAGACCGGCTGGACCGCCATGGTGGCGCACTGGATCTGCTCGCGGATGCAGCAGTCACCGCTGCACTGAGTCAGTCGCGCGGGGGCTCGTACTCCATGTAGTACATGGTGTCCCCGGTGAGCTTCGGGGCACCGAAGAGCAGCGGGTACAGGTGCGGGTCGTCCCGGTGGCCGTCGAAGGCGAGCTCGGCCCAGCCGCGGTCGGCGGCCAGCCGTGCCGCCGCGCGCACGCAGCCTGCCAGGGCGGCATCGCCGTCGGGCGCGTCCCGGGTGATGGTCTCGGCGACAGCATCGAGGGCCTCGCCGGTGGGGGTGCGGAAGACGAACACGCCCGCGACGACGTCGTCGCCCTCCATGGCGAAGTGGGAGAGCTCGCGGTCGAGCTCGTGGCGGATCTCCTCGGCGTAGACGCGCTCGACGTCAGCGCGGGACGTGACCGGGGACCAGTCCTCGTGGACCCATTCGTACATCGAGGAGAAGGCGTGGACGAGCTGGTCGTCCGTGAGGGAGGTGCCGGGGACGACGCGCTCGGCCGCGGGGAGTGCCTCGAGCCACTCGCGGGTGGCCGGGTCGGTGAGATCGAGGGTCATGGGCGGGCAGACCTGGAAGGCCACGCCGCCGAAGGAGCGGATCCAGTCGAGTGCCGGGTTGTCCTCGCGCATCTTCACGTAGAAGGGGCGGTCCTCGTCCCGGACCTTGCCGAGCTCGCGCACGAGGTCGGTGCCGAGGCCCTCACGCCGATATCCGTTGCACACCCGGGCAGTGACCCAGTAGCGCTCGCGGTGCAGGCCGGAGAGGAAGCAGTAGGCGAAGCCGGCGAGCTCCCCGCCCTCGCCCTCCGCGACCACCATGTGCTCGGGTTTCACGCGGGAGTTGATGCGCAGGCCGGAATCCAGGATCGCTCGGAGGTCGTCGTAGCCCCCTTGTCGGATGTGCATCCCTCGAAACTATCGCCAGCACCGGATCCCGGCGACCGCAGGCGCCACCCCCTATCGTGGTTGCCATGAGTCAGCGCGAACCGATGGTGTTCGTCAACCTCGCCGTCCGTGACCTCGAAGCGGGCCGGGTCTTCTGGGAAGCCGTCGGCTGGGCTGTCGATGAGCGTCTCACCAGCGAGGATGCTCTCTGCCTCGCTGTCTCCCCTCACATCCGGGTGATGCTCCTGGGCGAGCGCTCCTTCCGGGAACTCGCGGGGAGGGAGCCGGTGGACACCCTGACAGCGGCGGAAGCCGTGACGAGTCTCACAATGGACTCACGGTTCCACGTCGACCAGTTCGTCGAGCGGGCACTGGCGGCGGGTGCCACCGAGGCTCGCGAGCCCGAGGACCACGGCTCGATGTACTCCCGGTGGTTCACGGACATCGACGGACACCTGTGGGAGTTCCTCTGGATCGACGACGACGCGGCTTGAGCGGCGGCGTCGTCAGGCGGAGCAGGCGCCTGCGCCGAAGACGCGCTGGGCAAGTCCCCCGCCCACGAGCACCGTGGCGAGCACGGCGCTGACAGGAGTGGCGAGCGCCCCCTCGAAGAGGAACATGGCGAGCAGGACGGGGAAGAGCGCCCCGGCGGCACATGGCGTGGGCGCGGCGTTCTTCTGGCCGGTGGGCAGGTAGGTGGCGGCCACGAGCGCACCGAGGACCGAGGCGAGCACGAGTGATCCCAGCACGAGGGCGTTGTCAGGAAGGAACGAGCCGACTGCGCTGCCGTAGACGAGGTAGAACACCGGGATCGCGGCAAGGGTGACCAGCGTGTGCCGCGGGCTCCAGCCGCTGAACCACGCGGCCGGACCGGCGGGGGTGTCCACGCCGAGGGCGTCCAGGCGCGGCAGGGTGGCGAGCCGCTCCTCGAGGGAGATGGCGGTACCCGGCGCGGAGGTGCGGTCCTGCTCGGCGGTGCGGTCCTGCTCGGCGGTGCGGTCCTGCTCGGCGGTGCGGTCCTGCTCGGCGGTGCGGTCCTGCTCGGCGGTGCGGTCCTGCTCGGCGGTGCTCATGGCTCAATCATACCCCCGGGGGTATGGGCGGGGGAGCGAGAGTTGTGCACCGCCAGCTCCGCAGCACCCAGCGACTCCACCACCGCCACCCCTCCACCGCCGCACTGAGCCGCTCCGCCTTCACACCCAGCTCCTCTGCCGCCTGGCCGAGCCCCCCGCGGCCATGAGCGGCCCCTCCACCGCAACTCCGACCCCGCAGCACCACCTCCACCGCTGCCATCAGCCCCCATCGCCCTCTCAACAACCCCCATCGCCCTCTCAACAACCCCCATCGCCCTCTCAACAACCCCCATCGCCCTCTCAACAACCGTCAACATACGTTGAGATTCGCTGACCGCGAGACTTGACCCGTACCACCGACACAACTCCCCTGCTGGGGCGCATATCAAGGATCCAGCGGTTCCGCCGATTTGAGATACACCGGGAAGAAATACACCGAAGTTGCCGTGTATATCCTTCCGTCGCCATTCCACGCACCTTGGGGAGAATGGCGACGCGTCCGCATACAACGTGCCGTGGC
>JBNJCY010000258.1:0-3792 GCA_051744325.1 Actinomycetota bacterium
GGGGACGCAATGGGTGGGCGGCGTGGCGACCCGATCGGTTCGCGTGGAGAGCCGTCCGCGCGCCGTCCGCGCCGTCCGCGCCGTCCGCGGCCGTCCGCCCCCTCTCGCCCAACCCCAGCAGGAATGATGGGCGCATGGCGTCACGCAACCACCTCATCGACGCCGCGCGCGTGCTTGCCGTGGTGACGGTGGTGGTCTACCACACCCTGTTCTTCGAGGTGAACCTGACGGACGGGCGGATCGTGCTGACGCGGTGGGTGCCCGGCGAGCCGCTGCTCGTGCTCGGCTGGTTCGTCATGATCCTGCCGGTGTTCTTCGTCGCGGCGGGGTACGGCCACGCGGCGTCCGCGGAGTCACGGGGCGCCGGGTCCGGGTCCGGGTCCCGGTCCGGGCCGGGTGATGACCTCGGTCGGCTAACCCGCCGCGGCAGCCGGCTGGCCGGCCCGATCGCGCTCTTCGTGACGGTGCTGGCCTCTTTCGCCACGGCTGCGGCGTGGTGGCCGGGCGCGCCGCCGTCGCTCCCCTACCCGGGACTGGACGGCCTCGGCGCGCTCGAGCTGGCGACGGCGCTCAGCCGCGACTACGCCGACTTCCTCTGGTTCCTGGTCGCCTACCTCGTGGTCGTGGCGCTCGCCGACCCGATGGTCCGGCTGCAGGAACGCCAGGGGGTCGCGGTGCCGCTGCTCCTCGGCGCCGGCGCCACGGTGGTGGATCAGGTGGCCGGCGTCGTCGACATCCGCGGTGCCAACTGGGTCCTCGTTTGGCTGGCGTGCCACCAGCTCGGGGTCGGGCTGCGGCGCGGGTGGTTCCGGCGGCGCGTGCTGCCCTGGGTGACGGCGACGACGGCGGCCACGGGCGTCGTCGTCCTCGTGGGTGTGGCGGGGTATCCACTGTCCCCCATCGCCAACTACTACCCGCCGAGCGTGGCGATCGTGGTGCTGGGGCTCGCGCAGGTGAGCGTGCTGGCGCTGCTGCAGCGAGCGGGAGTGCTGCGCGACGTCGGGGCGGCGTGGCAGCGGCGGCTCGCCGTGGCGGGCGCGCACCTCGTGACCGTGTACCTGTGGCAGGCGGCGTGCATCATCCTCGCGATCCTGGTGCTGGTGAGCGCGGGCCGGGCGGTGCCGGGAATGGCGCCGGCGCTGCTGCACCCTTCTGTGATCCTGGTGGCGTCGGTGACGGTGATCGTGGCTGTGGTGCCGTGGATCGGGCGGGTGGAGCGGCGGCTGGCGCCGTCATGGGAGGCGGTGTCCGTGCGCGCCGGCGTGGTCGGGTTCGCGCTGCTGTTCGCCGGGACCCTGCTGGTCTGGCAGAACGGCGCGGTGCTGCACCCGGAGCGCCCGTGGTCCACCGTTGGCGTGCTGTTCGTGTGGGCCGCAGCCGGCATTCGACAGCGGGTGACCCCCGCGAGGAACATGCAAGGGTGACGTCCGCCTCGACCTCGGCCCGGTTCTCGCCGGGGTTCGTCGCGCTGCTCGGGTTCATCGCGGCGCTCGGGGCGGTCTCGATGGACATGTACCTGCCCTCCCTGCCCGCGGTGGCCGAGGACCTGGACACCACTGCGGCGGCCGTCCAGTTCACCATCTCCGGGGTGCTGATCGGCGGGGCGGTGGGCCAGCTGCTCATGGGCCCGCTCTCCGACCGGTACGGCCGGCGGCGACCTGCGATGTTCGGGATCGGGCTGCACATCGTCGCGTCCCTGGCGTGCATGGTCGCGCCCAGCATCGAGGTGCTGATCGCGATGCGGATGCTCCAGGGCATCGGGAATTCCGCCGCCACCGTCACCGCGATGGCCGTGATCCGGGACCGGTTGATCGGCGGCGCGGCGGCGCGGGTGCTGTCGCGGCTCATGCTGGTGATCGGCGTGGCTCCGCTCCTGGCTCCCACCGTGGGCGGCCTGATCGCGGGCGTGTGGGGCTGGCGCGCCGTGTTCGCAGCGCTCGCGCTGTTCGGCGTGGTGCTGGGGATCGCGGTGCACCGGCTGCTGCCCGAGACGCTCTCGCCGGAGCACCGGGCGAGCAGCGGCATGACGAACGTGGCGCGCGGTTACTGGTCCGTGTTGCGCGACCGTCAGTTCATGGCCCTGGCCCTGCTCCCCGCCCTGGGGATGAGCACGATCCTGAGCTACGTGTCCGGTGCGCCCTTCGTGCTGCAGCTCCAGTTCGGCCTGAGCGCGCAGCAGTTCGCGTTGGTGTTCGCGGCGAACGGGTTGGGCGGGATCGTCATGTCCCAGGTGAACGCCTCGCTCGTGCACCGCTTCGAACCGCTGGCCATCCTGCGGGTCGCGGTGCCGGGGGTGTTCTCCCTCGCGCTGGTGCTGCTGGGCGTGGCGTTCTTCGAGGTGGGTGGACTGGCCGTTCTGCTCGTGGTGCTCTGGCTGTTGATGAGCTCGGTGATGTTCATCCCCGCCAACGCCACCGCCCTCGCACTCAGCAGGCACGGCGAGCGCGCGGGAACCGCCGCCGCGATGCTCGGGGCGATGCAGGCGGGGATGGCGGGGGTGGTGAGCCCGTTGGTCGGGGTGCTGGGGAGCGACGCCGTCGCCATGGCCATCGTCCTCACCGGCGTCCTCGCCGCCGCGCTCGTGGTCCTGACGGTGGCGACTCCGGCCTACCGCCGCTGAGGGCTGTGCTCCGGCGCCCGCGGCGACCGATCCCACACGGAGCACCGAGCCCCGCGACACAGCGGGCGGTGGATCGTAGCTTGGCGCGGCGTCGATGCTCAGAGGTGATCGACCGCGCTCGACCCTGCTGGGGCAACGAAGCCGTGGCCGCTGGAGCGAACGCCCAGCGGACTCAGCGGGACAGTACCCGGTGCGCCTCCACGATCAGCTCGATCGCCGCGTCGAGCCCGACAGAGCCGGTGTTGATGACCAGGTCGAAGCGGTCGTTCGCCCGCGGGTCCCAGTTGTACAGCCGCAGCGACATCTCGGCCCGCACCCGGTCCTCCCGGGACTGGCGCCGGGACGCCTCCGCGAGCGTGATGCCCGCCTCTGCCGCGGCTCGCTCCACTCGCTGCTCCAGCGGTCCGTCCAGCTTGACGTGGATCACGCCCGGATGGTCCGCGAGGATAACGGTCGCGTTCCGCCCCAGCACGACGACGCCGTCGGCAGCGGCGTCACGCACCCGCCTCATGTTCGCCAGGGCTCTCTCGCGCTCCTCGGCCTCAGTGACAGCACCTGCGGCGGCGTCTATTCCGACCCGCCCGAGGAACTGGAGGACGCGTTCCACCAAGCCCCCCTCGGTGGCGGCCTCCGCCTCCTCGAGCTGCTCGGAGGAGTACGCCTGGCCGAGGTACGCCACCCCGAGGGCCTCGGCCACCCGCGGCCCCAGCGCGGAGGCGCCCGACCCGTAGGACTCGAACAGAGTGACCACCGGGCGTACCCCGGACGGACTGTGACTCTCGGACACCAGACCTCCTCGGATGTGCTCTGCCCTAGGCTATGGGGTCATGACCGCCGCTGGGGATCTCCCCGATCACCCGCGCCCCGCCCCCGGCACCACCCGCCCCGCCCCCGGCACCACCCGCCACTGGATGGTGCTCGCAGGCGCCGCGATGCTGATGATCGGCTTTATGTTCGTCGTCCTCAGCTTCAGCCTGGTGAACCCACCGCTCGCGCGGGAACTGGGCGTGGGGCTCAGCCAGGTGATGATCTACAACTCGATCCTGGGACTCACCGGCGCGGTGGCCATGACCACGATCGGTCCCTGGGCCGCACGGGTCCTCGGGCCCCGCCGCACCATCATCATCGGTGGCGCCCTCACGGCGCTGTCGCTGTTCGCGATCTCGTTCACG